>JBIKVM010000094.1:0-10567 GCA_044356825.1 Limisphaerales bacterium
TGCCTACATCGGCCAGGCGGGAGAGCCTGCACGCCAGCGCCTGTCGGTGATCAGCGAGATCAACGAAGAGATTGACCTTTTCGATTGAAAAGCGTCGATGCGCCCGGAACCCCCGACCCAAGGCGTTCGCGGTGGCGTCGATGGACCTGGTTTCATTTCGGCGCGGTCAACGGTGTAATCTCAGGCGGCCAGCGAGGTGAACGGTCGAGGCGGAGGTTGGCGACTTTAACCAAGCACCATACGGAGCCCCCGCTGACCGGTCCCAGCGTGGAGCGATGTCCGCAGCGAGCCGTCGCAAAGGGCGATGTTCGCGGATATCAGGGCGAAGCCCGGCGCGGGGCATGCCCATGTCAACGGATCGATGAGACAAGAAAACATGGAAAAAAGACCGCATAGACTGGCCGTGGCGCCCATGATGGACTGGACCGACCGGCATTGCCGGGCGTTCCACCGCCTCATGTCGCGCGAGGTCACGCTCTACACCGAGATGGTGACGGCCCAGGCCATCGTGCATGGCGATGCCGCGCGATTGCTTGCCCATGACGCGGATGAGGGGCCCGTCGTGCTCCAGCTTGGCGGGTCGGATCCCGCGATGCTCGCGCGGGCGGCGCCGATCGGGGTGGCGCATGGCTATGGCGCGATCGACCTCAACTGCGGCTGCCCGTCCGATCGCGTGCAGTCTGGCATCTTCGGGGCGGTGCTGATGCGCGACCCCGAGCGGGTTGCGGCCTGCGTCGCGGCCCTGCGCGAGGCGGTCGACGTGCCCGTATCGGTCAAGTGCCGGCTCGGCGTCGATGACCAGCCCGTCGAGGATACGCTGCCGCGCTTTCTTGAGACGCTGCGCGCGGCCGGGTTGCGCGCAGTGACGATCCATGCCCGCAAGGCCTGGCTCGAGGGTCTGAGCCCGCGCGAGAACCGCGAGATCCCGCCGCTCGACTACGGGCTGGCGCGCCGGATGGTCGCGGCGTTCCCCGATCTCGCGATCACGCTCAACGGCGGGATCACCACGCTTTCCGAGGTGCGCGAGGCTCTGGCGCAGGGCTTTGCCGGTGTCATGGTCGGGCGCGCTGCCTATCACGACCCCGCCGCCATCGTGCTGCCGGCCGATCCGGTCGTCTTCGGCACGGAGGCGCCATTCGAAGCGCCGTTCGCGGTCGCGCAGGCGATGCGCCCTCGCATCGCGCGCCATGTCGCGGCAGGCGGGCGGATGCATGCGATTACCCGCCACATGCTCGGGCTTTTTCACGGCCTTCCCGGTGCGCGTGCATGGCGGCGCTTGCTGTCCGAGGGTTCCTCGGCCGGGCTCGAGAGCTATGATGCAGCCCTTGCGGCCGTTTCCCGGGCCGAGGCGGCCTGACGCCGCCCCTTCAGCCGTGTGGCGTCCGGCTTCGCGTCAGCGCCGGCCCCTCGGCGCGCGGGAAAAGCATCCGCGCCGTCTCCTGCGGGTCGATCACGGCCAGGCGCACGGCGCGCATGCCGCGGTTCTGGCCAAGCCGGCAGAGCGCCACGGGCCGCCCGCCCGGCGCCTCGAGGGCGATCTGCTCGAGATTGGCCATGTCGATGCGCAAGCTGTCCCCCGTCTTGAGTGCCAGAACCTCATCGAGCGAGAGGCGAATACGGCCGACCACGCCCTCGAGCGGGGCTTCGACCTGCAAGACGGTGTCGCGCATGATCGTGGACCAGTGCCGCGCCGCCTCGATCGCGGCTTCAGGCGCGCCGCGACGCGGGGCAGGGCGTGGCCCGCGCCCCTCGGCCGGCAGCGCGATCATGACGCGGCCGCGCCGCGCGCCGCCTGCTGCCGTCACCTCGCATTCGAGCGTGCGATAGGCGGTATCCTCGAGCAGCAACTCCATCCCGCCGGCGTCGGCCAGATGCGCCCCGAACCGGAATCCCGCGGTCCAGGTCAGGTCATCGGAATGGACGAGTTCGGCACTGAGCGCGCGCAGCGCTGCGTCCACTGGTTCGGCGACCATCGCGGCGTCGGTGCGGGTGGGACGGCGCGGCATGACGGCGCTGCGCGCGACGCGCTTCATCGTCTGCACCTCGATCAGCGCAGTGAGAACCTCCGGCCCGATGACGATGAGGCCAAGGCCCCCCTCGGGCCCCTCGAGCGTTGCCATCAGCGCGTTCTCGGGTGGCAGTTCCATCAGTTCAGCAAGCTTGCGCCGCACCTCGCGCACCGGCCCGACATCGATGGCAAGGCCAAGCGCTTCATGCGTCGCCCGCGCAAGCGCAAGGCGCCAGCCGCGCTCGGCCGTGTCGGTATCGCGCACGGGAACGAAGCGTTTGCCCGCTTCGAGCTTGCGCCGCAGCACTGCATTCGCAGACATGATCCCGCCTTTCGCCGCGCAATTCTGTGCGCGATCGCGGCACGATAGGCCCACCGGGTTAGCAAATCGTTTCCGGGATCAGTTCTCGGGCACGGCCGAGAGGATCGCGAGCGCCGCCCCGTGCAGGGTGGGATTCGCCGCGGCGAGGATCCGCCCGCCGCCATGTGCGGGCCGCCCGCGCCAGTCGGTGACGATGCCGCCCGCGGCCGCGATCACCGCGATCGGGGCGCAGACGTCGTAGGATTCGAGCCCGGCCTCGATCACGAGGTCGATCTGGCCCGCGGCGATCAGGGCGTAGGCGTAGCAATCCATCCCGTAGCGCGTCAGGCGCACCGCGCGCGCGACGCCCTCGAAGCCCGCGCGTTCGGCCGGGGTGCCGACCTCTGGGAAGGTCGAGAAGAGGATCGCATCGGCAAGCCGGGCCGTCGGGCGTGTCCCAAGCGCCGCCGTCCCCCCCGGCCAGGCCATGACCGCCTGCCCGAGGCCACCCTCGAACCGCTCGCCGGTGAAGGGTTGGTCGATCAGGCCATAGATCGGCCCGCCCGCGTCGCTGACCGCGATCAGCACCCCCCAGACGGGCGTGCCCGACATGTAGGAGCGCGTGCCGTCGATCGGGTCGATCACCCAGGTCAGGCCGGAGCGGCCCGCGGTCGGGGCGTATTCCTCGCCGAGGATCGCATCCTCGGGCCGCCGGCGGGCGAGGACCGCGCGCATCGCGGCCTCGGCCTCGCGGTCGGCGATGGTGACGGGGTCGAAGCGCGCGGCCTCTTTGGATTCGGCGTGCAGGCCGCGGCTGCGGAAATGGCGCAAGGTCGTGACCCGCGCGGCATCAGCCATCTCATGGGCGACCGCGCGCAGCTCGGCAGCGGTGGCGGGGTCGGGCAGGGCAGGGGGCATGGGGGCCTCGGGCGGTGGCGCTCGGGTGTTCATGCCACGCCCGCCCGGCATGGAAAAGGGGCCCGCGCCTCTGCGCGGGCCCCCCTCGCGCGCCTTATTGCAGCGCCTTGTCCGTGATCTGGTGCGTCCAGGCCCCCTCGGGCGCCTTGGAGATGACCGGGTCCGACCCGCCCGCCAGCAGCGTCGCCACCGTGCGGTCATAGTCGGCCGGATCGAGCGCGCCGTTCGAGCCCGCGGTCAGCTTCGCGACCTCGCCCATCATCCGCTTCTGGTGGCCTTCGGTCTGGGCGCCCGTGTCGTCGTTGTCGAGCACGATCATCGCCGCCTCGTCGGGGTTCGCCTCGGCGTATTTCCAGCCCTTCATCGAGGCGCGCACGAAGCGCACCATCTTGTCCTCGAAGGCCGGGTCGGTGAGGTTCTGCTCGAGCACATAGAGACCGTCCTCGAGCGTCGCGACGCCCTGATCCTCATACTTGAAGGTCACGAGATCATCGGGGCTGATGCCCGCGTCGATCACCTGCCAGTACTCGTTGTAGGTCATCGTCGAGATGCAGGCCGCCTGCTTTTGCAGCAGCGGATCGACGTTGAAGCCCTGCTTGAGCACCTCGACCCCGTCGGCGCCGCCCGTGGTCGGGATGCCGAGCGTACCCATCCAGCTCAGGAACGGATATTCGTTGCCGAAGAACCACACGCCCAGCGTCTTGCCCTTGAAGTCGGCGGGGCTCGAGATCCCCGTCTCCTTGAGGCAGGTCAGCATCATGCCCGAGGACTTGAACGGCTGCGCGATGTTGACGACCGGCGCGCCCTGCTCGCGCGCGGCGAGCGCCGAGGGCAGCCAGTCCACCATCACATCCGCCCCGCCGCCGAGCAGCACCTGCACCGGCGCGATGTCGGGCCCGCCCGCCTTGATCGTGACGTTGAGGCCCTCTTCCTCATAGAAGCCCTTGTCGAGGGCGACGTAGTAGCCCGCGAACTGCGCCTGCGTGACCCACTTGAGCTGCAGCGTCACGTCGTCGGCGGCCTGCGCCGCCCCGGCGAGCAGCCCTGCCGCCGCCATTCCTGCCAGAAATCGCTTCATCGTCTCACCTCCGTTGCGGACCGCGCGCGCGGTCCCGTTGTGACGGGTGCCAGAAGGTCACCCGCCGTTCCATCGCGGCGACCAGCCCATAGAGGGCCGATCCCGCCAAAGCCGCCACCGCAATCTCGGCCCAGACCATGTCGAGTTGAAGCCTGCCGACCTCGGTCGAGATGCGAAAACCCATCCCCTTTATCGGACTGCCGAAGAATTCGGCAACAATCGCCCCGATCAGCGCAAGCGTGGTCGCGATCTTGAGCCCGTTGAAGATGAAGGGCATCGCGGCGGGCAGGCGCAGCTTCCACAGGCTCTGCCAATAGCCCGCCGACCACGTCGCCATCAGGTCGCGCCCGGCCCGGTCCGTCGCGCCTAGCCCCGCGAGCGTGTTGACGAGGACGGGGAAGAACACCATCACCACCACCACCGCCGCCTTCGACTGCCAGTCGAAGCCGAACCACATCACAAGGATCGGCGCGATCCCGACGATGGGCAGCGCCGCCACGAAATTGCCCACGGGCAACAGTCCCCGCTGCAGGAAGGGCGAGCGGTCGACCGCGACCGCGACCGCGACCGCCGCCGCCGCCCCGATCGCATAGCCCGTGAGCGCGCCCTTGACGATCGTCTGCACGAAATCGATCCAGAGCACATCGGCCGACTCCGCCATCCGCGCCGCGATCGCCGAGGGGGCGGGCAGGATCACCGACGGCACGCCGAGGCCCCGCGTCGCGACCTCCCACAGCCACAGGAGCGTGAGCCCGAACACCGCCGGCGCAAGCACGCCCGCCGCGCCGCCCCGCCCCGCCGCCTCTTCGGCGACGAGGGCCACAAGCATCCACGCCCCAAGCCAGAGCGCGACCACCCCGACCCAGAGCCGCGCCCCGCCGTCCGGCGCGGCATCGCCCGCAATTCCGGCGCCCGCGAGGCCGAGCGCGAGCGTGACGAGCGCGAGCGCCGCTACCCTCCCGCCGCGCGGCAGGCGCTGGCCCACTACCGCCCCTCCGGCCGCACCAGCCACGAGCAGAAGCACCACCGCCGCCCAGCCGCCCGGACCTCCGCCGAGCCCCGCAAGCCCGAGCGCAAGCCCGGTTGCCGCAAGCCCCTGCCAGCGGCCCGGGGTGGCGAAGATCGCCCTCATCGCCCGAAGCCCATGCGGTTGAGGGTCGCGCGCTCGACCGCGCCGATCACGCCCACCACGGCGGCCGCAAGCAGCGCGGCCGCAAACAGCGCGGCCCAGATCTGCACCGTCTGGCCGTAATAGCTCCCCGCCAAGAGCCGGGCGCCGAGCCCGCCCTCCTGCACCGGCAATTCGCCGACGATCGCGCCCACGAGCGCCGCCGCCGCCCCCACCTTCATCGAGGCAAAGAGATAGGGCATCGACGCCGGCAGCCGCAGCCGCACGAAGCTCTGCGCCCCACTCGCCCCCCATGTCCGCATGAGGTCAAGCTGCATCGGATCGGGGCTGCGCAGCCCCTTCACCATCCCGACCACGACCGGAAAGAAGGAGAGATAGGCCGAGATCACGGCCTTCGGCACCAGCCCCGTGAGGCCGACCGAGGCGAGCACCACGATGATCATCGGCGCGATGGCAAGGATCGGCACCGTCTGGCTCGCGATCGCCCAGGGCATGACTGAGGCATCCATCGCCCGGTTGTAGACGATCCCGACCGCAAGGAGCACGCCGAAGCCCGCCCCGATGGCAAAGCCGAGTGCGGCGGCCGACAGCGTCACCCAGCCGTGATAGATGAGGCTGCGGTTCGACAGGCTGCCCGAGCGCACGATGCCGCGCTTTCCCGTCACCTCCTCGACCCAGGTCGTGCGCCAGAACTCGGCCGCGACCTGATGGGGGGCTGGCAGAAGCGGGCGTTCCTGCACGAAGGCATCGCGCACGATGTCGCCAAAGCCGATCTCGACCCCCGCCCGCGCCGCCTGATCGCGCGTCCATTGCGCGTTGAGCGCGACGGCGCCGGCATACCACAGCACAATGAGCCCCGCGACGACGGTCAGCACGGGCAGAAGGCGCGTCATCCCCGCCCCTCCCAGCGCAGCCGCAGCACCGGCAGCCCCTCGTCAGTGTCTATCCGCCGCCGGCCCGCCATCTCGGCAAAGCCCTCGCGGGCATAGAAGCGGCGGGCATCGGCGTTGACCTCGAACACCTCGAGCTCGAGCCCCCCCGGGTGGCGCGCCTTGGCGGCCTCGATCAGCGCCCGCCCGACACCCCGCCCGCGCAACCCCGCGCGCAGATAGACCGCGCCCACATACCCCTCGGGCGCGAGCGAGAGATAGCCGCCCACCCGGCCGCCCTCATCCGCGACAAGGATCAGGCGGCGGTCGAGCAGGTCGGGGGTGAAATAGGCCTCGATCTCGGCCGGGGTCTTGACGCGCGGGACCCAGCCCGTCTCGTCGATCCAGCCGTTGACGACGGCGGCGCAGCCGGCAAGGTCGGCCACCGTCGCGGGCCGGATCGCCACCGCGGCGCCCCCCTCTGCCACCCGCGCGGCCGCGGTCATGCCCGCCCCCTAATCGTCATAGGCATGTCCCGCCCGCAGCCCCTCGCGCACCCGGTGCGCGATGTCGAGAAAGGCGCGGCTGTCGCGGATCTCGAGCGGGCGCTCGCGCGGCAGCGTGCTCTCGATCACGTCGGTGATGCGGCCGGGGCGGGGGCTCATGACCACGATCCGGGTCGAGAGATAGACCGCCTCGGGGATCGAATGGGTCACGAACAGGATGGTCTTGCCCGTCCGCTGCCAGAGTTGCAAGAGCGCCTCGTTGAGCCGGTCGCGCACGATTTCATCGAGCGCGCCGAAGGGTTCGTCCATGAGCAGCAGGTCCGCATCGAACGCCAGCGCGCGCGCGATCGAGGCGCGCTGCTGCATCCCGCCCGAAAGCTGCCACGGGAACTTGCCCGCGAAGCCCGCCAGATCGACAAGCTCGAGCACGCGGGCCACGCGCGCCTCCTGCTCGGCACGCGGATAGCCCATGATCTCGAGCGGTAGGCGCACGTTGCCCGCGATCGTGCGCCACGGATAAAGCCCCGCGGCCTGAAAGACATAGCCATAGGCGCGCGCGCGCCGCGCCGCGTCGGGCTCCATCCCGTTGATCTCGAGCACCCCGCCGGTCGGATGTTCCAGCGCCGCCACGCAGCGCAGGAAGGTCGTCTTGCCGCAGCCCGAGGGGCCGATGAAGCTCACGAATTCGCCGCGCGCGACGCTGAGGTTCACCTCGCGCAGCGCCTGCACGGGGCCGTCGCCCGTCTCGAACACGAGGTTGAGGCCCTCAGCCCGGATCACCGCCCCGTCGTTCATGCCATCAACTCCGCCGCGTGCAGCGCCGCCGCCACCGCCGCCCGATCCGCACCCGCGAGCGGCAGGACGGGAAGCGGCGGCGCAGCCTCGCCGAAACCCATGATCGCGTGCGCCGCGTGGATGGCGCGATAGCTGCCCTGCGCGGCAAAGACCTGCCAGACCGGGGCAAGGCGGGCGTCGAGCGCGTCGAGCCGCGCATCGTCGCCCGCCGCCGCCGCATCGACCATCGCGCGGCAGGGTTCGGGGAAAAGCCCGCCCAGCACCGAATACCACACCTCGGCCCCGGCGCGGAGCGCGCGCGCGGCCATCCCGTCGCCGCTGGTGCCGAGCGTGCAGCCCGCGGGCAGCGCGGCGCGCAGCGCGGCAAACGCCGGCCCCGGGTTGGGGTCGGGTGGCATCTTGACCGAGACCACCCCGGGCAGGGCGGCGATCTCGGCGATCTGGTCGTGGCCAAAGGTCACATGCGTCGTGCCCGGGTTGTTGTAGAGCACGACCGGCAGCGCCGCCTCGGTCGCGACCGCGCGATAGAGGCCCGTCACCTCGGCCGGGCGCAGCGGCTGATAGGTCACGGGCGCGAGCAACAGCGCATCCATCCCGCACTCGGCCGCATCGCGCGCGTTCTTCAGCACCTGCAGCAGCGCGGGCGCCCCCACCCCGACCGCGATCGGCACCCCGGGGGCGGCCGCCCGCGCGGCCTGCATCGCCTCGATCCGGGCCGCGCGCGGCAGGTAGGGATAGCTGCCGGTGCTGCCCATCAGGCCGATCGACTGCGCGCCCCCCGCGACCGCGCGCGCCACGAGCCGCGCGAGCCCCGCGGCGTCAATGTCGCCCCGCCCCGTCAGTGGGGTGATCGGGAAGGCCGAGAGACCGGCAAGGCGCGGCGCCACCTCAGACCCCGGTCGCGGGAATGCCCGAACGCGCGACGGGCCGGGGCGCCGTCAGCTCCTTCCAGGTCGAGAGGGCGCGGTTGACCGGCCCGTTCGGCTCGCGGCCGACGAAGCTGCCGTGGCCCTCGCGGGTGCGCACCTCGCCGTCGTGGATCGCGACATGGCCGCGCGTCAGCGTGAAGCGGGGCAGGCCCGTGACCTCCTTGCCCTCGAAGACGTTGTAGTCGATGGCCGATTGCTGGTCCGCGGCGCGGATCGTCTTCGACTTCTCGGGATCCCACACCACGAGGTCGGCATCCGCCCCGACGGCGACCGCCCCCTTGCGGGGATAGAGGCCGAAGATCTTCGCCGCGTTGGTCGAGGTCACGGCCACGAATTCGTTCATCGTGATGCGCCCGGTGCGCACGCCCGCCGTCCAGAGCATCGGCATCCGGTCCTCGAGCCCGCCGGTGCCGTTCGGGATCTTGGTGAAGTCGCCCACGCCGAAGCGCTTCTGCTTGCTCGTGAAGCTGCAATGATCCGTCGCCACGACCGAGAGCGACCCGGCCTGAAGCCCCGCCCACAGGCTGTCCTGATGGGCCTTGTTGCGGAAGGGGGGCGACATCACGCGCCGTGCGGCATGGTCCCAGTCGGGGTGGAAATACTCGCTCTCATCGAGCGTCAGGTGCTGGATCAGCGGCTCGCCCCAGACGCGCTTGCCTTGAGCGCGCGCCCGCCGGATCGCCTCATGCGCCTCCTCGCAGGAGGTGTGCACGACATAGAGCGGCACGCCCGCCATGTCGGCGATCATGATCGCGCGGTTCGTGGCCTCGCCCTCGACCTGCGGCGGGCGCGAATAGGCGTGCGCCTCGGGGCCGGTGTTCCCTTCGCGCAATAGCCGCGCCGAAAGCTCGGCCACCACGTCGCCGTTCTCGGCATGGACCATGGCGACGCCGCCCAGTTCGCGCACCCGCTGGAACGAGGCGAAAAGCTCGTCGTCGTTGACCATCAGCGCGCCCTTGTAGGCGAGGAAGTGCTTGAACGAGGTGATACCCGCCGCGGTCACGGCCTTCATGTCCTCGAAGACCTTCTCGCTCCACCAGGTCACGGCCATGTGGTAGGAATAGTCGCAGGTCGCCCGCCCCGACTTGTTGTGCCACATCCCGAGCGCGTCCATCAGCCCCTGGCCGGGCGCGGGCAGGGCGAAGTCGATGACCATCGTCGTCCCGCCCGACAGCGCCGCGCGCGTGCCCGATTCGAAGTCGTCGGCCGAATAGGTGCCCATGAAGGGCATCTCGAGGTGGGTGTGCGGGTCGATGCCGCCGGGCATGACGTAGCAACCCGTCGCATCGAGCATCGTCTCGCCCTTCAGCCCCGCGCCGATCTCGACGATCCGCCCCCCCTCGATCGCGACATCCGCCTTCCACGTCAGATCATGGGTGACGATGGTTCCGTTCTTGATGACCGTGCGCATCCTTGCCTCCGACCGATGATGCGGGGGTGTCCCGCCGATGTTTCCCGAACCGTCCCGGCGCCGTCAGCCGACGACCTCCGCCGCCTCGAGCACCGCGTGCAGCAGCACGTCCGTGCCCGCGCGCGCCCAGTCGGGCGTGATCTCCTCGGCCTCGTTGTGGCTCAGCCCCCCGACGCAGGGGCAGAAGATCATCACCGTCGGCGCGAGGCGGTTGATCCAGCACGCGTCGTGGCCCGCGCCCGAGATGATGTCCATGTGGCTGTAGCCCAGCCGCTCGGCCGCGCGGCGCACGCTGCCGACCAGCGCGGGGTCGAAGGTGACGGGGTCGAAATGGCCCGTCGCCTCGATCTCGCAGCCGAGGCCGAGTTCGCGCGCGACCGCGTGGGCGGCGCGCTCGATCTCGGCGCGCATGGCGTCGAGCTTGGCCTGCTCGGGGCTGCGGATGTCGACCGTGAAGACGGCGCGGCCGGGGATGACGTTGCGGGAATTGGGCCAGACATTGGCCTGCCCGACCGCGCCCACCGCGTTCGGCTGGTGGCTCATCGCGATCTGGTGGACGCGCTCGATGATGCGCGCCATGCCGAGGCCCGCATTGACGCGCATGTGCATGGGGGTGGATCCGG
>JBIKVM010000059.1:0-13776 GCA_044356825.1 Limisphaerales bacterium
CATGGCACCTCGCCCAACGCGCCCTTCGCCATCACCGCCGACAGGGCGCGGCGCTTCTACGCCGTGCAGTTCCACCCCGAGGTCCACCACACGCCGAAGGGGGCGGAGCTTTACCGCAACTTCGTGCACATCGCGGGCTTCAGGGGCGACTGGACGATGGGCGCCTTCCGCGCCGAGGCGGTGGCGCGCATCCGCGCGCAGGTCGGCAGCGGGCGTGTCATCTGCGGGCTGTCGGGGGGGGTCGACAGCTCAGTCGCGGCGGTGCTGATCCACGAGGCGATCGGCGCGCAGCTCACTTGCGTCTTCGTCGATCATGGCCTCTTGCGGCAGGGCGAGGCGGCCGAGGTCGTCGCGATGTTCCGCGACGCCTACAACATACCGCTCATCCACGCCGACGAATCCGACCGTTTCCTCGGCGCGCTCGAGGGCGTGAGCGACCCGGAGGTCAAGCGCAAGACGATCGGGCGGCTTTTCATCGATGTCTTCCAGCGCCATGCGGCGGCCGTTGGCGGGGCCGAGTTCCTCGCGCAGGGCACGCTCTATCCGGATGTGATCGAATCGGTCTCCTTCGCGGGCGGGCCGTCGGTCACGATCAAGAGCCACCACAACGTCGGCGGGCTGCCCGAGAAGATGGGGCTGAAGCTCGTTGAGCCCTTGCGCGAGCTCTTCAAGGACGAGGTGCGCGCGCTCGGGCGCGAGCTTGGCCTGCCGCCCGCCTTCATCGGGCGCCACCCGTTTCCGGGGCCGGGCCTCGCGATCCGCTGCCCGGGTGAGGTCACGCGCGAAAAGCTCGCGATCCTGCGCGCGGCCGATGCCGTCTACATCGACCAGATCCGCCGTCACGGCCTCTATGACGCGATCTGGCAGGCCTTCGCCGCCATTCTGCCGGTGCGCACCGTGGGCGTGATGGGCGACGGGCGGACCTATGATTACGCCTGCGCGCTGCGCGCCGTCACCAGCGTCGACGGGATGACGGCCGACTATTACCCCTTCGGCCACGACTTCCTCTCGGAAACCGCGACGCGCATCATCAACGAGGTGCGCGGGATCAACCGCGTCTTCTATGACGTGACATCGAAACCCCCCGGCACGATCGAGCTCGAATGATCCGCGTCACCGGCACGCTGCATTGCCCCGACGCCGAGGCGCGCGCGGACGTGCTCGCCCATCTCGCCGCCCATGTCGCGCTGAGCCGCGCCGAACCGGGCTGCCTGCACTTCGCGATCGAGCCGACTGCCGATCCGCTCGTCTTCGCGGTCGATGAGAGCTATCGCGACGCGGACGCCTTCGCCGCCCACAAGGCGCGCTCTGCCGCCTCGGCCTGGGCGGCGGCGACGCGGGCCGTGCGCCGTGCGCTCGATGTGCGCGAGGCGACGTGACGGGCGCGCGATCCGCGCTTGACGCGCCCGACCGCTGCGGGTAGGAAGCCGTACGCTCGGAAGCATCCGGGCAAGATCGCGCGGTTGTAGCTCAGTCGGTTAGAGTACCGGCCTGTCACGCCGGGGGTCGCGGGTTCGAGCCCCGTCAACCGCGCCATCATTCCCTCGCCATGCGTACCCAATTCGAGGGGAGTCATGCGTGTCTTTCTAGCCTTCGTCGATGGATTGCCGCTTTGGCTGTTTGCCCTTGCGGCCGTGAGCCTCGGCCTTTCGCCATTTTTTCCTGAGCCGCACATCGTCGAGAAACTTCGGATGCTGGCGGCCGGAACCCTCGCGCGCCCGATCGACATCGTCGATCTGGCCTGGCACGCGCTCCCCTTCGGTATGCTCGCGCTCAAGCTTGCGCGCGGCCATCCGCGCGGCAAGGGGCGCTGAGCGCGGGCTACCAGCCGATCCGAGCCGTGAAATAGGCGAGCACCCTCTCCCACGTATCAAGGAAGGTTTCGAAGGAAGCGCGCGGAAAACCGTCGAACGAGACAAAATGATGGCGGATGAACGGGTCGCCTTCCTCGTCAAGATACGCGCTGCCGATCAGTTCCTCGCGGTTCCACTGGTTGATGATGGACGGATCGAGCGGCTCGGTAAGGTCGAATCCCGCGCGGAACTCCACATCGGTGCAGCGCGCGTTGGTTTCGTCGCAGCCGTAGAACCAGATGCTGTAGGAGACCCCGCTCGAGGCGCTGTCGATTCTGGGGTCGCCCACGTCATCGGTGGTCAGGACCGCCTTGTAGCCCGCGTCCCGCAGCGCATCGACGATCGATTCGGGGTAGTAGGCGCTGACCGACTGGGCGGCGACCGGCAGGGCGGCCCCGAGTGCAATCAGCGCGGCAGTCGCAAGACGCAGCATGGCGATTCCTTTCAGCGAAGGGCGGCAAGGATCCGCGCCCAACTGCGCGCACCCCTGCGGAAGCAGTCGAGGTCGTATTTCTCGTTCGGGCTGTGGATGCGGTCATCGTCGCGGCCAAAGCCGATCAGCATGGATTGCAGCCCGAGGATGTCCTTCATGTAACCCGCGACCGGGATCGAGCCGCCGCAGCCCACATAGGCCGCAGGCGTGCCCCATTCCTCGCCAAGGGCGATGCGCGCCGCCTCGAAGGCGGGATGGGTGATGTCCATCCGGCAGGCGGGGCTCGCGCCGTGGGGGGCAAATTCGGCGGTGCAGTCGGCGGGAAGGGCGGCGCGCACCTGCGCACGGAAGGCCTCGCGGATCTTCAAGGGATCCTGCGTCCCGACCAGGCGGAAGCTGATCTTGGCGCGCGCCTCGGCCGGCAGCACGGTCTTGAAGCCCGCCCCCGCATAGCCGCCCGCGATCCCGTTCACCTCGCAGGTCGGGCGCGACCAGATCATCTCGAGCACGCTGCGCCCGGCCTCGCCCGCGGGCACGGCAAGCCCCACCTCGCCCAGGAACGCCTCGGGGTCGAAGGCAAGCCCCTGCCACTGGTCGCGGATCGCCTGCGGCAATTCCTCCACGCCGTCGTAAAAGCCCGGGATGGTGACGCGCCCCTTCGCGTCATGCAGCCCAGCGATGATGCGGGCGAGCACGCGGACGGGGTTTGCCGCCGCCCCCCCATACATGCCCGAATGCAGATCGCGCGAGGCGGCGCGGATCGTCACCTCCTCGCCCAGCAGGCCGCGCAGCATCGTCACGATCGCCGGCGCCCCGTCGCCCACGAGCCCCGTGTCGCAGATGAGCGCGATATCGGCCGCGAGCAGGTCGCGGTTCTCGTGCAGGAACGGCACGAGCGAGGGCGAGCCCGATTCCTCCTCGCCCTCGAAAAAGACGGTGATCGGCCCGGGCAGGGTGCCGTGGACGGCCTTCCACGCCCGGCAGGCCTCAAGGAAGGTCATGAGCTGGCCCTTGTCGTCCGCCGCCCCGCGCGCGCGGATCACCCGCCCCCGCGGCGTGTCCTCGAGCGCCGGATCGAAGGGCGGCCGCGCCCAGAGGTCGAGCGGATCGACGGGCTGGACATCGTAGTGGCCATAGAAGAGCAGCCGCGCCCCCGCGCCGCCCGTGGTGCCCACCACCATCGGATGGCCGGGCGTGTCGTGGCGCGCGGCCTCGAAGCCCAGATCGCGCAACTCGGCCACCAGCCAGTCGGCCGCCGTGCGGCAATCGCCCGCATGCGCCGGATCGGTCGAGATCGACGGGATCCGCAGAAGGGCAAAGAGCCGCTCGAGGCTTGCCGGCAGATCCCGGTCGATCCGCTCCAGAACCGATCCCAGCGCCATGGCGCCTCCCTTTCCGCATGTGTCCGCACCCCGGAATGGGTGGTGGGACAAGCCTAGCAGCCTCCCGCGCCCTGTCCACCCCGCCTGCAGGGTCGGGCGCCGGAACCGCCTTGCGGGAAATCGAGCGGATATGGTCCGTCCCGGTGGAAAATCCGACCCCGACATGGTAGCGACTGATTAATCTTTCATCCGATTCGGTGGCGGTCAGGGCAGATGAGGTGGCGCAGGCATCAAGGCCCGGCGGCAGAGCCGATGCAGGCTGATGCGCCCCTGCGCGGCTTCGACGATTTCCAGACGAGCCTCGGCGACCTGATGCGTGGAGAGCGGGCGACGCTCGGCAAGTCGCTGCTCGATGTCCAGCGCGACCTGCGGATACCGGCCGAACGGATTGCGGCCATCGAGACCTCCGATATCGCGGCCTTCGAGGCGCCGAGTTTCATCGCGGGTTATGTGCGCTCCTATGCGCGCTATCTCGGGATGGATCCCGAATGGGCTTATCGCAAGTTCTGCGACGAATCGGGATTTGTGCTGGCGCATGGCCTCGCACCCGAGGCATCGCCCCATCGGGCCCGCGCCGTCATCTCGGACGATCGCGACCCCGCCGATGCCTTCCTCGCGCCCGAAGTGCCCTTCCTGCCGCGTCGCCTGCCGCTGTGGGAGCGTGTCGAGCCGGGCGCGCTGGGGTCTGCCGTCCTTCTGGCGCTGCTCATCGGCGGGATCGGCTATGGCGGCTGGTCAGTGCTGCGCGAACTTCAGCAGGTGCAGGTGACGCCCATCGATCAGGCGCCGGTCGTTGCGGTGCAACTCGATCCGCTCGGCAATGTCGTGCTCGGGGCACCTGACGCAACGGACGCCCCCGCCGCCGAAGCCAGCGCGGCGAGCGCGCTAGAGCAATACTACCGCCCCGAGGCGTTGAGCGTGCCGGTCCTGACCCCGCGCGACGGCCCTATCGCGGCCATCGAACCCGGAACAATGGATCCCGCCCCCATGGCTGATTCCCGGCCGGTGTCGGCCGGTGCAGATCCCGCCGCACAGCAGATCGAAGCGGTGCTGGCCGAGGTTCTCGGCACGACGGCGGCGCCTGAGGGTGGGACGTCCTCGGAGCCCGATGCCGCGCTCGCCAAGGCGGCCGATCCGGTTCAGGTCTTCGAATCTCCCCCGCCAGCCGTCGAGATCGTGGCCGTACGCCCGGCCTGGGTGCGCGTCCAGGCAGCCGACGGAACCATCCTGTTCGAGAAGATCCTCGATGCGGGCGAACGCTATCAGGTGCCTCTCTCCGAGGCGCCGCCCGTCCTTCGGGCCGGCAATTCGGGCGCGGTCTATTTCGTTCTCGATGGCGCGGTCCACGGACCGGCGTCGACGTCGCGGCAGGTTGTGCGCAATGTCGTGCTCTCACCCGAGGCGCTGGCCGGGGCCTATGCCCCGGCCGACCTTTCTCTTGATGCGGACCTCTCCCGCCTCGTCGAAGCCACGATTGGGGCAGGGGGGAACTGATCCCCCTCAGCCCGGCATCAGCGCGGGGTCGAAGGGGTATTTCGTCAGGTTCTCGCAGCCCGTCTCGGTGATCAGCACCTGATCCTCGAGCTTGATCGAGAAATCGCCTCCCTCGGGGCTGACCAGCGCCTCGACGCAGATCGTCATCCCCGGCTCCAGCGCCACGTCGAAGGCGCCCTCGGCCCAGCCGTCGGGATAGGGCACGAAGGGCCATTCGTCGCACAGGCCCACCCCGTGCATCTTGCACGAATACTTCTGCCGCTGATAGCGCGGCTCGAGCGCGTGGCCGCCATGCACGAGCTCGCGGATGGTGACGCCGGGGCGAAGCCGTGCCTGGTGATCGCGGATGTGGTCGAGCGCATGGGCGAAGGCGCTGCGCATCTCGTTCGTCGGGCGCGCGTCGCCCACCCACCAGCTGCGCGAGATGTCGATGCAGATGCCATAGGCGCCGATCAGGTCGGTGTCGAAGGCCACGATCTCGTTGGGCTGGATCAGGCGCGGCCCGCATTCCTGGAACCACGGGTTCGTCCGCGGCCCCGAGGCGAGGAGCCGCGTCTCGATCCACTCGCCGCCACGGCGGATGTTCTCGGCGTGGAGCACCGACCAGACGTCGTCCTCGCTCATCTTGCCCGTGGGGACGCCGGCGCGGCAGGCGTGCTCCATCTCGGCGATCGCGGCCTCGCAGGCGGCCGAGGCGCAGCGCATCGCCGCGATCTCGTCGGGGCCCTTGATGGCGCGGGTGCGCTCGGTCACCTCCTCGCCCTCAAGCACCTCGAAGCCCGCCCGTTCGAGCGCGCGCAGCCCGTGGACCATGATCTTGTCCACCGCGAGGCGGCGGTTCGCCCCCGCATGCGCCGCCATCACCTCGGCCACCTGGCCCGCGAAGGACGAGGCGTCGGCCTCGGTCCGGTCGCCGCAGACGTTGTAGAAGAAGGACGCGCCCGAGCGGATCTCGGCGATGAGCGGGTTGTAGGTCACGAGGAAGGGGGCCTGGCGGTATTCCCAGATGACCATGTGCCCGTCGGCGCACAGGAGCACCGCCCGGAACGGGTTGTGGCTGTTCCAGAGCTGCATGTTGGTCGTGTCGGTCGCATAGCGGATGTTCAGCGGATCAAAGAGCAGAAGGCCGCCGATGTCGCGCGCCACCAGCGCCGCCGTCAGCCGTCGCAAGTGAAACTCGCGCATCCGTTGCAGGTCGGGCAACTCGAGCCCGAGCGCCGCCCATTCGGCAAAGGCAAGCTGCGTCGGGCCAATTTCCACCCGGTCGTTGTCGTTGGGGCTGCCATCGCCCAGCCGGTCACCCCGGCTCGGGTCGATCTTGCGGGGCGGGCGGGGGGCGCGGGCGATGTTCATGCTGGCTCCGGCAAAGGGGATCTTCTCCACCCTAGCGCCGCACGCGCCCCACCGCGCGCCGTTTGCGACATGGCCGATGTCGCCGAGCGACCTCTGGCGTGCCCCGGGCTGGACAGGTGCCGGGGTGCGGGCTATGCGAAGCCCATGTCCGCCCGTGCCATCGCCCTGCGCGCCCATGCGCGCGCCCTCGTCGTGCTTGGCCTGCCGCTCGCGGGCAGCCAACTCGCGCAGATGGCGCTGCATGTCACCGACACGATCATGCTCGGCTGGCATTCGGTCGAGGCGCTGGCGGCCGGCGTGCTCGGGGCGTCGAGCTTCTTTCTGGTCTTCACCCTCGGGTCCGGCTTTGCCCATGCGGTGATGCCCCTTGTCGCGGCCGCGCTCGGGCGGGACGACGACGCGCAGGTGCGGCGCGACACGCGGATGGGGCTGTGGCTGTCGGCCGGTTTCGGGGTGCTCGCCTATCCGCTCTTCTGGAACGCGCGGCCGATCCTCGATGCGCTCGGGCAGGATCCGGTCGTGGCGGGGCTTGCGGCCGATTACCTGCGCGTGGCGGGCATCGGCCTTGCACCTGCGCTGGGCGTCATGGTGCTGCGCGCGTTCCTGTCGTCGCTCGAACGCGGGCATGTCGTGCTCTGGGTGACGCTGGCGGGGGTGGCGATCAACGCGGGGCTCAACTGGGTGCTGATCTTTGGCAATCTCGGCGCGCCCGAGATGGGGGTCGTGGGCGCGGCGGTGGCCTCCGTCGCGGTGCAGGTCGCGATGCTCGTGCTGCTTGCGGCCTATGCGGCGCGGGGGCGCGGGCTCGGGCGCTATGCCGTCCTCTCGCGCCTCTGGCGGGCCGACTGGGCCGCGCTGCGGCAGGTCTTTCACCTCGGCTGGCCCATCGGCCTCACCGGGTTGTCCGAGGGCGGGCTGTTCCACGCCTCGGCCATCATGATGGGCTGGATCGGCACGACCGAGCTTGCCGCCCACGGCATCGCGATCGAGGTGACGGCGGTCGCCTTCATGCTCCACCTCGGCCTGTCGAATGCGGCCACGGTGCGGGTGGGCCGGGCCGAGGGTGCGGGCGACCGGGCGGGCTTGCGTGATGGCGCGGTGGCGGCGCTCGGCCTCTCGGGGGGCATGGCATGCGCGATCATCGCGCTTTACCTCAGCCTGCCCGAGCCGATCATCCGGCTGTTCCTGAACCCGGCCGATCCGCGCGCCCCCGAGATCATCGCCTTCGGCAGCGTCCTCATCGCCTTTGCCGCGCTCTTCCAGTTCTTCGACGCGGGGCAGGTCATGCTGCTCGGCCTGTTGCGGGGCCTGCGCGACACGCGCGTACCGATGGTGCAGACCGCGATCAGCTATTGGCTGGTCGGCATCCCGGCCAGCTACCTGCTGGCCTTCCCCCTAGGACTCGGCGGCGCGGGGCTCTGGCTCGGTCTGACTGTCGGCCTTGCGGTCGCGGCCTGCCTGCTCGGCCTCAGGCTCTGGCGGCGGCTTGGCGCCATGGGGGCGGTCGGCACCGCCCCGCCCTTGCCAGCGCGAGGGTGAGCGACTAGGAGAACGGGCACAGGTTTCAGCCTTGGAGGTCGGCATGGCACGCGCAAAGATCGCACTGATCGGGGCGGGGCAGATCGGCGGGACGCTCGCCCATCTCGCCGCGATGAAGGAACTCGGCGACATCATCCTCTTCGACATCGCCGAGGGCGTGCCGCAGGGCAAGGCGCTCGACATCGCGCAATCGGGCCCCTCCGAGGGGTTCGACGCAGCACTCCGGGGCGCCAACGACTATGCGGCGATCGCGGGGGCGGATGTCTGCATCGTCACCGCCGGCGTGCCGCGCAAGCCGGGGATGAGCCGGGACGATCTTCTGGGCATCAACCTCAAGGTCATGAAATCGGTGGGCGAGGGGATCGCGGCGCATGCGCCCGGCGCCTTCGTCATCTGCATCACCAACCCGCTCGACGCGATGGTCTGGGCGCTGCGCGAGTTCTCGGGCCTGCCGCACGCCAAGGTCGTCGGCATGGCGGGCGTGCTCGATTCGGCGCGCTTCCGGCACTTCCTCAGCCTCGAGTTCAACGTCTCGATGCGCGATGTCACGGCCTTCGTGCTCGGCGGCCACGGCGACACGATGGTGCCGCTCGTGCGCTATTCGACGGTTGCGGGCATCCCGCTCCCTGACCTCGTGAAGATGGGCTGGACGACGCAGGACCGGCTCGACGCCATCGTGCAGCGCACCCGCGACGGCGGCGCCGAGATCGTGGGGCTGCTCAAGACCGGTTCGGCCTATTACGCCCCGGCCACGAGCGCCATCGAGATGGCCGAGGCCTATCTCAAGGACCAGAAGCGCCTGCTGCCCTGTGCCGCGCATGTCGCGGGGGCCTTCGGGCTCGACGGGCTCTATGTCGGCGTGCCGGTCGTGATCGGCGCGGGCGGGGTGGAGCGGGTCGCGGATATCCGCCTCAACCCCGACGAACAGGCGATGTTCGACAAGTCGGTGGCGGCGGTGCGCGGCCTCGTCGCCGCCTGCAAGACGATCGACCCGACGCTCGGCTGAGGCGGGGCCACGGGCGGTCGCGCATCGGCGCGGATGATCTGGATCAAACCGGGCGCCGCGCCGGGCCGCTAGCCTCGGACGGCGCGCCCGATGCCGGCGCGCTGGGAGGCTGGACCGTGCGCAAGCTCATCGCCATCGTCTGCGTCATCAGCTGGTCGGGGTTCTGGGCCTTCGGCTATCTCGCGCTCTCGGCGGTCGATGCCGAACCCGCGCAGGTGGTCATCGCCGCCCTCATCGCCGCGGCGGGCTTCCTGACCGGGGTGTTCGCCTGGATGTGGCTCGCCCGCGGCGCCGGGCGGGGCTGAACCCCCGGCACGAGCGCGGTTGCACCCGGGCGCGGTTCGGCTAGGCTTTGTCAGCGGCGGATCGCCGTGACGCAGGAGGCGACATGCGGCCCGGGGCGCGCAATCTCATCACCGATGTCGCGGGGCTGAGCGTCGGGAACGCCGCCGATGATCGCCTCAAGACCGGCGTCACCGTGGTCGTGCCCGATGAGCCCGCGGTCGCGGCGGTGCATGTGATGGGCGGGGCGCCCGGCACGCGCGAGACCGACCTGCTCGCGCCCGGCCGACTGGTCGAGCGGGTGGATGCGCTGGTGCTGTCGGGCGGGTCGGCCTTCGGGCTCGAGGCCTGCGGCGGCGTGATGGCGGGCTTGCGCGCGGCCGGTCGGGGGTTCGAGGTCGGGCCCCTGCGCGTGCCGATCGTGCCGGGCGCGATCCTCTTCGATCTGCTGGCGGGCGGGGCGGCGGATTGGGCCGAGAACCCCTATCCCGCGCTCGGGCGCGCGGCGTTGGGCCGGGCGGGCCTCGATTTCGCGCTGGGCTCCGAGGGGGCAGGCAAGGGGGCGACGACGGCGGACCTCAAGGGCGGGCTCGGCTCGGCCTCGGCGGTGCTCGACTCGGGCGTGACGGTGGGCGCGCTTGTGGCGGTCAACAGCCTCGGCTCGGTCGTGAGCCCCGATGCGGGCCGATTCTGGGCGGCGGCGTGGGAGTTCGGGGCCGAGTTCGGCGGGCGCGGCCTGCCGCGCATGGGTGCCCCCGATGCTGATCCGCGCCCCGGCAAGGCGCAAGGCGGCGCGACGACCATCGCCATTGTCGCGACCGACGCGATCCTGACCCGGTCTGAGGCGCAGCGGATGGCGGTTGCCGCGCACGACGGCATGGCGCGCGCTATCGTGCCCGCCCATACCGCCTTCGACGGCGATCTGGTCTTTGCGATGGCGACGGGGCGGCGGGCGCTGCGCGATTCGGCGGTCGATGGCTATGCGCTCTGCCATGCCGCAGCCGCCTGCCTCGCGCGCGCCATCGCGCGCGCCGTCCACGCCGCCCGGACCGAAACGGGGGATACGCAGCCCGTCTGGCGGGCCCGCTTCGGCTGAGGCATTCTGCCTCTTCATCGCGTCGTCATGCCGCCGTCACTGCGCCGTTTCAGCGAGGGGCGATAGGTGGATCCGCACTCCGGCGGATGCGGTGAACATGGCGGTCATTCAGATCAGGATGGAAGAGGTCGGCACGATTGCGGCGCAAGTCGCGCTGGGCGGCCGCCTTGAGGCAATGCGCCCCGACGCCCCCATTGCCGTGCTCGTGCACGGGATGCGCCTGCCCGGCGCAAACCTCCGCCCCTGTCCGCAGAGCCATATCTTCGCCCCCATCGACCCTTCGGTCGACATCGTCTGGCCTTCCCGCCTCGGGGTCGCGGGGCGGGAAGGCCTCGCGATCGGGTTCGACTGGCCCGCCCGCGGCGGGGTGCGCGGCGTCTTTCGTGCCGCGCCCGCTGCGGGCGCGGCGCTTGCCCGCCTCCTGACCGACCTGTGCAGAACCGCCCCCGGCCGTCGCGTGACGCTGATCGGCCATTCCATGGGTGCTGCGGTGATCCTGGCGGCCGTGGGTGCGCTGCGCGAACCCGCCGCGCATGTGGCGATCCTGCTCGCCGGGGCGGCGTGCCGGGCGCGCGCGCTTGATGCCACGGCCACGGCTGCCGGGCGAGCGATGCGCTTCCTCAATGTCTCGGCGGCCGAGAATGCGCCGTTCGACCGCATCCTGTCGGTCTGGCTCGGCGTTATGACGCAGGGCCTGCTCGTCGACGGGCTTGAGGCTGCGCGCCCGAACTGGATCGATTTGCGCTTCGGGGACGAGGCCGCGCGGGCCGCGCTCGCGACGCTCGGCCATCGGGTCGCGGGGCCAGAGCGTCGGGTCTGCCACCTCAGCACCTATACGCGCGGCGGGGCGCTCGAACTCTACGCCGCGCTGATCCATGGTCGCCTCCGTCCTGAGGTGCTTGCCGCAGCGATACCCGCGCCGGATCGTGCCGCCACGGCCGGGTGGGACGCAACGATGCCACCTTCACCTCTGGGCGCTTGACCTCGCCTGTCATTCGGCCGTCATCTTCGCGCGTCACTCTTCGGGACAATCCCGGAGGTGCCATGACAGCCAAGAAATCGATTACCCGCGACATCAGCTATGCCTCCGCCGCCCGCAGCCGCGGCGCCCGCACGCTGATCCGTGTCCTCGAGAACGCGACGGGGCGGCTCTCGCTCATCCGCAGGGCGGACGGATACGAGCAGGACATCGCCCGCGGGCGCAGCTTCTGGCAGGTGATGCCGGAACGCTACGGGCTGAGGCTCGAGGTGACGCGCGGGGCGCTGGCCGACATTCCGGCCCGGGGGCCGCTGGTCGTCATCGCCAACCACCCGTTCGGGATCCTCGACGGGCTGATGATGGGGCATCTGCTCGACACCGTCCGGGGCGAGTTCCGCATCCTCGCCAACGCGGTCTTTCGCAAGGCCCCGGACCTTGACCGGGTTCTTCTGCCCATTTCCTTCGATCCTGGCGCCGAGGCGATCGCGGCCAATCTGGAGACGCGGGCGCGCGCGCTGTCGTGGCTGCGCGAGGGGGGGGCGGTCGGGGTGTTTCCGGGCGGCACCGTCTCGACCGCCGCGCGGCCGTTCGGGCGGCCCTTCGATCCAGGCTGGCGACGCTTTACCGCCCGGATGATCGCGAAATCCGGCGCGACGGTGGTGCCCATCCATTTCGAGGGCCAGAACAGCCGCCTGTTCCAGATCGCGAGCCACCTGCACTACACGCTCCGGCTCGGCCTGCTGATCAAGGAGTTCCGCGCCCGGGTGGATGCGCCGGTGCGCATCGCCATCGGCGATCCGATCCCGCCCTCGGCGCTCGCGCATCTGCATGGCGATCCGGCGGCGATGATGGCGCATCTGCGCGCCGCGACCTATGCCCTCTCGCCCGCCTTGCCGCAGGGCGCGCCGCTGGGCTATGAGTTCGAGGATCACCACCGCGACCGCTAGACCCGCCCGCGTCATCAATCGGACACAGAGCGGTGTTATCCACAGGCGAAACACTCGGGCTTACGGGCAGATGCAGCATCTTCTTCCCCCCTTGCGCCTTGTCGGCGCCACCGTACTGCGCGACGGGGTCATGCAGCGCCGGTCGGTCGCGATTGCCGACGGGCGCATCACGCGCGGACCTCTGCCCGAGGTCGACCTGACGGGCTATCTGGTCCTGCCCGGCATCATCGACCTGCACGGCGACGGGTTCGAGCGCCACATCCAGCCGCGCACCGGCGTGTCCTTCGATCTGGCGGGCGCGCTGCGCTCGGCCGCGCGCGAGATCGCGGGCTGCGGCATCACCACCGCCTGGCTCGCGCAGGGCTGGAGCTGGGAGGGCGCGCATCGCAGCCCCGAGGCGGCCGAGGCGCTGCTCGCGGCGCACGACCGGCTGCGCGGCAGCTTCGGGTCCGACATCCGCGTGCAACTGCGCGCCGAGGTGCATCTGACCGACGACACCGCGCGGCTGATCGCGGCGGTCCGCCGCTTCGGCGTCGATTTCGTGATCTTCAACGACCATCTGGCCGAGGGGCGCGCCATGCAGGCGCGCCGGCCGGCCGATTTCGCCCTCTGGGCGCGCAAGCTCGGCCGCGATCCGGCGGACCTCGGCGCAAGCCTCGATGCCGCCGAAGCGCGCGCAGCCGACGTGCCGCGCCATCTGTGCAGCCTCGGGGAAGCGTTCGACGAACTCCGTGTCGCCTATGGCAGCCATGACGACCCCGACGGCGAGACGCGCGAGCGCTATTCGATGATCGGGGCGCGCATCGCCGAGTTTCCGACCTCGCGCGTGGCGGCGGCGGCGGCCAAGGCGATGGGTTCGCCCGTGCTGATGGGGGCGCCCAATGTCGTGCGCGGCCGCTCGGCCTCGGGCAATGTCGCAGCCGAGGCGCTGATCGCGGAGCGGCTGTGCGACGCGCTCGTGTCGGATTACCACTATCCCGCCCTGCCGCAGGCTGCCTTCGCGCTGGTCGATCGCGGATTGTGCAGCCTGCCTGAGGCGTGGGCGATGATCTCGACCGCGCCGGCGAACATCCTGCGTCTTCATGACCGGGGCCGGATCGAACCGGGTCTGCGGGCTGACCTCGCGATCGTCAATGCCGCCACGCGCGAGATCGAGGCCACGATAGCGGGCGGGCGGATGGCCTATCTGTCGGGCGAGGTCGCGTGCCGTTTCCTCTATGCGCCGCAGCCCCTGCTGCAGATGGCGGCGGAATGATCAGCCGCCGTGGCGGTCGAGGAAGGCCTCGGCGCCGAGTGTGCGGAAATCCTCGAGCGCCGCGCGCAGCCGGGCATGGTCCCAGTCCCACCAGGCGAGCGCGAGCATCCGCTCGGCCACCCCGGGGCCGAAGCGCGGCCGGATCGGGCGGGCGGGG
>JBIKVM010000060.1:0-13766 GCA_044356825.1 Limisphaerales bacterium
GCTCGCGCTCAACCCCAGGTTCATCGTCTGCGACGAGCCGATCGCAGCGCTCGACGTCTCGATCCAGGCGCAGGTCGTGAACCTGCTCGAAGATCTGCAGGCGCGCTTCGGGCTGACCTACCTCTTCATCAGCCACGACCTGAGCATGGTGCGCCACATCGCGACCCGGGTCGCGGTGATGTATCTGGGCCGCATCGTCGAGATCGCGCGCCGCGACGATCTCTATGCCCGGCCGGCACACCCCTACACGCAGGCGCTCTTGTCGGCCGTGCCCGAGCCCGACCCGGCGGCCGAGGCGATGCGCCAGCGCATCATCCTGCGCGGCGATGTGCCGTCGCCCGCCAATCCGCCGCCGGGATGTGCCTTTTCCACCCGTTGCCCGCAGGTCTTCGCCCGCTGCCGGACCGAGCGCCCCGCCCTGCGCGAGGTTGCCCCCGGCCAGTTCGCGGCGTGCCACCTGCACGAGGCCAGAGATACCAAGACCGCCCCGAACGGCGGCACCGAGGCGCGGGGGCCAGGCCCCCGCATCGAGCAAGTGCAACAAGGAGAACCCCAATGAAGTTCAGAACCGCACTGCTGGGCGCTGCGGCGTCCCTCGCCTTCGCGCCGGCGGCCTTCGCCGAGCGCGGGGCCGATGGCCATGTCAACGTGATCTATTGGCAGGCCCCCTCGATTCTCAACCCCTACCTCTCGGGCGGCACCAAGGACATCGAGAGCGCCTCGCTCGTGATCGAGCCGCTCGCGCGCTACAACGAGAAGGGCGAGCTCGTGCCCTATCTCGCGGCCGAGATCCCGACGGTCGAGAATGGCGGCGTCTCGGCCGACCTGACGTCGATCACCTGGAAGATCGCGCCGGGGCTGCTGTGGTCGGACGGCTCGGCCGTCACCGCGGCCGATGTCGTCTTTACCTGGACCTACTGTACCCACCCCGAGGGCGGCTGCGCGCAGCTCGCCAAGTTCGAGGGGATCACGAATGTCGAGGCGCTCGATGACCTGACCGTCAAGGTCACCTTCGGCGCGCCCAAGCCCAACCCCTATGGCGCCTTCGTCGGCGGCCAGTCGCCCATCATCCAGAAGGCCCAGTTCGAGAACTGCCTCGGCGCCAAGGCGCCCGAGTGCACGGATGCGAACTTCGGCCCGATCGGCACCGGCCCCTTCCGCGTGACCGAGTTCCGCACGAACGACGTCATCCAGCTCGAGGCCAACCCGAACTATCGCGACCCGGCCAAGCCTGCCTTCGCCACCATGACCTTCAAGGGCGGCGGCGATGCCGAGGCGGCGGGCCGCGCGGTTCTGGAAACGGGCGAGTTCGACTATGCCTGGAACCTCCAGCTGGCGCCCTCGGTCATCCAGGGGATGGTCGCGGCCGGCAAGGGCCAGGCGATCTCGGGCTTCGGCACTCTGGTCGAGCGGATCGAGATGAACCTCACCGACCCCTCGCCCAGCCTGCCCGAGGGTGAGCGGTCGACCGCCATGCACCCGCACCCGTTCCTGTCTGACGTCCGCGTGCGCAAGGCGCTGTCGATGGCGATCGACCGGGCGCTCCTTGTCGAGGTGGGCTATGGCCAGGCCGGCCGGCCGACCTGCAACCTCGTGCCCGCCCCCGCGGTCTATGCCTCGGACAACACCGACTGCCTGACGCAGGACATCGAGGGCGCCAAGGCGCTCCTGGAGGAAGCGGGCTGGACGGACAGCGACGGCGACGGCATCCGCGACAAGGACGGCAAGAAGCTCTCGATCCTCTACCAGACCTCGACCAACGCGGTGCGCCAGGACTTCCAGGCGCTGATCAAGCAGTGGTGGTCGGAAATCGGGGTCGAGACCGAGCTCAAGAACATTTCGGCCGATGTCTACTTCGGAGGCGATCCGAACTCGCCCGACACCTTCCAGAAGTTCTATGCCGACGTCGAGATGTATGCCAACAACTTCGACGGCACCGACCCGGAGGCCTATCTCGCGGCCTACACCTGCGACAAGGCCCCGCGGCCCGAAACGCAGTGGCAGGGCGAGAACATCAACCGCTTCTGCGATCCGGCCTATGACGCGCTGGTGGCCGAGCTTGGCCGCACGGGCGAGATCTCCAAGCGCGGCGAGATCGCCAAGAAGCTCAACGACATGCTGACCAAGGACAGCTATGTCATCGTCCCGCTCGTCGATCGCGGCCGTGTCTCGGCGCATTCGAACACGCTGGGCGGCGTCATCCTCAACACCTGGGACAGCGAGCTGTGGAACGCAGCCGACTGGTTCCGCATCAAGTGATGCCCAAGGGGGGCCCGGCACCCGGGCCCCCCGCCCCTTCCCCCGAGGCGGACGGATGCTGACCTATACCCTGCGCCGGCTCATCATGGCGGTTCCGACGCTGATCTTCATCAGCCTCGTGATCTTCCTGCTGCTCGAACTCGCACCCGGCGATCCGCTGGCGGACATGCCGCTCACGATCCCGCCCGAGGTGCGCGAGAAGATCCGCCTGTCGATGGGTCTCGGCGAGGCGATGCACATCCGCTATCTCAAGTGGCTCACCAATTTCTTCGTCACCGAACCGCTCTACTGGACGGATGCGGTGCTCGGCACCGACTTCGCCGAGGGGCGGCAGCGCATCCTGTCGTTCCAGACGCGCAGCCCCGTCTTCATGACCATCGCCGAGCGCCTGCCGCAGACGCTGCTCGTCGTCGGTTCGGGCTTTCTCTTCGGTCTCCTGATCGCGCTGCCGATCGGGATCTATTCGGCCTATCGGCAGTATTCGTGGTTCGACCAGATCGGCACCTTCGTCAGCATGGTGGGCTTTTCGGTGCCCGTGTTCGTCACGGGCGTCGTGCTCATCGTCGTCTTTTCGGTCTGGCTCGGCTGGTTCCCCTCGATCTACGACACGACGCTCGAGGTCACCGATTGGGCGTCGTTCTGGCAACAGGTGCGCCAGATGGTCCTGCCCGTCTTCGTGCTGGCACTCTATTTCGCCGCGCAGATCAGCCGCTACATGCGCTCGGCGATGCTCGACAACCTCAACCAGGATTACGTCCGCACCGCGCGCGCCAAGGGGATGGGCGAGGGGCGGGTGGTGCTCGTGCATGTGCTGCGCAACTCGCTCATCCCGGTGGTGACGGTGGTGATGCTGCTCATCCCCGGCATCTTCACCGGCGCGATCATCACCGAGAACGTCTTCAAGGTGAACGGGCTCGGCCAGCAGCTGCTGCTCTCGATCCAGGGCAACGACGCGCCGATGGTGCTGACGATCTCCTTCGTCTTCGCGATCCTGATCGTGCTCTTCAACCTCATCGCCGACATCGTCTATGGCCTGCTCGACCCGAGGATCCGCTATGACTGAGGCCGCGCGCCCGCCCCGCAGCCAGTGGTGGGACGTCTGGGACCAGTTCCGCACCCACAAGGGGGCGCTGGCGGGATCCTGCGTGCTGCTCGTGCTGGTCGCGGCCGTGCTGATCGGCCCGACGCTCTGGGGCGTGGATCCGCAATACATCAACATCCGCGCCCGCGATCAGGGGCCGAGCCTCCAGTTCCCGCTCGGCACCGACCAGTTGGGGCGCGATATGCTCGCGCGGCTGATGATGGGGGGGCAGACGACGCTGGCGGTGGGGCTGACGGCGATGGCGCTCTCGATCCTGCTCGGGACGCTCGTGGGCGTGCTGGCGGGGTTCTTCCGGGCGCTCGACGGGGTGCTCATGCGCACGACGGACCTCTTCCTCGCGCTGCCGCTCCTGCCGCTCCTGCTCGTGATGGTCATGCTCTTTCGCGAGCCGCTGGTGCTGCGCTTCGGGCCCGAGACGGGGATCTTCATCCTGATCGTCTTCGCGATCGGGGTGACGTCATGGATGAACACGGCGCGGATCGTGCGGGGCGACGTGCTCGCGATCAAGGAGCGCGAGTTCGTCCTGGCCGCGCGCGCCATCGGCACGCCGCCGCGGCGCATCATCACGCGCCACATCCTGCCCAACGTGCTCTCGCCCATCCTCGTGTCGGCAACGCTGGGGATCGCGAATGCGGTCATCACCGAATCGGCGCTGTCGTTCCTCGGCCTCGGGTTCCCGCCCGACTTCCCGACCTGGGGGCGGCTCCTGAATGACGGGATGCCCTACATCAACCTCAACCCCGAGCGGGTGCTGTGGCCTGCGGCGGTGCTGTCGGCGCTGGTGCTGTCGGTCAACTACATGGGCGACGGGCTGCGCGACGCGCTCGACCCGCGCATCCGGGGGCGCTGATCAGCGCCGGATCGCGCCGCGCAGGATCGACATGAGGTCGACGAGCGCCGCCTCGGCGCGCGGCTGGGTCAGCCGCCCCTCGGGGTCGAAGGCGTTCGCGGCATCGGCCACCAGCACTTCGGGCCCCGGCACGATGTGGGGCCGGAAGGGCACGAGGCAGTCGCGCAGCGAGGATTGCGCCCTTTCCCCGCCCGACCGGCCGGCGGTGGCGGACATGATCGCCACGGGCTTGTCGCGCCAGACCGGCGTCTTGACGCGACTCACCCAGTCGAGCGCGTTCTTGAGCACGCCCGAGATCGCCTTGTTGTATTCGGGTGTCACCACCACCACCGCGTCGGCCGCCGCGATCGCATCGGCCAGACGCTGCACCGCCTCGGGGATGCCCTGCGCCTCGATGTCGCCGTCATAGAGCGGCAGGCGCAGGTCCCCCTCGGACCAGTCGCAGGGGCCGAAGGCGCGCCGCGCCTCGGCCATCAGCGCGCGGTTGCGCGACCCGGCGCGCAGCGATCCGCACAGGCCGAAGAGGCGGGGGGAAGGGGTCATGGAAACTCTCCGAATGATTGTTCGCTCAAGTTAGGGCGCCGCGCCCGCGTCGCCAGCCCCGGGCCGAAACCCGGGCGGGATCGCATCCGCCCCGGTCAGGATCAGATCGGCCAGCCGCTCGGCCGCGAGCGGGGCGATGCCGAAGCCGATGCGAAAGCCGCCGTTCGCGACGAAGGCACCCGGCCGGCCCGGGATCGCCCCCAAAAGCGGCTTGCCCGAGGCCGCGCGCGGCCGCACGCCCGCCCAGCGCTCGATCACCTTTGCCCCCGCCAGTGCGGGACAGAACGTGGCGGCGCGCGCGAGCAGCGCGTCGAGCCGCGCATCCGTCGTGTCGGGGGCGTCGAAGGCATCCTCGGAGGTCGAGCCCACCGCCACCGTCCCGTCGGCGTGGGGCACGACATGCAGGCCCGGGGCATGAAGCTGCGCCGTCCCCGCGGGGAGCGCGAGCGCGAGGCGCAGCGCCTGCCCCTTGACGCCCCGCCCGGCAAGCGGGCCGTCGTCCGCCAGCCCCTCGGCCCCGGTCGCGTGGATGACGGCACCGGCCGGCCCCGGGTCGCGCGCGCCCTCGCAGATCTCGGCCCCCCCGGCGCGCAGCGCGGCGGCAAGCGCCGCGAGCGCCCGGCGCGGGTCGATCCGCCCGGCCGCATCGTCGCGCAGCACAAAGCCGAGCGGCGCGGGGGGGCAGAGCGCGCCCGCCTCGGAGGCGGGGATGATCGCGCACCCCGCGCGGCCCTGCCAGAGGTCGGCGGCGGCCGCCACCCGCGCCTCGGCCCGCCCGAGCGCGCCCGCGTCGGCGATGGGGTGCAGGCAACCCGCCCGCGCATGGCCCGGATCGATCCCGCCCGCCTCGGCCACCGCCCGCCACCAGCCTTCGGCCATCATCAGGCTGTCGAACTGAAAGGCCTTGAAGCCGTCCCACGGGTCGGGCCGGTGCGGGATCAGCGCGCCCACCACCCCGCCCGAAGCCGCCGCCCCGATCCGGCGCGTCTCGATCACGCGCACCCGCGCCCCGCGCGCCGTCAGCGCCCATGCGACCGCGAGCCCCATGATGCCGCCGCCCAGAACCGCCACATCCGGCGTTGCCATCGGCCGCCCCTGCCTCCATGCTGGACCCGAACCCGCTGGATAGCCGCTATGCCCCCGATCGACCAGAGCGCGCCGACCCTCTGGCAGGGCGAGGTGCCCGTCTCGGCCCGCCACGACGATCCATATTTCGCGCTGCGCGATCCGCTGGGCGAGGCGCGGCACGTCTTTCTTGCCGGCAACGGCCTGCCCGGCCGTTTCGCGCCGGGCTTCGCGGTGGCCGAGCTCGGCTTCGGCACGGGGCGCAACCTGCTTGTCACCGTCGCGGCCTGGATCGCGGCGGGGGTGGCGGGGCGGTTCAGCTTCACCTCGTTCGAGGCCTTGCCCCTCCCCGCCGCCGACATGGCGCGCGCGCTCGCGGGGTTGGCCGAGCTTGCGCCCCTTGCCCCCGACCTGCTCGGTCCGTGGGCCGCGGGCGCGCGGCGCTTCGCGCTCGGCCCCTGCGATGTCGAGGTGATCGAGGGCGATGCGCGCGTGACCCTGCCCGGCTGGGCGGGTGCGGCGGATGCGTGGTTCCTCGACGGCTTCGCCCCCGCCAAGAACCCCGAGATGTGGGAGGAGGCACTTCTGGCCGAGGTCGCCCGCCACACCCGGCCCGGCGGGACGGCGGCCACCTACAGCGCCGCCGGTGCGGTGCGGCGGGGCTTGCAGGCAGCGGGATTTCGCGTCAATCGCACCCCCGGGCATGCGGGCAAGCGGCACATGACCTCGGCGCAACTCGGGCAGGACGGGTAATGGCGGAACAGAACACGCGCCTCGGCATCTGGCTCATGATCGCGGTGTCGTTCATCTTTTCGATGCAGGACGGGCTGTCGCGGCATCTTGCCAGCGAATACAATGTCTTGATGGTGGTGATGATCCGATTCTGGTTCTTCGCCCTCTTCGTCATGGCGCTGGCCGCGCGCAAGCCGGGCGGGATCCGGGCCGCCGCGCAGACGCACTTTCCGCGGCTCCAGATCCTGCGCGGCGTCCTGCTCGCGGCCGAGGTCTGCGTGATGGTGCTGGCCTTCGTGCTGCTCGGCCTGATCGAGAGCCACGCTGTCTTCACCTGCTATCCGCTGCTCGTCGCCGCACTCTCGGGTCCGATCCTCGGCGAGAAGGTGGGCTGGCGGCGTTGGAGCGCGATCGCAATCGGTTTTGTCGGCGTGCTGATCGTGCTCCAGCCCGGCATAACCGTGTTCTCGCCCGCCGCACTCGTGCCGCTGCTCGCGGCCACGATCTTCGCAGTCTACGGTCTTCTGACACGCCACGTCGCGCAAGGCGGCGATTCGACGGCTGTGAGCTTCTTCTGGACGGGCGTCGTCGGCGCAATCTTCATGACGGCCGTCGGCATATGGTTCTGGGAGCCGATGGCGCCGCGCGACTGGGTGTTCATGGGAATGCTCTGCTGCACGGCACTTGCGGGTCACTTCCTGCTCATCCGCGTCTACGAGATCGCCGAGGCGAGCGCGGTGCAGCCCTTTGCGTATCTTCAACTCGTCTTCGTCTCTGTCGTCGGTATCGCGGTCTTCGGGGAGACGATCGAGATGCACGAGATCGTCGGCGCCGTGATCGTCGTCGCGGCCGGCATCTTCACGCTGTGGCGCGAACGGGTGCGCGCGCAGGCTCAGGTCCGCTGAACGGCGCACTCAACGGCGCGCGATCACTTCGATCGTGACATGGGCGAGGTCGTCGAACCCGCCGATGCGTGTACGGTAATGTGCGACCGACTGCGGGGCTGAACTCGCGATTGCAAGGATGGCACCGCGCTTGCCGGGCCCGAGATGCCACAGATGCAGATCGACGAGGACATCGCCGTCCTGCTCGACGGCGGCGCGGATCCGCGCGGCGTCGGCTTCAGCATCCGCGCTGTAGTCGACAAGAACCGCGCCACTGTCGCGCATCAGCCCAACCGACCAGCGCGCGATCACGAGGGCGCCGGCAAGACCGATCAGCGGATCGAGCCACACCAAGCCATAGCTGCGCCCCGCCAGCAGCGCCACGATCGCGAGCACCGATGTCAGGGCATCGGCAAGGACATGCAGATAGGCCGCGCGCAGGTTGTTGTCGCGCGCATCGTGATGGTGGTGGTGGTGGTCGTCATGGGCCGGGTCATGGTCGTGATGGCCGTGGTCGTGATGGCCGTGGTGGTGGGCGTGATCCTCGCGCAGGAGCCACGCGCAGACAAGGTTCACGCCCAGCCCCAGAACCGCGACCAGCAGGGCCTGGTCGAAGCTGATCTCAACCGGGTTGCGCAGGCGCATCAGGCTTTCCCACCCGATCAGAAGCGCGATCAGAGCAAGGATGATCGCGCTTGCGAAGGCCGCGAGGTCGCCCAATTTGCCGGTGCCGAAGCTGAAGCGCGGGTTGCGCGCGTGCCGGCGTGCGACGCGATAGGCAAGCGCCGCGATGAGCAGCGCGCCCGCATGGGTCGACATGTGCCAGCCGTCCGCCACCAGCGCCATCGAGCCATAGACCGTGCCGGCGGCGATTTCGGCCGCCATCATCGCCGTCGTCAGGGCAATGACGATCCATGTCCGGCGTTCGTTGCGGCTGTGATTGATGCCGAGAAAGACATGATCGTGAGCGTGGCTGGTCGTCATGGCATGGCCCTCTGATGGCTTCGGTCCTGGATCTCGGTCTTGTGGACAGGCGCCCCCGGCACCCTGCCGGACTGCGCGCGAGGGCGATTGATTTGGCCTGCGGCACAGATCGGGGCGCAAATGCATCCTACTGCCGGCCTGCTCCGACACGCAAGGATGGTGTCGGTTAGCCCGTGGGGGATCGGGGCGCGACTGTACTTCACCTTGCCACGCCCTTCGGGCATGCTTTCGGGACAGCCATCCGACGGGCCCCCGCATGAGCAACACAGCCGACGCGATCCGCGACCTCGACGCGCAGACCCTGCGCGCGCGGCTTGCCGAGGGGGCCTTTGGTGCCGCAGAGGTGGCCGAGGCCTATCTGGCACGCATCGCCGAGCGCGAGCCCGAGATCCGCGCCTTTGCCTGGCACGATCCGGCGCATGTCCGCGCCCGGGCGCGCGCGCTCGATGCGCGGCGGGCGTCGGGCGCGCCGCTCGGGGCGCTGCACGGCGTTCCGGTCGCGGTCAAGGACGTGATCGACACGGCCGGGATCCCGACCGAGAACGGCGCGGCGCGCGATCGCGGCCGGGTGCCGGCGCAGGACGCCCATGTGGTGGCGCGGCTGCTCGCCGAGGGCGCGATCCTCATGGGCAAGTCCGTCACGACCGAGCTTGCCTTTCTCCACCCCGGGCCGACGCGCAACCCGCGCGCGCCGGGCCACACGCCCGGCGGATCCTCCTCGGGGTCGGCGGCGGCGGTGGCGGACGGGATGGTGCTGGCGGCGATCGGGACGCAGACGGGCGGGTCGGTCATCCGCCCGGCGTCCTTCTGCGGCGTCGTGGGCTTCAAGCCGAGCTTTGGCGCGATCGGGCGCAGCGGCGTGCTGGCGCAATCGCACACGCTCGACACGGTGGGCGTCTTTGCCCGCACCCCGGCCGAGGCGGCGATGGTGGCGGACGCGCTGATCGGCCCCGACGCGGGCGATGCGCAGGGCACCGACGCCCCCGCCCCCCGCCTTGCCGCGACGCTGGCCGAGGGGGCGCAGCGGCCGCCCGTCTTTGCCTTCGTGCGGATGGCGGGGTGGGAGCGCGCCGATCCGCGGATGCGGCGCGGGATCGAGGCGCTGGTGGCGCGCCTCGGGGCGCAGGCGCATGAGGTGGAACTGCCGCCCATCTTCGCGCAGGCGCAGGATCTGCGGGGGCGGATCAACCTTGCCGAGATGGCGCACTACTACGCCCCCTATGCCGGTGCCGAGGCGGACCTCCTCGGCCCGCCCACGCGCGAGGCCATCGCCGCGGGCGCGGCCATCGTCGCGCCCGACTACATCGCGGCGCTTGCGGCGCGGCCGGCGCTGCGCGCGGCCCTCGGGCCGGTTTTCGCGCGCGCCGACGCGATCCTCTGCCCCGCGGCACTCGGCCCCCCGCCCGAGGGGCTCGGGAATACGGGCGATTCGATCTTCAACGGCCCCTGGACCCTTTGCGGCACGCCCGCCGTCAGCCTGCCCCTGCTCGCGACCGCCGAGGGCCTGCCGATGGGGGTGCAGATCGTGGGTGCGCCGGGCGATGACGCGCGGCTGCTGCGCGCGGCCGACTGGCTGATGGCGCACCACCCCGGGGGCTGAGGCAAAGGGGGGCTTGCGGCCGGCTGCCGCAGGCCCACATGCTGCATCATGCCCCACAACAACACCAACACCCCCGAACCGCGTCCCGATGTCCTCGTGCGTCCCAAGCTCGAGGGCGGGCGGCGCTTCGTGCTGCGCGCCCCGTTCGAGCCCGCGGGCGACCAGCCGACCGCCATCGCCGAGCTTGTCGCGGGCCTCGAGGGCGGCGAGCGCAACCAGGTCCTGCTCGGTGCCACGGGGACGGGCAAGACCTTCACCATGGCCAAGATCATCGAGGCGACCCAGCGCCCCGCGATCATCCTCGCGCCCAACAAGACCCTCGCGGCTCAGCTCTACGGCGAGTTCAAGGGCTTCTTCCCCGAGAACGCGGTCGAGTATTTCGTGAGCTATTACGACTACTACCAGCCCGAAGCCTATGTGCCGCGCACCGACACCTACATCGAGAAGGAAAGCCAGATCAACGAGGCCATCGACCGGATGCGCCACTCCGCGACTCGCGCGCTGCTCGAACGCGACGACGTGATCATCGTGGCGTCGGTGTCGTGCATCTACGGCATCGGCTCGGTCGAGACCTATTCGGCGATGACGCAGGACCTCGAGGCGGGCAAGATCGTCGAGCAGCGGCGCTTTCTGGCCGAGCTGGTCGCCCAGCAATACCGCCGCAACGATCAGGCCTTCCAGCGCGGCAGTTTCCGCGTGCGGGGGGATGCGGTCGAGCTCTGGCCCGCCCACCTCGAGGATCGGGCGTGGCGCTTTTCCTTCTTCGGCGACGAGCTTGAATCGATCGTCGAGTTCGACCCGCTGACGGGCGCCAAGAGCGGCAGCTATGGCAAGATCCGCATCTATGCCAATTCGCACTACGTCACGCCGCGCCCGACGCTGCAGCAGGCGATCGAATCGATCAAGATCGAGCTGCGCCAGCGGCTCGACCAGCTTCTGGCCGAGGGGCGGCTTCTGGAGGCGCAGCGGCTCGAGCAGCGCACGCAGTTCGACCTAGAGATGCTCGAGGCGACGGGGGTCTGCAACGGGATCGAGAACTATTCGCGCTATCTGACGGGGCGCAAGACAGGCGAGCCGCCGCCCACGCTCTTCGAATTCATCCCCGACCACGCCATCGTCTTTGCCGACGAAAGCCATGTGAGCGTGCCGCAGATCGGCGGCATGTTCCGCGGCGACTATCGGCGCAAGTTCACGCTGGCCGAGCACGGCTTCCGCCTGCCGTCCTGCATGGACAACCGCCCCCTCAAGTTCGAGGAATGGGACGCGATGCGCCCGCAATCGGTCTTCGTCTCGGCCACGCCGGCGGCATGGGAGATGGAGCAGGCGGGCGGCGTCTTTGCCGAGCAGGTCATCCGTCCCACGGGCCTTGTCGACCCCGAGGTCGAGATCCGCCCCGTCGAGACGCAGGTCGATGATCTGCTCGACGAGGTACGGCGCGTGGCGCAGGCGGGCAACCGGGTGCTGGTGACGACGCTGACCAAGCGCATGGCCGAGGATCTGACCGAATACCTGCACGAACAGGGCGTGCGCGTGCGCTACATGCACTCCGACATCGACACGATCGAGCGGATCGAGATCCTGCGCGACCTGCGCCTCGGGGCGTTCGACGTGCTCGTGGGCATCAACCTCTTGCGCGAGGGGCTCGACATCCCCGAATGCGGGCTGGTCGCGATCCTCGATGCCGACAAGGAGGGCTTCCTGCGCTCCGAGACATCGCTCATCCAGACGATCGGGCGGGCGGCGCGCAACGCCGAGGGGCGCGTCATCATGTATGCCGACCGCATCACCGGCAGCATGGAGCGCGCGCTGGCCGAGACGAACCGCCGCCGCGCCAAGCAGGTGGCCTATAACGAGGCCCACGGCATCACGCCCCAGACGGTGCGCAAGAACGTCGATGATGTGCTCGCGGGCGTCTGGCAGGGCGATACCGACCAGTCGCGCATCACCGCGAAGGTGGAGCGTCCGGCGACGGGCGCGAACCTTGCCGCCCATCTCGAGGGCCTGCGGACCGCGATGCGCAAGGCGGCCGAGAACCTCGAATTCGAGGAAGCCGCGCGGCTGCGCGACGAGGTGCGCCGGCTCGAGGCGGTGGAGCTCGCGGTCGCGGACGACCCGCTCGCCCGGCAGTCCGAGGTCGCCGAGGCCGTCGAGGAGGCGGTGAAAGCGCGCGGCCGCAGCACCGCGGGCCGCCCCGGCCAGCGCGGCGGCAAGGCCCGCCGCGGCCGCTGAGGCCCGGCCTGTGCGAGAGGGACGAACGCAGCCTCACCCGGACCTTCCTGCCGAGGTGCCCCGCCGATGATGCCCTTTCCCATCGGCGCGCAGGACGCCATCGCCCACCCCGGCCCGCCCCCTGCTGCAGCCGAGGCGATCGTTATCGGAGGCGGCATCATCGGGGTCTGCAGCGCGCTGTTCCTCGCGCAGGCGGGGATATCGGTGGTGCTGCTCGAAAAGGGGCGGATCGGGGCCGAGCAATCCGCCGAAACTGGGGCTGGATCCGCCAGACGGGGCGCGACGCATCGGAACTGCTGATCGTCATCGAGGCCAACCGCCACTGGCGCGCGCTCGCGCCGCAACTCGGGACCGACATCGGGCTGCGGCAGGCCGGAGTGTTTTATCTGGCAACGACAGAGGCCGCGCTTGCGCGGCACGCGGCCTTCGTGCCGCTTGCCGCGGCGCATGGCATCGACAGCACGATGCTGTCGGCGGCCGAGGTTGCGGCGATGATGCCTGCAGCGGCGCGGCGCTGGCTGGGTGGGCTCTGGACCCCGTCGGACCTGCGGGCCGAGCCCTGGGTAGCCGTGCCGGCCCTCGCGCGGCTGGCGGCGGTGCGCGGGGTGCGGGTGGTGGAGCACTGCGCAGTGCGGGCGCTCGATGTCGCGGCGGGGCGCGTCACGGGGATGGTGACGGAACAGGGCCGGATCGCGGCCCCGGCGGTGGTGCTCCCGGGTGGGGCGTGGTCTGGGCTCATGCTCGGCCGGCATGGGGTCGGGTTGCCGCAGCTTCTGGTGCGCGCGACCGTGGCGCGGACCGAAACACTACCCGAGGTCTTCGGGGGTGCGGCCTCGGACGGGCGGATTGCCTTTCGTCGGCGGGCGGATGGCGGCTATACCCTCGCGGCCGGGGGCGCAGCCGAGTTGTTCCTCGGCCCGCCCGCCTTCAAGAACGCGGCGCGCTATCGGCCCGTCCTGCGACGCAATCCGTTCGCGATCCGCCCGCTCGGGCCGCCGCCTGCGGGCCACCCGGACGCCTGGACAACCCCGCGGACATGGGCCGAGGACGGGCCGTCGCCCTTCGAGGCGATGCGCGTGCTCGATCCTGCGCCCTCGCGGCGGCGACTGGCGGCGATCCGGGCGGAATTCGGCGCGACCTTCCCGCAGATCGGTCCCCCGGTGCTGAGCCATGCCTGGGCGGGCATGATCGACACCCTGCCTGACGTCGTGCCGGTCATCGACACCTGCGCGGCCCTTCCCGGCCTGATCGTCGCGACGGGGATGAGCGGGCACGGCTTCGGGATCGGGCCGGGGGTCGGGCGGATCGTGGCGGAGCTCGTGCAGGGCCACGCCCCGAGGCACGACCTGGCGCGGTTCCGTCTCGGGCGCTTCACCGACGGCAGCACGCTCCGCCCAGGCCCGGGGCTCTGCGGGGGGGCAGCCCCTTCATGCGCCCGCGGTGCGCACGACGCCCACGACATGGTTCCGACCATAGACGCGCGCGCATTTTGGGCAGGTGGTGTAGAAGAACCTTTTC
>JBIKVM010000245.1:0-3908 GCA_044356825.1 Limisphaerales bacterium
CGCCTTCACCAAGCAACTCGGCGGGCGCTTCCATATCGGCATCATGCGCACCGACGGCAGCGAGGAGGTTCTCCTTACCGAATCCTTCCTCGACGAGGGGCCGAGCTGGTCGCCGAATGGCCGCGTGCTGGTCTTCACGCGCGAGACGGCGGGCGCTGCGGGTGTTCCGGCCCTGCACATGGTCGAGATCTCGGGCAGGGTACCCGTGAGGAAGGTCGAACTCAGCGTCGGGGCCTCGGATCCAGCCTGGTCGCCCCTGCGCCCCTGAGTGCGGCTTGGCTATTCCGGTTGCGCGGGGCGCATGCTAACATGCGCCATCGGCACCAAGACCGACGTCAAACACCGACGCCGCGACGCGCGCATTGGCGCGCCGCAGTCCGAGGACAGGTACCATCTCGAGCAGAGGACAAGAAGACCATGACATCATTTCCGACCGCACTGGTCCTTGGATTTGCCGCCGTCTTGGCGCTGGCGGGCTGTTCCAAGAACGACGAGTTCGACGCGCTGAGCGATGCGAGCTTTTCGGCCGAGGCCGAACCCATCACGGCACTCGGCGACCCCAACGATCCGACTTCGGTTGCCTATCTGCAGCAGACGATCGGCGATCGCGTCTATTTCTCTGTCGACCAGAGCATCCTGACCGACGAGGCGCGCACGATCCTCAACGGTCAGGCGACTTGGCTGGCGGGGAATGACTTCAACGTCATCGTCGAGGGCCACGCGGACGAGCAGGGCACGCGCGAATACAACCTCGCGCTTGGTGCGCGTCGGGCAAGCGCAGTGATGGACTACCTGATCGCGCAGGGCGTCGCGCCCGAACGCCTCCGCACCGTGAGCTATGGCAAGGAGCGCCCGGCCGAAGCCTGCTCAGAGGATCGCTGCTACACGCTGAACCGCCGCGCCGTCACGACGCTCTGGCGCGCGCCTGGCGCCTGACGCGCGATGCTGCGCGCCACAATCGCGCTATGCCTTGCCCTGATGGCCGGGGGCGGGATCGAGCCCGCCCTCGCGCAGGCGTCAGACCCTGCGCGCGCGCAGACACTGGCGGACCTGCGCGCCGAAATCGCGGCGCTTTCGGCTGATCTGTCCGAATTGCGGCGCGAGTTTCTCGCCTCGGGCAGCGCGGCGCAGACCGGGGGCGGCACCCTTCTCGACCGTATCGTGACGCTCGAATCCGAGATCATGCGCCTCACCGGTGCGACGGAGGCGCTGGATCTGCGCCTGCGCCGCATCGTCGATGATGCCACGCTGCGCATCGGCGATCTCGAATACCGTCTGACCGAACTTGAGGGCGGCGATACCTCGGCGCTCGGGACCACGCAGCCCCTTGGCGGCGACACGCCGGCCGAGTCCGCCCCTGCGGCCGCGGATGCCGCCCCTGCCGAGGGTGCGGTGGCACCCGACCCGACCGATGCGGGTGACGCCATCGGGACGGCCGCCGAACAGGCGGGGGCGCGGCTCGACGTGGGCGATCCCGCTGGCGCGCTCGCCATCCTCGATGCCGCGATTGCCGCCGCCCCCGACGATCCCGCGATGGGGGAGCTTGATCTGCTGCGGGGCGAGGCGCTCTTGTCGCTCGGCCGCCCGATCGATGCGGCGCAGGCCTTTCTGGACAGCGTGTCGGGATCGCCTGACGCACCATGGTCGGCGACGGCGCTGCTGCGTCTGGGTGCGACACTCGGCAGCCTCGGCGAGACGGTCGATGCCTGCCTTGCTCTGACAGAGGTGGTGACGCGCCATCCCGCCGATGTCGCGGCCGTGGCCGAGGCTGACCGGCTGCGTGCGACCTTCTCCTGCCCGTGACTGCCGACCCCGAGGTCGCGCTGCGCGCGTTTCTTGCGCGGATCGCGCCGGGCTCTTCGGTGGCGATCGCGGTTTCCGGCGGGGGTGACTCTGTCGCCCTTCTGCATCTTGCAGCGCGTGTGGCGCCGGCGCTTGGCCTCGGGCTGGCGGCCGTGACGGTCGATCACGGGCTGCGCCCCGAGGCCGCCACCGAAGCCCGCGCTGTTTCGGGCTGGGCTGCGACGCGCGGGATCGGGCACACGACGCTCAGTTGGGTTGAACGTCCAGCACGGGGCAACCTTCAGGCTGCCGCGCGCGCGGCGCGCTATCGGCTGATCGGGTCGTGGGCGCGCGAGCAGGGCCACGGCGTCGTCCTACTGGCGCATACGGCCGATGATGTGGCCGAGACCTTCCTGATGCGGATCGGGCGGCGGTCGGGTGCCGAGGGGCTCGCGGCGATGGCCGAGGAGTTCCGGTTCGAGGGGCTCCGGTGGCTGCGTCCCTTCGCGACGGTGCGCCGGTCGGCCTTGCGCGCGGTTCTCACGGAGGCCGCGCAGGGCTGGATCGAGGATCCGTCGAACGCCGATGCCCGCTTTGCCCGGGCACGGATCCGACGCGCCCTTCCGGCCCTCGAGGCGGCGGGGGTCGGCATTGCCGATGTTCTCGCAAGTGCCCGCCACCTTGCGGCGGCGCGTGCCGCGCTGCGCGCCCATGCCGCCGAGGCTGCGGCGCGCGTGGTCGCGCCTGACCGCGGCGATCTGGTCGTGGACTGCGCGGGCTTCGCGGCGCTCCCGGCGGAGACGCGCCTGCGCATCCTGAGGGCGGCACTGCGCTGGATTTCGGGGGCGCCGCATCCGGCGCGCGCGGCCGAGATCGCGCGCCTCGATGCCGCCCTGATCGCGGGGCGGGCTGCGACGCTCGCCGGGGTGCGGATGGCCCCGTCCGGCGCGGGCCGCGCGCGCCTCGGGCGGGAACCGCGGGCGGTTGGCGAGATTGTGACCCCTGCCGCCGACCTCTGGGACGGGCGCTGGCGCCTCGAGGGGCCCGCGCCCCCTGCGGAGGCGCGCTTGCGGGTCACCGGCGCGGCGGGCCTTGCACAGGCACCATGCTGGCGCGCGCTCGGCCTGCCGCGGCCGAGCCAGCTGGCGGCGCCCGCGCTCTGGTCGGCGGACGGCACGCTTCTTGCGGCACCGCTCGCGGGTCTGGCGGGTCATGGGGGCTGGCGGGTTTCCGCCACAGGCTGGCCATCGGGGCTCGTCGATGATGTCTGGCGCATTGAAGACGACGGGGATATCCCTATCTAGAAAACACAGGGCGCGCAGGGTTGTGCAGCCCGCATGAGGAGAGAGCTTTGGGCAACGCGCGCAACATAGCCTTCTGGGTGGTCCTCTTTTTGCTGGTGCTGGCGCTCTTCAACCTCTTCAGCAACGGGCAGACGACCGGATCCGCGCGAACCATCTCCTATTCCGACTTCATCCAGCGGGTTGAGGACGGTGCGGTTGCCTCCGTCACGCTCGACGGCGAGCGCGTGATCGTGCGCGCGAGCGACGGCGCGCAATACGTCGCGATCCGCCCGGCGGGCGAATCGATCACCGATTTGCTGATCGCGCAGGGCGTCGAGGTCAGGGCCGAACCGCAGGAGCAGTCGGGGATCCTCTCGATCATCTCGCTGTGGCTGCCGTTCCTCGTGCTGATCGGCATCTGGATCTTCTTCATGAACCGCATGCAGGGCGGCGGGCGCGGTGGGGCCATGGGCTTTGGCAAGAGCCGGGCGAAACTCCTGACCGAAAAGCAGGGCCGCGTGACCTTCGAGGACGTGGCGGGCATCGACGAGGCCAAGGAAGAACTCGAGGAGATCGTCGAGTTCCTGCGCGATCCGCAGAAATTCTCGCGCCTCGGCGGCAAGATCCCCAAGGGCGCGCTGCTCGTCGGCCCGCCCGGCACCGGCAAGACGCTGCTTGCGCGCGCCATCGCCGGCGAGGCGGGGGTGCCCTTCTTCACCATCTCGGGATCCGATTTCGTCGAGATGTTCGTGGGCGTCGGCGCCAGCCGCGTGCGCGACATGTTCGAGCAGGCCAAGAAGAACGCGCCCTGCATCGTCTTCATCGACGAGATCGACGCGGTCG
>JBIKVM010000246.1:0-3906 GCA_044356825.1 Limisphaerales bacterium
CGCACCGTCTGAGGCGCGCCGCCCGTCGGGGGCCGCAGGGCACCCGCGCGCCCCTCAATGGGGCGCAAGGGCGCATCCCCCCGGCCGCGCCACGACGGCACCGGGCCGCTCAGCGCCCTTTCAGCGCCGGCCCAGCACCAGCGTCGCCCAGTCGCCGATGTCGCGCCGCTCGATGAGCGCGAGCCCCTCGGCCGCATAGGCCGCCGCCACATCCTCGGCCTGCCCCGTGAGCAGCCCCGACAGGATCGCGCGCCCCCCGGGCGCGAGATGGCGCGCGAGGTCCGGGGCGAGCGCGATCAGCGGGCCCTTGAGGATGTTGGCGAGGATCACGTCGAAGGGGGCGGCGGCCGCGATCAGCGGATGGTCGAACCCCGCCGCCTCGCAGGTCTCGATCCGCGCGCCAAGCCCGTTCACCGCGCAGTTGCGCGCCGCGACCTCGACCGCCACCGCGTCGATGTCCGAAGCGACGATCCGCCCCAGCACCGCCTCGGGCCAGAGCCGCGCCCCCGCCATCGCCAGAACCGCCGTGCCGCAGCCGATGTCGGCAAGGCTCCGGGGCGCAATGCCGCCTTCGGCCAGCCGCGTCAGCGCCTGCACGCAGCCGAGCGTCGTGCCGTGGTGGCCCGTGCCGAAGGCGACCGCCGCCTCGATCAGGAGCCCCTCGCGGTCGGGCGGGACGGTGTCCGCATCATGGCTGCCGTGCAGCCAGAAGCGCCCGGTGTCGATCGGGTGCAACTCGCGCCGGACCTTGGCGATCCAGTCGGTCTCGGGCAGTTCCGCCACGGCGAAGGGCGCAGCACCCCAGGCGGCAGCCAGCAGCGCGAGCACGATCCCGTCGGGTGCCGTCTCGAAATAGGCGCCCACCTCCCACCGGCCCGAGCCGTCCTCGATCTCGAAGACGCCCACGCCCGAGGGCGGCTCGGGCAACCCCTCTAGCGCCGCGCCGAGGGCCTCGGCCTTCTGCTGTCCATCGAGGGTCGTGAGCGCGCTCCAGACGGGCATCTTGTCCTTTCAGCCGCGCGGCGGGGCAAGCGCGGTCATGAGATAGCGGTTGTTGGCGGCAAAGACCGCCGCCGTGCGGGTGTTGCGATAGAGCCTCTGCTCAAGCCGCGCCCGCTTGCGGGCCGAGATGACGCGCCCGAGCACCCAGTTCAGCGCCCGGTGCTGCCAGGGCCGCGCGCGCGCCAGTTCGGTATCGATCCGCCCGATGGCGTGGCCCAGGACATGGAAGAACCCCTGCTCGAGATCGACCGAGGGCGCGACACCCTCGGTGATGTCGCGCTCCTCGAGCACCTCAAGGCCGCGCGCCGCCACGGCCGCGCGATAGACCCCGACCGGATGGCCGCCGCCCACCACCGCATCGACCGGGGGCTGCACGAACCCCTCGGCGCGGAAGCAATCGCCGATCACGATCCGCCCGCCGGGGGTGAGCAGCGCCGCCGCGCGGTCGAGCGCGAGATCGAGCGGAATGTACTGGAAGCTTTCCGAGAACAGGCAGACGTCGAAGGGGCCCTCGCCCGCGAACTCCTCGAACCGGCAGGGATGCAGGCGCGCCGCCGGCGCGTTCGCCTTGCAGCGCCCGGCCAGATAGGCCGAGGGCACCACGATCTCGACCTCGTGGCCCAGCGCCAGAAGCTTGCGCGCCGTCTCGCCCGCCCCGCCGCCGATGTCGAGGATGCGCAGCGGCCGCCCCTCGGGCAGGAAGGAAAAGAGCGCCTCCGTATAGGCCTCCTGCGCCGCGCGCAGGTTCGCGGCCGCGACCTCGAGCCCCGTCCAGAGGCCGTAATGCAGGTTCTCGGCCCCCGTCAGCCAGCGCGTGAAGGCGAGGCCGGCGTCAAGGCCGATCGCGCGTGTGTCGATGCGTGTGCGTGCCATGTCGCGCGCCGCCCCCCGGGGGGCGTCAGGCCCCGACGCCCACGGGGCAATGCACCCCGGTGCCGCCGATGCCGCAATAGCCGCCGGGGTTCTTGGCGAGGTATTGCTGGTGGTAATCCTCGGCGTAGTAGAAGGGCGGGGCGGGGATGATCTCGGTCGTGATCGCCCCGAAGCCTGCGGCGCGCAGCCGGGGCGCGAAGGCCGCGCGGGTCGCCTCGGCGGTGGCCTGCTGGTCGGGGCCGAAGGTATAGATGCCTGAGCGATACTGCGTGCCGGTGTCGTTGCCCTGCCGCATGCCCTGCGTCGGGTCGTGGCTTTCCCAGAAGGCGCGCAGCAGATCCGCATAGGGCAGGCGCGACGGGTCGAAGACGACGCGCACGACCTCATTGTGGCCCGTCAGGCCCGAGCATACCTCGCGATAGGTCGGGTTCGGGGTGAAGCCTCCGGCATAGCCCACCATCGTCAGCCACACCCCCGGCACCTGCCACATGACCCGCTCAGCCCCCCAGAAGCAGCCCATGCCGAAGATCGCCTGCGCCATTCCCTCGGGGAACGGTGCGCGGAGCGGGCGGCCCGAGACGAAATGCGTCTCGGCCGTCGGGATCGGCTGGCTGCGCCCCGGCAGGGCGTCGGCGGGGGCGACCATGCGCATCTTGGAGGGCGTGAAGAACATGGCGGGTTTCCTTCAGGCGCGCGGGGTGCGTGCCGCGTGGTGGTAGTCCGGGTTGGGCTGCATTTCAACCGCCGCCGCAAGCCGGTTCGACATGTTGAAGAACGCGGCCACCGCCGCCGTATCCCAGATCTCGCGCTCGCTCAGGCCCGCATCGCGCAGCGCGGCGCGGTCGGCCTCGGACATCTCGGCGGGCGCGCGCGTCAGTTTCACGGCAAAGGCAAGGATCGCGCGCTGGCGGGCGGGCAGGGGGGCCGCGCGCCAGTTCTGCGCGATCACCTCGGCGAGCGCGGGATCGCCCGTCAACTCGCGCAGGGCCGCGCCGTGCGCGGTCAGGCAATAGACGCAGCGGTTCTCGGCCGAGACCGCGACCGCGATCATCTCGCGCTCGGTCTTGGTCAGCCCCGAGGGCGCGAGCATGAGGTCGTTGTAGATCCCGATGAAGGCCGACAGCTTGGCCTCGTCGAAGGCATGCGCGCGCAGCACGTTCGGCACGAGGCCAAGCTTCTCGCGGCAGCGCGCGAAATAGGCCTGCATCGCGGGCGAGAGCGCGCCCTCCTCGGGTTCGGGGATGTCAAGGGCCGTGACGGGGGCAGTGACGGGGCCGGTCATGGCAATTCCTCGCGCGGGGGGCGGCGGATGGTGTCGCCGGGTTGGAGCGTCGGCGTCAGCTCGATCAGCCTTCCGCGGGCACGATCGCGGACGATCTCGGCGGCACGGCGGCCGATCTCGAGGCGGCAGCTGTCCATCGTGGCGAGGCGCAGCGGCAGCCCGCCGAGGATCTCGAGCGCGTTGAACCCCGCAAGCCCAAACCGCTCGGGCACCGAAAGGCCCTGCGCGACGCACCACAAGAGGCCCCCTGCCCCGACCATGTCGTTGGTGAAATAGATGAAATCGAGATCTGGGCAGCGGCGCACCAGCGCCTCGGTCAAATCGCGCCCCTTGGCGAGGCTCGAGCTGCCCGCGTAATCCGCCCGGTCGATCAGCGCCAGCCCATGCTCGGCCAGACCCGCCTCGAACCCCGCAAGGCGCTTGGCGGCGCGGTGATCGTGCGCCATCCGCGTGCCGACGAAGCCGATCTGCCGATATCCCGCCGCGACGATCGCCTGCGCCATCGTCTCGCCCGCCCGGCGCTGCGAGATGCCGACGAGCGAATCGACCGGCTCGCCGTCGCTGTCCATGATCTCGACCACCGGGCAGTCGGCGGCGGCGAGCATCGCGCGCGCGGCGTCGGAATGTTCGACACCCGCCACGATCACCCCCGCCGGCCGCCACGAGAGCATGTCGTAGATGACCTGATCCTCGTGCCCCGGATCATAGCGCGTGAGGCCGACGACGGGTTGCAGCCCGCTGCCCTCGAG
>JBIKVM010000247.1:0-3904 GCA_044356825.1 Limisphaerales bacterium
ACACGACACCGCCCCCCGCCGTCGCCGACCCGACATAGCGCCCGTCAAGCTGCGTGCCGGGCTCGAACGGGGTTGCCCGGCAATAGAGATACCCCCAGCCGATACAGGTGCCGTCGAAGGTGAAGGGGCCCGAATAGGTCTCGTGCCCCTGCCAGGCGATCGTCAACTGGTCCCCCGCGATCTCGAGGGTTCCGACAAGGGCGGCGTTCGCGGCCGAGAAATCACCAGGCCCGAGCAGGACCACGGGGTTCAGCGCGACAAGGCCGCCTGAGATCTGGAGAACCTCGATCGACCCGCCGACCGGGGCCAGATAGATCCCGTCGGGGATCGCCGTCTGCCCCGCGACGGGCGCGAGGGCCGGGGTGGCCGGGGCGGGTGCGGGCGGCGGTGCGGCAGGGACCGCCGGCTCTGGCGCCGGGGCGGGTGCTGGAACTGGGGCTGGGGCGGGCTGTTCCGGGGCGGCCGCGCCGATCGGCCGGACCCCCGAAGCCGGCACGATCGCAAGCGGCGCTTCGGGATAGGCATCGGTCGGCAGAAGTCGGACCTGGTATCCCTTCGGATTTCGGGCGATCACGACGCCCACACCCCACAGGCCGCGCTCGGGGCTTGCTTCCACGAAATCGCCAGGCCGAAATTCGCCTTCGGCAGCGGCGGATTGTGCGGCCTGCGGTGCTGCAGCTGCCGCGCCCGGGTCGGGCTTCACCCAGTCCATCGCCACGACATAGCGTGTGCCGGCGCAATCGACCTCATAGGCATTGAGAAAGCTCAGGTCCATCGCGACGGTGCAACTCTCCCACCGGTCATTGAGCCCGAGCGGCGAGGCGAGCACCCGATCGCCGAGCTTCGGCACGCCGGGCTGGGCACTCGGGGGCGCGGCAAGCGGCGCGGTCTCGGCGGTCCAGGGCAGGACGTTGTCGAACCCGACGACGAAGTCGCCTGTCCGGCACGATAGGCGATAGGCGCCCGCCTCGGGAATGGGTTCGAGGACCGTGCATTCTTCCCAACGGTCGGGCAGGGACAGGGGCGATGCGACCACCCGCGCGCCGGGGGGCTGGTAGAGGTTCTGTGCAAGCGTCCCCATCGGCAAGAGGGTCACGCAAGCGATGCACCAGAGGCGAAGAATCATCGCGCTCACCTCATCATCAATAGAACTGAGTGCAGCGTGAGAGTAAACAAAAGTCAACTAATCTTGGTGTTCCATAGTTTTTTGCCCTGAGGGTTTTCCCGCCTGCCCGCATCGCAGTCGTGCGCGCCCGACGTCGCGGATGCCCTATCCCCCTCGCACCGCCGAGAGGTGGCCGGCAAAGGACGGGTCGGCCATCAGCGCGCGGCAGCGGGCGAAGCGCGTTTCGGCATAGGTGCGGAAGTCGTCGGCGGGGTTGGCGTTCGCGAGCTGGATTAGCCCCCAGAGCGTCCAGAGCAGGTCGCACATCGCCTTGTAGATGACCATCCGCCCGCGGTCGGCCGCTCGCACCGGGCCACCGAAATAGGCCGCGAGCATCTCCTCGTCCTGCGCGGGGCCGAAGCCGCCCTCGACCGACAGATCGCCGAGATCCCACATCGGGTCGTTCATGCCCGAGTATTCCCAGTCGACGATCCACATCCGCGCCCCGGTATCGAGGAAGTTCTCGCACAGCGGGTCGCAATGGCAGGGGGCAAGCGGCAGGGGGTGGGCCGCGAGTGCCGCGCGCACCGCCCCTGCCTCGGCGACGACGGCGTGATAGCCCTCGGGCAGCGCGACATCCTTGCCCGCGAGGAGGCGCAGATATTCGTCGATCATCCCGAAGAGCTCGAAGCGGAAGGGAAACGCCTGCCCCGAGCGGTGCAGCGCGGCAAAGGCCCGACCGGCGCGCGCCGGGGCGCCGGGGCGGCTGCGGAAGCCCTCGGGCGTCATGGTATGGGCGTCGGGGACAAGGCGCGTCACCATCACGCCCGTGGCGGCGGCGGCACGCGCGGCGGCGGCCTCGTTTGCGCGGTCGATGTATTCCTCGGTTCCCGCGCCGGGCAGCCGCACGCAGAGGCCCCCCACCCGATAGACCCGGTTCGTCAGCCCCCCGAGGCGCACCGCCTCTTCGGCCGCAGGCGCCCCGGGAATGGTGGCGAGCACGGCCCGCAGCGCGTCGATGTCGCTCATGCCTTCACCCTTTCACCCTTGGGATCATGGAGGCAGCGCGGCCCGCGGGCGGCGGCGTGGGCCTGACCGAAGGCCTCGACCGTGAACGACCCGACCCCGTCGAGCCCGACCGGCAGATAGGCGTATCCGATCGTGCGGCCGGAATGATGGGCATAGCCCGCGCTTGTCAGCGAGGCGACCGCGCGCCCCTCGTGCAGCACCGTCTCGCCCCCGAGGAAGGGCGCGAAGCCCGCGACCGAGAGCGTGGCGAGCCGCCGCCGCGGCCCCTCGGCGCGCTGGCGCTCGAGCGCCGCGCGACCGCGGAAATCGCCCTTGTCCCACGCGACGGCAAAGCCGAGCCCGGCCTCGAGCGGGGTCGTGTCCGGGCCGATGTCGGAGGACCAGTAGAGATAGCCCTTCTCGAGCCGGCAGCTTTCGATCGCGCGATAGCCCGCGTGGCGCATCCCGTGCGCGAGCCCCGCCTGCCAGAGCTGCTCGTAGACATGGGCGGCCATCTCGGCGGGGACGTAGATCTCCCATCCGAGCTCGCCCACATAGCCCACCCGGGCGGCGACGACGCGGGCGAGCCCGATGTCGATCTCGGCCGCCGAGAGGTAGGGGAAGGCCGCCGAAGAGAGATCCGCGGGCGTCACGGCCCCGAGCACCGCGCGCGCCTTCGGCCCGCAGACGTTGATCGTGGCCCACTCGCGCGTCACCTCGTGCAGCGTCACGCCCGCGGGCAACCCGGCCGCGAGCCAGCCACCGTCGCGCACCCCGAAGCCCGAGCCGGTGATCATCAGATACCGCTCCGGCCCGAGATGGAGAAAGGTGACATCGGCCTCGATCCCGCCGCGGTCGTTGAGCATCTGGGTATAGACCACCCGCCCCGGCGCCCCGCTCATCCGCCCCGCCGCGATCCGCTCGAGCGCCGCCCCCGCCCCGGGCCCCGCGATCTCGAACTTGGCGAAAGAGGTCTGGTCGATGATCGCGACGCCCTCGCGGATGGCGCGCACCTCGGCCGCGACGGCGGGTGCCCAGCCGGGCACGCCCTCGAAGCTCGGCCGGTCGGTGGCGGCGGGGTCGGAGGTCGCGAACCAGTTCGCCCGCTCCCACCCGAAGCGCGAGCCCATGACGGCACCCGCCGCGATGAGCGCGCCATGCAGCGGCGAGCGGCGCAGGCCGCGCGCGGCGCCCGCCTCCTCGCCCGGCCAGTGGAGCTTGTAATAGGCGGCATAGGCCTCGCGCGCGCGATCCTCGAGCCAGGCGGCCTGCGCCTGCACCGGGCCGAAGCGGCGCACGTCGAACGGCCAGAGGTCGAGCCCAGGGTCGCCCTCGGTGATCCAGTTCGCCATCGCCTCGCCCGCCCCGCCCGAGGCCGCGATCCCTGCCGTGAAGCCGCAGGCGACGAAGAAGTTGTCGAGCTCGGGCGCGCGGCCCATCACCGGCTCGCCATCCGCCGAGACGGGGATCGGGCCGTTGATGACCGACCGGATCCCGATGTCGTTGAGGACCGGCAGACGCTCGGCCGCGGGCAGCGCAAAGAGCGCGAGCCGGTCCATGTCGGGCGGGAACAACTCGCGTGCGAAGTCGAAGGGCGGGTTCTGCCGCCAGCAGCCCGGCGCGCCATCCTCCCAGCCGCCGATCGCGAAGGCGCCGCCCACATCGGGCTTGAGGTAGAAGTTGCGGTCGGGATCGCGCAGCGTGGTGAGGTCGGGGGGCAGGTCGAGCCCCTTTTCGGTGACGAAATACTGATGCTCCACCACCCCGGCGGCGAGGGCGACGCCCGCCATC
>JBIKVM010000061.1:0-13673 GCA_044356825.1 Limisphaerales bacterium
GGTGAGCTGCAGGTCGATACCCTCCAGCGCCTTCAGGGAGTTGCGCGCATAGGTCTTGCCGACGCCGCGCAACTCGTAGACGGCTTCTCCCGTCAAGCTCTGCGGAGCAGGGGCGATGGCTGCGGCGTCCGACATCACTTGAGGCCTTCGTTCCAGCCTGCGATGAACTCGTTCGTGAAAGCCTTGTTGAGGTCCGGAAGCGGGGCCGGCAGATCGCCGCCCGCAACGAGGCTCGCCTGCCACTCCTCCCAGACTTCGGGCGGCATGTAGCCAAGGCCGTTCGTCATGTCGACGGGGATGGTCTTGGCGCGGACGGCGTCGAAGAGGGCCGAAGCGAACGCCACGTCCTCGCCTTCTTGCGGGTTGGCGGCCTTGAGGTGAGCCAGCACGGTCGCGCGGTTGGCGTCATCGAGCGAGAAGGCATGGCCGCGGGCGAAGGCACGGCCGAACTTCTCGACCAGCTCGCGATCGTTGCGGATCGTGTCGCCCATCGTCACGAGGCCGTTGCCGAAGAAGCGCGAGAACTCGGGCGGGGTGATCTCGCGCACCGCGACACCGCGCTGATTGAGGATCGCAGCATCCGCGGTCGAGGCGGAATAGGCCGAGATGGTGTTCGAGGTGAAGGCGGCCGAAGCAGGTCCGCCATCGCCGACCGCGAGGAAGGTGTAATCCGTGCCCTCGGTCAGGCCCGACCCGGCCAGCACGTTGCGTGCAAAGCCGACCTCGGCGCCATCCGCAGTGCCGACGCCCACGACCGTCCCTTTCAGGTCAGCCGGAGAGGTCACCGCCGATGCTTCGGGAACGACGAGGCCGAAGTTCGAGCGTGCGGCGACGTTGTAGATGAACACGGCATCAACGCCGCGCGACTGCGCGCCAAGCACCGGCCCAGGGCCCGGGCGCCCAAACTGCGCCTGACCTGCCGAGAGGGCCTGAAGAACCGCGCTCGAGCCATTGACGGCCTCGACGCGAACCTCGAGCCCTTCCTCGGCGAAATAGCCTTCGGCGATCGCGACGAACACCGGGAACGAGTTGATCGCCGAGGGACTCGGCTGAACGAACGTCACCTGCCGCAGTGTCTGGGCACCGAGCAGTCCGGGCCCCCCGATGGCCCCGAGTGCCGCGGCCATCGCAGCCGTTGCACCGAACTTGCGTCTTGAAATCATGCTTTCCTCCCGTGTTTGCATGTCGTTGCATTCGGCGCGCGCGCGGCGGCCGCTCAGACGGCGTGGAGCGTGTTCGACAGCCGACCGATTCCCTCAATTTCACAGACCATTTCGTCGCCGTCCTGCAGGTAGTGCGGCGGGTCCATCGCATACCCCACGCCCGATGGCGTTCCGGTGGCAAGAATGTCGCCGGGCTCGAGCGTCAAACCCTCGGAGAGCGAGGCGATCAGCGCCGGAATGTCGAAGATCATGGCGGCTGTCGTCTCGTTCTGGCGCAGCTCACCATTGACCCACAGCTGCATTCGCAAGGCCATCGGGTCTTCGATCTCGTCTGCGGTCACGACCCAAGGCCCCATCGGGCACGATCCGTCGAGCGCCTTGCCCTTGAAGAACTGGCCGCCATGCCGGCGCTGCACGTCGCGCGCCGACACGTCGTTGAGGATCGTGTAGCCGAAAATGTGCCGATAGGCATCGGCGGGCGCGATGTCGCGCCCCCTCGTGCCGATGATGAGGGCGAGCTCAACCTCGTAATCGATCTTGGTCGAGACGCGCGGAAATATGGGGACCGGGGCCTCGTGGCCCACGACGCTCGTGGGCGGCTTGGTGAAGAAGACGGGAACCTCGGTCACGTTGATCGTGGTCTTCTGGGCGCGCGCACCTTCCGCGATGTGCTCCGCATAATTCCGGCCGACGCAAAAGACATTCTTGCGCGGCACAGGGATCGGTGCGCGGAAGGCCAGCGAAGCAGACGGGTGAATGGCGTGAGCGTGCGCGCCCGCTTCGGCCGCTGCGACGACCCCACGCACTGCGGCGAGGGCCGCTGCGCCGCCGTCAATCAGCGCCTGAAGCGACAGCACGCTGCGCCCACCTTGAACGACCCCGATCCCGGGCTGGGCTGCGGCGAGGTCCAGCGCACGGCCATCGCGAAGCGCGGCCACGCAGGTCTCGACCCCGCCGATGTCAACTGTCGCCAGACGCATGTGGTCCCCCCGGTTCGTCGGGTCGTCGCCGTGCACCCAACTTTGCGAACATAAATCGCGGCGAGCCGTTGACAATCGCAGAGACGCGGCCAAAATCGAACCATTCCGGGAATTGGTCAGATGACACACGACGACCTCACCGCCATGCTTGCGCGGCGCATCAGGGCCTACATCGTCGAGCGTGGGTTCACCCACACCGAGCGCATTCCCCCCGAGCGCGCGCTCTGCCTCGAATTTGGCGTGACGCGCGGCGCGCTGCGCAAGGCGCTCGACCGGCTGGAGGAGGACGGCCTCATCTGGCGCCATGTGGGGCGTGGCACCTTTATCGGATCCCGCCCGGTTCTGAACCTTTCGGATGTCGCCTATCTGGGCGAACTGGCCACGCCGGCGCAGGTCATCACCGCCCGTCTTGCCATCGAGCCCGAATTGGCACGCCTTGCCGCTGTGCATGGTACGCGGTCGGATTTCGAGCAGATCGAGACCTGCACACGGAAATGCCGCGGCGCGACCGACTGGCGCAGCTATGAGGCCTGGGACAACAACCTGCACCTGGCCGTCGCAAAGGCGACGCACAACAAGTTGCTCGTACATCTCTTCGACATGCTCAATGTCGTGCGCCGGTCAACTGTCTGGGCGCGAACGCGCACCACCGACGCTCCGCCTCGCGACCATCACAGCTTTGCCGAGCACGACGCCCTGCACCGCGCCATCGTGGCGCGCGACCCCAACGGGGCCGCGCAGGAAATGCTCAATCACCTCAACTCTGTCAGCGTCCGGGTGCTGAGCGCCCTCTCGCGCTGAGGAGGTCAGACCACGCGGACCGTAAAGGCGCCTACCCCTTCGACACGGCCCTCCATCACGTCGCCACGCACCACCGCTGCCACACCGGCGGGCGTCCCGCTCATGATCAGGTCGCCGGCGGCGAGTTCGAAATACTCCGAGAGATAAGAGATCATCTCGGGCACTTTCCAGATCAGCTGGTTGAGGTCGCCCGACTGGCGCACCTTGCCGTTGACCTTCAGTTCCACCGCGCCCGAGGACGGGTGTCCCACGCGCGCGACGGGCATGATCGGACCCATCGGGGCGGAATGCTCGAACGCCTTGCCTACTTCCCAAGGGCGGCCCATCTCCTTGGCCTGGCCCTGCAGGTCGCGCCGCGTCATGTCGAGGCCGACTGCATAGCCGAAGACGCAGTCCAGTGCGCGCTCGACGGGGATATTCTTGCCGCCGGATGCGAGCGCGACGACCATCTCCATCTCGTGGTGTACCTCCGCTGTCCGGGGCGGATAGGGGAAGGCATCGCCAAAGACAAGGTTGTCGGGATTCTTCTGGAAGAAAAAGGGCGGCTCGCGGTTCGGGTCGTGACCCATCTCGATCGCATGGGCGGCATAATTTCGCCCGATGCAATAGATGCGGCGAACCGGGAATAGCGTATCCGTGCCGGAAATCGGTGCGCCGACAGTCGGCGCGGGGGGGAAGGCATAGGTCGGCATGGCTGGGCCCTTTCTGAGTGTCAACGCAGGATGTGGCGCAAAGGTGCCCCCGGATCAATCCGTCGCCACCGCATGCGGCCGGCGCGGCGACAAACCAATTCCGGGATTGGTTCTGGTCTGCCAGGGCAGGATCAGGTGATGGCCTCGAGCCGTTCCTTCGACATGTCGCCAGGAACGATCGTGATCGGACAGGGCAGGTGGCCCGACTGGCGCGACAGATGCGTCACCAGCGGGCCCGGCCCGGATTTTTCCGCGCTCGCTCCGAGGACAAGGACCCCGACCTCGGCATCCGACCGGATCTGGGCGAGGATCTCGGCCACCGGCTCACCTTCGCGGATGACGAGTTCGGGATGGATCCCCTGCCGCTCGCGCATCCATTTCGCGAAGACCTCGAAATGCGCCTCGATCCGCTCGCGTGCCTCGGCCCGCATCAGGTCGGCCACACCGATCCAGTGCTGATACTCTTCGGGCGGGATCACCGAGAGGATCTGCACGCCCCCCCCGGTGCGCGCCGCGCGCATGGCGGCAAAGCGCATGGCATTGAGGCACTCGCGGCTGTCGTCGAGGATGACGAGGAACTTGCGCATCTGGACCCTCCGGCCTCGACTCTGCCCCAAGTGGCCGCCCGAGGCAACGCCCGCTCGTGCCTGCCGCGCGGCTTTCCGCCGCCGCGCGCCGCGCGCTGGTTAAGGTTTCGGCACGATGGCGCGCCGACTGCCCGAAAACCGGGCGTCGGGCGGAGGGCTATGCTCAGACGCGCGGACCCGACAGCGCCCAGTCCCAATAGAGGGCGCGCGCCCGGCGCGTCATCGGCCCCGGCGCGGGATAGCGGCGATCCTCGAAGGCGGCGACGGCTGTCACCTTGGCGAAGTTGCCCGACAGGAACACCTCGTCGGCGGCCGCGACATCGTCGAAGGAAAGCACCGTCTCGATCACCTCGACCCCGTCGGCGCGCAGGTTGGCGATGTGGCGCGCGCGGGTGATCCCGGCGAGGAAGGTCCCGTTCGGGATCGGTGTCAGCACCACGCCGTCGCGCACGATGAAGACGTTTGCGGTCGCGCTCTCGGCGACATTGCCCATCGCATCGGCGACGAGCGCGTTGCCGAAGCCCTTGGCGCGCGCTTCGGTCAGCATCCGCGCGTTGTTGGGATAAAGGCAGCCCGCCTTGGCGTTGCACACCGCATCCTCGAGCACGGGGCGGCGGAAGCGCGTCCGGCACAGGGTCGTCGGTCGCTCGAAATCGGGCAGCGCGACCTCTTCGAGGCAGAGCGCGAAGCCCGTCTGGCCGCGCGCCGGCGCGATGCCGAGGTCCGAGCCCGCGATCGCCCAGTACATCGGCCGGACATAGACCGCAGCACCCGGGCCGAAGCCGCGCAGCCCCTCGCGCGCGATCGCGGCCATCTCGGCCGCACCGAGGGTGGCGTCGATCATCAGCGCATCGGCCGAGCGGTTGACCCGGTCGCAATGCGCCTCGAGGTCGGGGACGACGCCCTGAAACATGCGCGCGCCGTCAAAGACGCTCGAACCCTGCCAGGTGCCGTGATCTGCCGCGCGCATCACGGGCAGGTCGCCCTCGTGCCAGCGCCCCTCGAAATAGGTGCGGATGTTCGTGCCGAATGCCATGCGTCCCCCGTTCCGGCGTCCCCGGGCGCGCGCTCAGCCCCGGCGGCCGAAGGCGTCGATCTGCGCGCGCAGGGGTTCGAGCTGATAGCCGAAGCGGGCGGGGATCGCGATCAGATCATCGGTCGGCATCCGGCCGGCGTTGGCGAGCGCCCAGACGATCGAGGATCGGTTCCCGCTTGCGCAATAGGCGAACACCGGGCCGCCGGCGGCGGCCATCGCCCTGGCCTGCGCCGCGACATTCTCGGCCGTCATGCCGCCCGAGATGATGGGGTTGTCGATGAAGGCCATCCCGGCCGCCTCGACCGCCGCGCGCACCCGGGCGGCGTGCAGGCCGGGCGGGATCTCGGGGTCGGGGCGGTTGCAGATGACGGCGACGAAGCCCGCCGCGCGGATCGCGGCCGCATCCTCGGGCGCGATCTGCGGGCTTACCGCGTAATCGTCGGTCAGGCGCCGTATCTCCATGCCCTTCCCCCTTCAGGCGGGTTGCATCCGGTCGAGCCGCGCCCGGATCGGGGGGGCGGCAAGCATCCCCGCGGCCATCGCGACGACAAAGACAATCCCCCCCGTGCCGCCGAATGTCAACGAGGCGAGCGCCGGCCCCGGGCAGAGCCCCGCGAGCGCCCAGCCCGCGCCGAAGACGGTCGAGCCGATGATGAGGTTGCGCCCCGGCCGCCCGTCCCCCGCGGGCGCGAGCGGCAGCGGCCCGCCCAGCACCGCGACCTTGCGCCGCTCGGCCACCCGCCACGCGATCGCCATCGGCAGGATCGCGCCGCCGAGCACGAAGGCGAGCGTCGGGTCCCAGTCGCCGAAGACGTCGAGCCAGCCCTGCACCTTGGTCGTGTCGACCATCCCCGAAACCACGAGCCCCGCCCCGAAGAGGCCGCCCGCCACCAGCGCCGACAGAAGCCGCAGCATCAGATCACCCCCAGCACATGCCGCGCGAGCGCCATGACGAGGCCCCCGCCCAGCAGATAGAACACTGTCGCCACGATACCCCTCAGCGACAGCCGCGAGATCCCGCACACCCCGTGCCCCGAGGTGCATCCGTTCGCGAGCCGCGTCCCCACGCCCACGAGCAGCCCCGCCACGATGACGACGGCGAGATTGCCGGTCAGATGCGTGTCGACCGTGTCATAGAGCGGCACGACCAGCATCGGCACGAGGATGAGCCCCGCGATGAAGGCCGCGCGCTCGGCGCCGCTCTCCCAGCCCGAGCGGTCCACGAGGCCGCCGATGATGCCCGAAGCCCCCATGATCCGCCCGTTGACGAGCAGATAGATGGACGCCGCACTTCCGATCATGAGACCTCCGACGAGGCCCCAGATCCAATCCTGTTCGATCATGTCAGAAATTCCTTGATGGTCATGGAGAACGTAACCGGCGACGCTGCGCCGGTCACGCTCCCTTCGGTGCGCGCGGTCTCTCCTCAGAGACCGTTCACCGGCACCTTGAGATAGGTCACCCCGTTCTCTTCGGCCGGCGGCATCTGGCCGGCGCGCATGTTCACCTGCAGCGAGGGGATGATGAGGCGCGGCATCGACAGGCTCGCGTCGCGCGTCGTGCGCATCTTGACGAAATCCTCGCGCGAGCGTCCGGCGCCGACATGGACGTTGCGCGCCTTCTGCTCGCCCACCGTCGTCTCCCAGGCATAGACGTCGCGCCCGGGCGCCTTGTAGTCGTGGCAGACGAAGATGCGGGTTTCGTCGGGCAGGCGCAGGATCTTCTGGACGCTGTCGAACATCGTCTCGGCCGATCCGCCCGGGAAGTCGCAGCGCGCCGTGCCGAAATCGGGCATGAAGAGCGTATCGCCCACGAAGGCCGCATCGCCGATCACATAGGTCAGGCAGGCGGGCGTGTGGCCGGGCGTGTGCAGCACGTCGCCGCGCATCTGCCCGATGTGAAAGCTGTCGCCCTCGGTGAAGAGGCGGTCGAACTGGCTGCCGTCGCGCTGGAACTCGGTGCCCTCGTTGAAGATCTTGCCGAAGGTGTTCTGCACCACCGTGATCTTCTCGCCGATCCCGATCCGGCCGCCCAGACGCTCCTGGATGTAGGGCGCGGCCGAGAGGTGGTCGGCGTGGACATGCGTCTCGAGGATCCACTGCAGATCGAGCCCCTCGGCCTCGATGAAGGCGATCACGGCATCGGCCGAGCGCGTGTCGGTGCGCCCCGAGGCATAGTCGAAGTCGAGGACCGAATCGACGACGGCGCAGGCGCGCCCCTCGGGCTCGCGGACGACATATGTGATGGTGTTCGTGGCCTCGTCGAAGAAGGCATTGACGATGGGTGTCATGGCGGATCTCCCTGATCGGACGGAGAGTAGGTTGCGTGGACACATATTTCAAGTCTTGAATGTATTGCCCGCGCTGTCATTGACCTGCGTCAAGGCCCGGTGTCGTGCACCTCGCCTAGAGTTCTCCCTGATCGATGCGGACGGAGGGCGACATGACGGATCTTCAAGGGCGCATGGCACAACTCGAGGCTCGGCGAGCCGAGCTCGTGGCCAGGATGGCTGGCATCGAGGCGTCGCTGCACGACTACGAGACCCGCGACTGGGAGGAGTTGGCGACCGAACGTGAGGATGACGAGATGCTCGAGACGCTGGGCAACTCGGGCGCGCGCGAGGTGCGTCAGATCGATGCCGCCCTCGCGCGCCTCCGCGCAGGTGACTATGGCGCCTGCACGCGCTGCGGCGCCGAGATTCCCGATGCACGCCTTGATCTCCTGCCGGCCACACCCTTTTGCAGCAGTTGCGCGGCATGACCGGGCGGGGATCGCCGGCGGCCGCGGGCGGGGCAGAGCGCGCGAATGCGGCGCTCGGCCGGCTGCGGCTTGAACTCGAGGGGCTGCAACTCCTCTTTCCCGGGCTGGGCGCCGGGCCGGTGCGCCACCATCAGCCGAGCGAGATGCCGGTTATCACAGCCATGAGGCCAAGCACCGAAAGGCCGAGCGCCGCGAGGTTCAGCGTCACGACCCGTTGAAGCCGCGCCCGCAACGCGGCCTCGGACAGACCCGCACGGCGCGCGACGATGACAAGCCGGATGCACCACAAAATGCCCGCAAGGCCCGCGACCGCAAGGGCGCTGCCTGCCCAGATCAATGCCGTCATCTCCGATCCCCCGCACCGTGCCCGACCTATCGATAGGCGCGGGTGGCTCTGTGCGCAAGGCGCGGGGCTTGAACCCGCGGGGGTGGGGCGCTAGGCACGTCCCCGCACCCAAGCGAGGCCGCAATGACCGATCCCACCCAGAACTATGGCGTCACCGCCGACGAATTGCGCCAGTTCATCGAGCGTTTCGAGCAACTCGAGTCCGAGAAGGCCGACATCGCCCAGCAGCAGAAGGACCTCATGGCCGAGGCCAAAGGGCGGGGCTACGACACGCGCGTCATGCGCAAGCTCATAACCTTGCGGCGTCGCAAGCCCGATGAGATCGCCGAGGAAGAAGCGATCCTCGAACTCTACAAGACCGCCCTCGGCATGTCCTGACACTCAGCGCGAGACCTGCTCGCGTAGGACGGCGGCGGTCAGCGCCAGCATCAGATAAATCCCCATGAAGATGAGGAAGGCGATCGCGGTGTTTTCGAACACGCGCGGATAGGCTGCCTCATCCGCCGGGAGGGGGACGACGCTGACCGACAAGTAGCGCACCTGACGATTGGCCTCGATCCGCGCCTGCTCGCGCGCCTGCATCGCTTCGCGCAAGAGCTCCTTGCGCGTTTCCAGTTCGGCCTCGGCGACCATCATCTCGCCTTGGACCCTGGCGAGCGAGAGGCCGAGGCGGTCCTCTTCGGTCAGTCGCGCGCGCAAGCTCTCGATCTCGGCCTCGAGGCGCTCGATCCTCTGGCGAACTGCCGCCACGCGGCCCGCGTTCGGGCTCGGATTCGCGAGCATCTGCTGAAGGCCGAGCCGGTCGGTCGTCAGTTCCCGCTCGATCGTCGAGATCTTCGCGTTGACGATGTCGACCTCGGCCTGGCCCGAGAGCGTGCGGAAGCGCTCCTGCAGTGCGATCAGCAGCTCGCGCGCCTCGAGCAGCTTGGTCTCGGCCTGCACGAGGCTTTCCTCGGCGCCCGCCATCTGGTCGGTGCGCAGCCTCTGCGACAGGGCATCGACCTTTTCCTCGGCATATCCGAGCAGGGCTTGCGACCATGCCGCCGCCTGCATCGGATCGGGCGCGCGCACCTCGAGCCGGACGATCCCCTCTGTCGGATCGAAGCCGATCCGGATGTGGCGGCTATAGGTGCGGTAACGTTCCTCGACCCCGGCATCGGGCTCGAGGCGCAGGATGGGATCGATTTCCGGCGCGCTGAAGGCCGCGCCGAAGCCCGCATCGTCATCGAGCCGCAACATGGCGCTGCGCGATTCCAGATACCCCTGCACCGCAATCGCATCTTGCGCCATGGCAAGGGGCGAAGTCTGGAACAGCCCGCCCCCTTGCGGGCTCGGGGCATCGGCCTGCTGGATGACGAACTCGCTCTTGCTCGCATAGAGGGGGGTCGCGATGGCGGCGTAATAGTAGCCCATCATGATTGTCGGCAGCATGACAAACGCCAGAAGCCTGAGCCCGAGCAGGATCAGCCGCCGCTTGCGCCGCTCCACGATCTCGCGCTGGATCGCGAGGACCTCAAGCGCGCCGGTCTGCGCGGTGTGCACCTCGGGCGTGCCCGGCGGCGGGGCCGGCGCAATGTCGCGCCCGGCACCCTCGATGCGCGCAAGTGCCTTGCCGGCCGCCTTTCCCGCAGCCGCCGCCGCATCGGCCGCCTTGCCGGCGACGAGGCCAAGAAGACTGTCGCGCGAGAAGGGATCGATGCCCGCGGCGCGCAGGTGATAGACCGCCTCGATGTCGGTTTCCGCCGCGATGCCGCGCTTTTGCGCGATCCGACGCGCCAGGCGCAGTTGCTGCGCGCTCAGCCCCTCGGCCTCGATTGCCTGTAATGCCGCGGGCGGGGGGGGCGCCTGACGCGGCCGCGCCGCCGCCGCGGTCGGGAAGGGGTCGGGGCCGAAGCCGTCCTCGGTGGGTTCGGACCTGCCCTCAGCCGCGTGCTGCGCGTCCTCCGATCCCGCCCACCCGGGCTCTGACTGCGCGCTTTCGGCGTTCGGCGCGTGCGGTGGGCCGGTGTCTGCCGACGGGGGGGATTGGGTGCCTTGCTCTTCAGGTGCGGCCTCTGCCGCGCCGCCGGTGCCCACGGGGATGCGATAGCGCCGAGCGCGTGGATTAGGCCCGTTCGTCATGCTCGTACTTCCGTCGCGCTTCCTCGAGGGTTTCGAACATGTGCAACGTGCCGTCCTTGAGGACCGCCGCCGAGCGGCAGAACTTCTCGAGTGTCTGGACCTGGTGCGACACCACCACGACGGTCGCGTTCTCGAGTCGCTCGCGCAGGATCCACCCTGCCTTGCGGTTGAAGGCCATATCCGTGCTGGTCGGCATCCCCTCGTCGATGAGGTAGATGTCGAACTCCATCGCGAGCAGCAGCGCAAAGGAGAACCGCGCGCGCATGCCAGAACTGTAGGTCGCAAGCGGCATGTCGTAATACTCGCCGATGTCGCAGAGCCAGCGCGTGAAGGCCTCGACATAGTCCGGGTCCAGCCCGTAGAGCCGCGCGATGTAGCGTGCGTTCTCCTTTGCGTCGTGCTTGGGCACGACACCGCCCATGAAGCCCAGAGGAAAGGAAATGCGACTGGCGCGGCTGATCTCGCCCTCGTCGGGCTTTTCGAGGCCGGCCATCATGTTGATGATGGTTGTCTTGCCGGTGCCGTTCGGGGCAAGGATGCCGAGCGAGTTGCCAAGCTCCACCCGGAAGGTCGCCCGATCGAGGATGATCTTGCGCCGCTCGCCCGTCCAGAAGGATTTGCTGACGTTGCGAAACTCGATCACCTGCAATCCTGTCAACCAAGTGGGCCGGGGCCTCGGACACCCCGTAAGGCAAGCGCGATTAACAAAACGTCGCCATTATGCCCCGGAATGGTCCCCCGTTGCAATCCTGAGGGGGGCCGCATGAGCGCCGATCGTCCGCTCGACCGCGCCCATGCCGCGATGGCGGCCGCCCCGGAGGATGAGGGGCCGCGGCGGGCCTATCTCGGGCTCCTCGCGGGGCACGAGCTCATGGTCGAACTCAGGGCCGAGGGCGCGGGCGGCGCGGTAGAGCCCGAGAGCGTCGAGGTCGACGGCACGACCTTCGTCATCGCCCATGACAGCGAGGCGCGGCTGAGCGCGGGCAGGGATGGCGCGATCCAACACCTTGCCGCGACGGGGGCCGAGATCGCGCGCCTGCTCGCGCCGCAGGGGCTCGGCCTCATCGTCAACCCCGGCGCGCCCGAGGTGGCCTTCGTGCTCGATCCCGAAGGGGTGCGCTGGCTTGCGGCCGAGGCGGGCGCCGCGCCTGAGGCCGGCGCGCACAGCCTGGGCGGGTTCGGCCCGCCGTCGGGCGTTTCGGCGCAGACCCTCGCCGCCCTCGATGCACGCCTCGCCGAGGCGGGCGCGGTCATCCGCCGCGCGGCACTGGCGGGCGCGCGGGAGGCGGACGGCGGGCGCGCCATCGTCCTCGCGCTCGCGGGCGTCCCGCTCGAGGGCGAGGCCGCGCTGGCCGAGCGTCTGGGCGCCTTCCTGCGCCTTGCGGGGGGCGGAGATGCGCGCGTCCACATCCTCTTTCTGCCCGGGGAGGGGGCCGAGTTCGCGGCGATCGCGGCCGCGGGCCTCGTGTTCGAGCCGCCCGCCCCGGCGCGCCCCGCTCCACCGGGCCTGACGGCGCCGCCACGGCTGCGCCGCTGAATGGGGTATTTTGGTACCCCATATCGGAAATCCCTGATTTTCATGCCTCTCGCGCCCCTCTTTCGTACTTGACCTGCACGCGAAAGCGGCTAGAAACCCTTTCGCACACCGGGGCAACGGGCCCCGCTCACGACAGGGCACAGCATGAAAACCTTCACCGCCACCCCGGCGGACATCGTCAAGAAGTGGATCCTGGTCGACGCCGAGGGCGTCGTGCTGGGCCGCCTCGCTGCCGAGGTCGCCAAGATCCTGCGCGGCAAGCACAAGCCGACCTTCACCCCCCACATGGACATGGGCGACAACGTCATCATCGTGAACGCCGACAAGGTGCAGATGACGGGCAAGAAGCGCGAGGACAAGCTCTATTACTGGCACACCGGCTATCCGGGCGGGATCAAGCACCGCACCGCGCGCCAGATCCTCGAAGGCGCCCACCCCGAGCGCGTCGTGGAAAAGGCGGTTGAGCGGATGATCTCGCGCAACCGCCTCGGCCGCCAGCAGATGTCGAACCTGCGCGTCTATGCAGGCGCCGAGCATCCCCACGTCGCCCAGTCGCCCGAGGTGCTCGACATCAAGGCGATGAACCCGAAGAACAGCCGGAGCGCATGAGCATGGCCGACCTCAGATCCCTCGATTCGCTCAAGGCCTCGGTCGCCGCCGCCGAGGCGCCCGCCGCCGTGCCCCGCACGCCCGTGCGCGACGCGCTCGGCCGCTCCTACGCCACCGGCAAGCGCAAGGACGCGGTCGCCCGCGTCTGGATCAAGCCCGGCTCGGGCCGCGTCACGGTCAACGGCAAGGAAATGGCCGCCTATTTCGCCCGGCCCGTGCTGCAGATGATCCTGCGCCAGCCCTTCCAGATCGCGGGCGTGGACGGCCAGTTCGACGTCATGGCGACGGTCGAGGGTGGCGGCCTCTCGGGCCAGGCCGGCGCGCTCAAGCACGGCATCTCGAAGGCGCTGCAACTCTACGAACCGGCGCTGCGCGCCCCCCTCAAGGCCGCGGGCTTCCTCACCCGCGACAGCCGGACGGTCGAGCGCAAGAAATACGGCCGCCGCAAGGCCCGCCGGAGCTTCCAGTTCTCCAAGCGTTAATCTGGAACGTTCAGTTAATTACTGTAAGTACTTGAAAAAGCGCAGTTGTTACTGCGCTTTTTCTTTTGGGCGCAGCGTACAAAAGTTGCACACCATAGCTTGAGCTAGACAGAAACACGCTGCGAAATTACACTTCTTGCACACGTTTTGTGGTGGTGCAGGAGACTGTGGCTATGGGCGACGGGTACTTGAACAAGGTGGAGCTGAAAGACGGGCAAATTTTGCTTTACCATCGTACTGCCAACAGCAAGCGTCCAATCTATCACATGCGCATACATGTACGTGGTATGCAGGATCAGTACGGCAGAAAAATAACGTATTGGAAATCGACAACTAACGAGAGCGACCTGGAAGAAGCGAAGCGAGTTGCTTTGGACAAGTTTGACGAGCTGCGCTTGCTAGCAAAAGATAAGCGAGCAGTTAAAGAAATGAGTTTTGCAAGACTGTATGAAATTTGGTGGAAAGAAAAGCGACTTAAGCTGGAAGCAACATTTGCTGCTAAGGGCAGAACCGGACAGACTGAACGTGTTGGATGGTATGAAAAGCAAAGCAGGCGTTA
>JBIKVM010000062.1:0-13622 GCA_044356825.1 Limisphaerales bacterium
GGCGCGCGCCATGGCGTCGGGGATGATCTCGACCCGGCGCTGCAGCGTGTCGGGCACGAGATGGGCGTAACGCTCGGTCATGGCGATGTTCTGGTGGCCGAGCAGCTTCTGCACCTCGTAGATCGTAGCGCCGTTGTTGATGAGAAGGCTCGCGAAGGTGTGGCGCAGGTCGTGCAGGCGCAGCGTGCCGAGCCCCGCGCGCTGGCGCGCCCTGTCCCAAGCGAGGTGGAACCCGTTATAGGCCCGCCGCGTGCGCGGATTGACGAAGATCGGGTCATCCGGCCCGGCGGGCAGGCCGAGCGCCAGCGCGCGCGCCCGGATCTCGGGCAGAAGGGCCATCACCGCGCTGCTCAGCACGATGCGCCGCGCGCGGCCGTTCTTGCTGACCGGGACCGTCCAGAGCCGGCGCTGCAGGTCGAAGTCGCGCCAGCGGGCAAGCCGCGCCTCGCTGCTGCGCGCGCCGGTCAGGATCAGGATCTTGACGAAGAAAGTCAGGAACGGATGGTTTTCGGCCGCACAGCCCGCGAGCAACGCCGCGAGCTCCGCCTCGGACGCGAACCGCTGGCGCCATTCGCCGGCCGGCAGCCGCCTGACCCCGAGCCGCCCCGACCCCGCGACCTCGAGCATCCCCCAGTCGCGCGCGAGGCGCAGCAGGCGGTTCAGAAGGAAGATGTGCTTGTTGACCGTTCCGGGCTTGTAGCCGCGCGCGGCGTGTTCGGCGACCCAGGCCTGCAGATCGGCCGAGGTGATCGCGACCAGCGCCTTGCGGCCGAGGCCGTCGCGGAAATGCTTGTCGAAGATGATCCGGTCGAGCCGCGGGCGGCGCTTGGTCGTGCAGGCGAAGGGGTAATAGTGAAGATCGAAGAACCCCGCGAGCGTCAGCCCCGCGCCCTCCCTGGCGGACAGCAGCCGGATCAGCATCCCCCGAACCCCGACCGTCACCGCCCTGCCCCCCGTTCCAGTCGCTGCGGATGCCAGATGTCAGCAAGATCATTCTGGTCGCAAGGACGCAGCCCGAGGATGCGCGTTGGGGGCACGACGCGTGCCAGACAAACAACGAACTCAACCCCGCGGCGCAATGGGCGCAGCAGGGCACGGGACAGGTTGAAACTTTTTTTCTTCATGAAACGGCACTTGAAATTGACAGCGCGGCGGTAGGCGCCTTGGGGAAATGATTCGGTTCAAAGCGGGGGCGGACCGTGGCCCGCCCCCTGGATTTGCGTCCGATCAGAGATCAGAACGAGAATGAAAGCCCAGCGTAGAGGTCTTCCTCGTAGTTCACGCCGCCGTTCAGCTTGGCGCCACCGCCGAGGTCGTAGGAGGCGGTCGCCTGCCACTTGTCGGCCGAGGTCGTCTCGACGTTCACGCCAACCGCGCCCGACGTCATGCCGGCCGTGATTTTCCAAGCTTCGTCGGTGCCGTACTTGAACGAGGCCGACACGCCATCGGCGCTGTAGGCGATTTTGATTGTTTCAGCAGCGTTCGCATCAACGCCCACGGTCGCCGTGATGGCGCCGACCGGATAGGACAGCGAAACGAGCGAGTTGCTACCGCGGCTGTCATAGACGAGGTTCGCGGCAACGCCACCGAGTGCCGCGTCGGCGCTCAGCGAGAAGTCGCTCGAGCCGGCAACGGCGCCAGCGGCATTAGCGGCGGTTCCACGCAGGTCAGCCACAACGGCGACCGACAGGCCACCAGCCGAGAGCGAGTACTTGATGTCGGCGTCATCGCTGCTCGAGTCGTTGTAGAAGAAGTTATAGCCGTTCCGCTTCAGAGCCAGCTTACCAAAGGCGCCGGAGACATAGACTTCCGGCACGGACGGCGTTTCGTGGGGGCCATAGTGGCCATCGTCCGTGTCGCCGAACGTGTAGCCGTCACCGCCGCGCATGCTCCAGCCCGAGAAGCCGAACTCGAGGCCCGAATCGGTCGCACCGCTGGCCGAGGCGCTGATCGTCGCGTTGTTATAAACGATAACGTCGCCGCCATCGTGCGAACCGGCACCGATGTTGGCAGCGCCAGTGATCTTGACTTCGGCAGCAGCCATGCCCGCGGTCATCACCAGGGCAGTGGTAGCGAACAGAATCTTCTTCATGTTTTCCCTCGTTGGTAGACCCCCAGCGGAACGCCCGCGTGGGAATATGAACGGTGTCTTACCGCAGCGATCGCAATGCAAGACAAACCGTCCTGCCCGAAGGAAGTGCCGCAGCATGTGGTGCAAAGCTGCAACACACGGCGCTCAGCCGCGCGGAAGCAGCGGCGAGGCCCGCCCAAGCACGAGTTCGCCTTTGGAAAAGGTGATGGGAGTCCGCACACCCGGCACGCCTTCGGGTTCGATCCGCAACCCGCGCGCGATCACCTGCGGATCCGCAAAGACCTCGGCCATCGTGTTGATGGGCCCCGCCGGAACCCCCGCCGCCTCGCAGGCTGCGAGCAGCGCATCGCGGCCGATGGCGCGCGTACGCGCCTCGATCAGCCGCTGCAAGGCGGGGCGGTTCGTGACGCGGGCGGGGTTCGTCGCATAGGCCGGATCGTCGGCGAGCGGCGCGAGATCAAGCAGCGCGCAGAGCTTGCGGAACTGCCCGTCATTGCCGACCGCGAGGATGATCCAGCCATCCGAACAGCCAAAGACCGCATAGGGCGCGAGGTTCGGGTGCGCGTTGCCCAGAAGCCCCGGGGCGCGCCCGCTCGCGAGATAGTTCATCGCCTGGTTGGCCATCATCGCGACGCCCACATCCATCAGCGCCATGTCGATCATCTGGCCCCGGCCCGTCCGCCCGCGCTGGTGCAGCGCCGCGAGGATCGCGGTCGAGGCATAGACCCCCGTCATGACATCGACGACCGCGACGCCCACCTTCTGCGGTGCGCCGGCCGGATCGCCGGTGACGCTCATCAGCCCGGCCATACCTTGGATGATGTAGTCGTATCCCGCCCGTTCGGCATAGGGGCCGGTCTGGCCGAAACCCGTGATCGAGCAATAGATCAGCCCCGGGTTCACGGCCGAGAGCGCGGGGTAGTCGAGCGCGTATTTGACAAGGCCCCCGACCTTGAAGTTCTCGATCACCACATCCGCGCCGCGCACGAGGTCGCGCACGCGCGCCTGCCCCTCGGGCGTGCGGAAATCGGCCGTGATGGAGGTCTTGCCGCGGTTTGCCGCATGGAAATAGGCTGCAGATCGGTTCTGCGGGCCGTCGCCCTCCCGGTCGATGAAAGGCGGACCCCAGCTGCGGGTATCATCGCCCTCGGGTGCCTCGACCTTGATCACCTCGGCGCCCAAATCGGCAAGAATCTGCCCCGTCCAGGGACCGGCGAGGATACGGGCCAACTCGACGACGCGCAGCCCCGCAAGCGGCGCGCCCGCGGTCGCCGGGTCCGACATCGCGCCTACTCCGCCAGCGCCGTGTCGATCAGCGCGCGCAGATCGTCATAGGGCATGTTGCTATGCTTGACCCCGTTGATGATGAGGGTCGGCGTCGACTGGACCTCGTCGGCCGTCGTCTGGCTTTCGAACTTCGCGACGAGCGCCTCGGCCATCGCCTGATCCGTCAGGCAGGCATCGAGCGTCGCGTCGTCGAGCCCCGCGACCCGGCCGATCCGCCGCAGACCCTCGGCGACATCCGCAGGCGTGCCGGCGCGCGCCCAGTCCTGCTGACCGGCATAGATCATGTCGGCGAGGCCGAAGAACCGCTCGGGGCCGCCGCAGCGCGCGACCATCGCCGCCCACAGGCCGTATCGGTCGAAATAGACCTCGCGATAGACGAACCGCACAAGGCCCTGGTCGATGTAGTCGGCGCGCAGGCGCGGCAAGACTTCGGCATGGAACGCCGCGCAATGGGGGCAGGTGAAGGAGGCGTATTCGATCAGTGTCACCTTGGCCTCGGGGTTGCCGAGTTCCATGTCGGGGGCAAGCGCCGCATCGCCTTCGGCGCGCAGCGGCGAGGCCGCCAGCATCACGACCGCGAGGATCGCCGCGAAAAGGGTGGGCACGAGTTTCGAGAGGCGATCAATCATGTCGGGTTCCTTCCTGCCTCGACCGGGATAGGATGTTTCGGGCAAGGGTTTCAAGGGCATCCCGAAGCCCGTCGTCGCGCACCTCGCCGGCTAGGCCTGTGGCCCTGTCATCGGTAGGCGGTGCAGTGACGAAACGCGCGGGCGGGTCCGCGAACCCACCCATCGCATCTTGGGTGATGCGCACATGCGCGACCGCCCGGTGGCCGAAGGCGGCGTTCAGCCGCTCGATCAGGGCGGGCAGACGCATCTGCACCATTGGCGCGAATGCCGGGCGTGCGGCGATGGTCAGCGTGGCGCCGAACCCCTCTCGACCATGCGCAAGCCGCAGAGGCGCCGTGACGGCGGCAAGGTCCGCGCCCGCGATCTCGGCCCAGCGGGTCATGATCTTGCCCAGCGCCGCGCCGCGCCGGTTGCCTGCGGCGGAGATGCGCGGCTCCAGGATGCGCCCGGCCGGCTCGAACCCGCGCTCGCGGCGCGGGGGCGGATCGGCGGGCACATGGTCTGGCGGGGATTTGCGCGGCATCTCGGGCTTTCGTCGGCGAAACGATGGCCTATCATTACGCGCGCGGCGCACGGCGCGCCAGCACGGGGGCGCATGACACGGGATTGTGACGGCGATGTCTGACGCGGTGCGGGATGCCCGGATCCGCCGCGATCTGCTTGCGTGGTACGACAGGCACGCGCGCGATCTGCCCTGGCGGGTGTTGCCGGCGCTGCGCGCCGCGGACACGCGCCCCGATCCCTATCGCGTCTGGCTCTCCGAGGTGATGTTGCAGCAGACGACCGTCGCCGCGGTGCGCGAGCCCTTCGCGCGCTTCCTCGTGCTCTGGCCCGATGTCCATGCCCTCGCAGCCGCCGATGACCGCGCGGTGATGGCCGAATGGGCGGGGCTTGGCTATTACGCCCGGGCGCGGAACATGCTGGCATGCGCGCGCGCCATCGCGACCAGGCATGCTGGCCGCTTTCCCGACACGCTCGAGGGGTTGCGTTCCCTGCCGGGGATCGGCCCCTACACCGCCGCTGCCGTGGCGGCGATTGCCTTCGATCTGCCTGCCGCCGTCGTCGATGGCAACGTCGAGCGCGTGGTGGCTCGGCTCGAGGCCATCGAGACGCCCCTGCCCGCCGCGAAGCCGCTCATGCGTGCCCGCGCCGCCGAGCTTGCGCCCGCGGTCCGACCCGGAGATCACGCGCAGGCGATGATGGACCTCGGCGCGACGATCTGTACGCCGCGCAGCCCGTCCTGCACGATGTGCCCACTTGCCCGCGACTGCGCGGCGCACGCGCGCGGGATCGCGGCGACCTTGCCGCGCCGGGCCGCAAAGCAGCCAAAGCCGAACCGGCGCGGGGTGGTCTGGATCGCGCGGCACACCGGCGGTGCCGTGCTGGCAGAGGTGCGCCCACCTCGCGGTCTGCTGGGCGGGATGCAGGGCTTTCCGACCCATGGCTGGATCGAGGGCGACTCGCCCGAACCACCCGTCGCGGCGGAGTGGCGCCCGGCCGGGGTGGTGCGCCATGTCTTCTCGCATTTCACGCTCGAGCTACAGGTGCTGACCGCGACCGTGGCGGCCGATACATTACCGGTGCGCGGAGCGTTCGTGCCCGCGGCAGAGTTCGACCCCCGCGCGCTGCCCACGGTCATGCGCAAATGCTGGGATGTGGCGCTGGGCCGCCTTTGACCGCGGCGCGGGCGCGGCTAGGATGGCGCCAATAGACGCGGACCGACCATGACCAGCGAGCGCCCCGCCCCATCCCCGCCCGGCCCCGCGCTGCCCTTCTGGCTCTCGCTCACGGTGCTGCCGCTGGTGGCGGCGGGGCTGATCTGGGGGGGCTGGGCGCTGATCGCGCTGCCCGTCTATGGCTGGGTCGGGATCACGCTGCTTGACGCGCTCGCGGGGCGCGATGGCGCGAACCCCGACCCCGCCACCCCGCCCGGGCGGCTGCGCTGGCACCGGCTGGTGACGCGGATCTGGCTGCCGCTCCAGCTTCTGACCATCTTCGGCTCGATCTGGGCGGTCGGGGCGGGCACCCATCTGGCGGGGTGGGAGAAGGTCGCGCTATTCGCCGGGATCGGGGTGGTGTCGGGGGCGATCGGGATCACCTATGCCCATGAACTGGTGCACGAATCCTCGCGCGGCGCGCGGTGGTTGGGCGATCTGCTGCTGGCCTCGGTCCTTTATGGCCATTTCCGCTCCGAGCATCTGCTCGTCCACCACCGCCACGTCGCGACGCCCGCCGATGCCGTGACCGCGCGGCGGGGCGAGGGGTTCGGCCCCTATCTGGCGCGGGTGCTGATCCATTGCCCGCGCTCGGCCTTCGCGGCCGAGGCGGCGCTGCTCGCGCGGCGCGGGCGGGCGTGGTGGCACCCGGCGAACCCGTTCTGGCGCTATGGCGCGCTGCAAGGCGGGATGCTCGCGCTCGCCTTCGGGCTGGGCGGGGCCGAGGGGGTCGGGCTTTTCGTCGTGCAGGCGGCGGTGGCGGTGCTGCAACTCGAACTCACGAACTACATCGAGCATTACGGCCTCACGCGCGAGCATCTGGGGGGCGGGCGGTATGAGCCGGTGCGCCCGCACCACAGCTGGAACGCCGAGCATCGCGTCTCGAACTGGCTGCTCATCAACCTGCAGCGCCACGCCGACCATCACACCCGCCCCGACCGGCCCTTCGCCCTCCTCCAGACCTATCCCGAGGCCGAGGCGCCGCAACTGCCCTTCGGCTATCCGGTGATGACGGCGATGGCGCTGGTGCCGCCCCTCTGGCGGCGGGTGATGGATCCGCGCGTCGCGGCGTGGCGGCGGCGGCATTATCCGCACATCACCGACTGGTCGCCCTATGACCGGATGGCCACGCCCGCGGGCTGAGCCTTCCCCTCGCCCCCCGCGCGCGCTATGCCGCTGCCATGCGTCGGACGCTGATCGAGATCCACGAGGCCGAGGTCGCCGCGGGGCGGCTGCGCCCCGATCCGGCGCAGCGCGCGGTGCTGCCGCTGCTCGAGGCGATCCGCGCCCGGATCGAGACGCCGCCCAAGCGGGGCGCACTTGCGGGCCTCTTCGGGCGCAAGGGGGCCGGGGATGGCCCCAAGGGCCTCTATCTCTGGGGGGGTGTCGGGCGCGGCAAGTCGATGCTGATGGACATGATGGCGGCCGCGACCGAGGCGCCGGGGGTGGAGCGGGTCCATTTCCACGCCTTCATGCAGGGCGTCCACCGCGGGATGCACGCGGCGCGCGCGCGGGGTGTCACGGACGCGCTCGCCCCCGTCGCCGACGATCTCGTGGCGCGGGTGCGCCTTTTCTGCCTTGATGAGATGCAGATCACCGACATCACCGACGCGATGGTGGTCGGACGGCTGTTCCAGCGGCTGTTCGATGCGGGCGTGATCGTCGTCACCACCTCGAACCGCCCGCCCGAGGATCTCTACAAGGACGGGCTGAACCGCGGGGTGTTCCTGCCCTTCATCGACCTCATCCGCGCGCGGATGGAGGTGATCGAGCTCGAAAGCCCGACGGATTACCGCCAGCACCGGCTGACCGGCGCGCAGGTGTGGTTCGCGCCCTCGGACGGGTCGGCGCGCGCGGCCATCGGCGCGATCTGGGCGGACCTGACCGGCGGCGCGGCGGGCGGGCCGATGGTGCTGCGCGTCAACGGGCGGGATGTGCAGCTCGATCAGGTCGCGAACGGGGTCGTGCGCGCCTCCTTCTGGGATCTCTGCGGCCGCCCGCTCGGGCCCGCCGATTACCTCGCGATCGCGGGCGCGGTGCGGGTCGTGCTGCTCGAGGACATCCCGCGCATGTCGGCGGCGAACTACAACGAGGCCAAGCGCTTCGTCACCCTGATCGACGCGCTCTACGAGGGGCGCGTGCGTCTGGTGGCGAGTGCCGCCGACGACCCCGAGCGGCTCTATCTCGAAGGGGTGGGATCGTTCGAGTTCGAGCGCACTGCAAGCCGCCTGCGCGAGATGCAGGCGGCCGACTGGGGCAGCGATGGCTGAAACGGTCGCGGCGCTGGTGATCGGGGCGGGGCCCGCGGGGCTGATGGCGGCGGATGAGATTGCCGCCGCGGGCGTCCCTGTCGTCATCGCCGAGGGCAAGCCCACGATCGGGCGCAAGTTCCTGATGGCGGGCAAGTCGGGGCTGAACCTGACCAAGGCCGAAGCCCCCGACGCCTTCGTCGCCCATTACGCCGAGGCGGCGGGCTGGCTTGGCCCCATCATCGCGGATTTCGGCCCCGAGGCGGTGCAGGGCTGGGCGCGCGACCTCGGGCAAGAGGTGTTCACCGGCAGTTCGGGCCGCGTCTTTCCGGTGGCGATGAAGGCCGCGCCGCTTTTGCGGGCATGGGCGGGGCGCATCCTCGGGCGCGGGGCGGAGCTGCGCACGCGCTGGCGCTGGACGGGGTTCGAGGGCGCGGATTTCGCCTTCGACACGCCCCTGGGCCCGCGCCTGATCCGGCCGCGGGTCTGCGTGCTGGCGCTCGGCGGGGCAAGCTGGGCGCGGCTCGGCTCGGACGGGGCCTGGGCGCCCTGGCTTGCCGCGCGCGGGGTCGAGATCGCGCCCTTCCGCCCCGCCAACGTGGAAATCGGCATCCGCTGGAGTGCGGCCATGGCCCCCCACATGGGCCGGCCGCTGAAGCCCGTCGCGCTGGTGGCGGGCGCCCTGCGGACGCGGGGCGAGGCGGTGATCGTCCCCGAGGGGCTTCAGGGCGGCGGGGTCTATGCGGTCGGGCGCGCGGTGCGCGAGGGGGCGGCGCTGACGCTCGACCTCTGCCCCGATCTGGCCGAGGCGACGCTTGCGGCGCGGCTCGGGGCCGCCATGGCCGCCCGCCCGCGCGAGAGCCTCGCCAACCACCTGCGCAAGGCCGCGGGCCTCGATCCCGTGCGTCGCGCGGTGCTGATGGAGCTTGCGCGCCCGCTGCCGCGCGATGCGGGCGCACTCGCGCGCCGGATCAAGGCATTGGGCGTGCCAGTCGCGGGGGTCGGGCCGCTTGATGCCGCGATCTCGACGGCGGGCGGCATCGCGCGCGCCGCGCTCGACGCCACGCTCGGACTGCGCGCGCTGCCGGGCGTCTTCGCGGCGGGCGAGATGCTCGATTGGGAGGCGCCGACGGGCGGCTATCTCTTGACGGCCTGCCTCGCCACGGGGCGGCATGCGGGGCGGGCGGCGGTGTCGCGGCTGGGCCGGTGATGTCGCACCCCGCCATGCCGCGCCGCCGTGCGCGCCTAGGCTCGGGCCGCAATGCACAAGAATGAGGGGCGGGATGGACGGGGCATTCGACTATGTGATCGTGGGGTCGGGATCGGCCGGGTCGGTGCTGGCCGAGCGGCTCGGGCAGGATCCACGCCGGCGCATCCTCGTGCTCGAGGCCGGCGGCAGCGACATGCGCTTTTTCGTGCAGATGCCGCTCGGCTATGGCAAGACCTTCTACGACCGGCGCGTGAACTGGGCCTATCAGACCGAACCCGACCCGGGGCTTGCGGGCCAGCGCGACTACTGGCCGCGCGGGCGCATCATCGGCGGATCGAGCAGCATCAACGCCATGGTCTACATCCGCGGCCACGCGAGCGACTATGCCGACTGGGAGGCCGCCGGCAACCCCGGCTGGGGCTGGGCCGAGGTGCGCGCGGCCTATCGCGCGATGGAGGACAACGAGGCAGGCGGGGATGAATGGCGCGGCACAGGCGGGCCGCTCTTCGTCTCGGCCAACCGGGCCGACACGCACCCCCTCGTCGCGCGCTACATCGCCGCCTGCGAAGGGGTGGGGCTGCGCCACAACCCCGACTTCAACGGCGCCGAGCAGGAAGGGGCGGGGATCTATCAGCTGACCGTCAAGGGCGGGCGGCGCAATTCGGCGGCGCGCGCCTTCCTGTACCCGGCGGTGCGGCGGGGCAACGTGCAGGTGCTGACCGGCGCGCAGGCAACCCGCGTGCTGTGGGAGGGGCGCCGCGCCGTGGGCGTCGAATACCTGCGGGGCGGCGTGCGGCAGATCGCGCGGGCGCGCGCCGAGGTGATCCTCGCCTGCGGCGCGGTCAACACGCCGCAACTCCTGATGCTCTCGGGCGTGGGTCCGGGGGCGATGCTTGCCGCGCACGGGATCGGGGCGCTGGTCGACAATCCCAATGTGGGCGCGCACCTCAATGACCATCAGGGGCTGAATTATACCTACCGCATGAAGGTGCCCACGCTCAACGACGTGCTGCGGCCGTGGTGGGGCAAGGCGTGGGTGGGGGTGCAATACCTGCTGGCGCGGCGGGGGCCGCTTGCCAAGTCGATCAACGCGGGCGGGGGGTTCTTCCGCACCGACCCGGGCCTGAGCCGGCCCAACATGCAGCTCTACATGCAGGCGTTCTCGACCCTCCTGCCCAAGCCGGGTGAGCGGCCGATCCTGACGCCCGACCCCTTTCCCGGCATGTCGCTCGGCCTCTCGAACTGCCGTCCGACCTCGCGCGGGCGGATCGAGCTTGCCTCGGCCGACCCGCTCGCGCCGCCTAGGATCGTGCAGAACGCCTATGGCACCGATCAGGACGTGGCCGAGATGCTCGCCGCGGTGAAGATGCTGCGCCGCATCGCGGCCGAGGCGCCCCTGGCCGAGGTCATCGCCGAGGAATTGCGCCCGGGCCCCGCCGTGCAGCGCGACGAGGATCTGATCGCCGATTTCCGCGCCCGTTCCGGCACGGTCTATCACCCCTCCTGCACGGCGCGGATGGGGCCCGACGCGGGCAGCGCGGTCGTCGATTCGCGCCTTCGGGTGCACGGGGTCGAAGGTTTGCGGGTCTGCGATGCCTCGGTCTTTCCGACGCTGATTGCCGGGAACACCAACGCGCCCGCGATGATGGTCGGCTGGAAGGGCGCCGAGATCATCGCCGCCGACACCCGCGCCTGAGGGCCCCGACCGAGGCAACCGACCGAGGCACCCGCCCCGAGAGGGGTATGTTCGCTACCACTGCCCTGGTGATGTCGGCCGGCGTGGCCGCCGCCGAAATGACGCTCGGGGGCAACGGCCGCATGGGTATCACCTATAATGACTCCGCCGCCGAGAAGACGCAGTTCGACAGCCGTTTCCGCGCCGTCTTCACCGGCTCGGGCACGACGGATGCGGGCATCGCCTTCGGTGGCACGATCCGCGCCGACAATGCGGCGAACGGCGCCTCGGGCACCGCGGGCAACGTGTTTGTCTCGGGCACCTTCGGCAAGGTGACGATGGGCGACATCTCCTCGGCGCTCGACAACGCCGCGGGCAACCTCTCTGGCGTGGGCTATACCGGCCTTGGCGACCACAGCGATTTCGGCTGGTCGGGCGGCGGCGATGACGAGGGCGTGCTGTGGTCCTACACCGCAGGCACCTTCGGGCTGCATGCGTCGGTCGGTCAGCGCGTCGCGGGCGACGACGAGGCTTCGGCGGCCGTCACCTTCGCGATGGCCCCGGTCACGGTCGGCGTCGGTGTCAGCCAGGACGGCGGCAACAGCCAGGCCGGCATCGGCCTTGGCGCCGAAGTGTCCGGCGCGGACGTGAAGTTCGGCTATCTGAACAACGACAACGCGACCGGCACGGCCATTGAGACCGAACTCGGCCTCTCGGTTGCGGCCGATCTGGGTGGCGTCGGCGTCACAATCTTCGCGCGCCAGACCGAAACGGCGGCGAGCGTGAAAGCTCAGTATCTGGGTGTCGGCTTCTCGCAGAGCCTCGGCGGCGGCGCGACCATCGCGGGCGGCATCGTCGATGCCGATGGCACCTCGAAGGGCGACCTCGGCCTGACCTTCTCGTTCTGATCCGGACGACCCATTACCACGAAGGAGCGGGCCTTGCGCCCGCTCCTTTGCGTTTCAGACGGGCTCGCCCGCGTCGAGGCGCGCGAACACCTCGGCCGCGGCGGCGCGCAGCATGGCCTTGCGCCCCTCAGCCATCGCATCCCATACGCGCAGCATCTGCCCCATGCGCGGGTTCGCCGCCCAGCGGGCGCGGTGGCGCAGGATGAAATCCCAGTAAAGCGCCGTCATCGGGCAGTGTGGGCGGGTGCCCTCGGCCTTCGGATCATAGGCGCAGCCGCGGCAATGGTCCGACATCCGCGCGACATAGGCCCCCGACGCCGCATAGGGCTTCGATGCCAGCACCCCGCCATCGGCAAAGAGCGCCATGCCGAGCGTGTTCGGCGCCTCGACCCATTCGAAGGCATCGACATAGACCGCCAGATACCACTCATGCACCGCCCGCGGCGCGATCCCGGCCAGCAGCGCGAAATTGCCCGTGATCATCAGCCGCTGGATGTGGTGGGCATAGGCCAGATCGCGCGTCTGGCCCACGGCGGCCGCCATGCAGGCCATGCGTGTGGGCCCGCCCCAATAGACGGCCGGCAGCGGCCGTTCCGCGCCCAGCGCATTGCGGGCGGTATAGTCGGGGCCCGAGATGGCCCAGATGCCGCGGACATATTCGCGCCAGCCGATGATCTGGCGGATGAAGCCCTCGGCGGCCTCGATCGGGGCGCGGCCGGCGCGCCACTCGGCCTCGACCCGCCGGCAGAGATCGAGCGGGTCGAGCAGCCCGAGGTTCAAGGGCGCCGAGATCAGCGCGTGCGAGAGGAACGGATCGTCCGTCAGCATCGCGTCCTGCTCGGCGCCGAAGCGCGGCAGGCGATGGGCGAGGAAATCGGCAAAGGCCGCCTCGGCGTCGGCGCGCGTCACCGGATGGGCGAAGCCCTCGAGCCGGCCGAAACGGCCCGCGAAGCGCGCCGCGACCAGATCGAGCACCTCGCGCGTGACCGCGTCGGGGGCAAAGCGTAGCAGCGGGTGGCGCCAGAGGTCGGGGCGGGCGGGTTTGCGGTTCTCGGCATCGAAGTTCCAGCGCCCCCCGGCCGGGGCGTCGCCCTCCATCATCAACCCGGTGCGGCGGCGCATGTCGCGATAGAACCACTCCATCCGCATCACCTTGCGCCCCTCGGCCCAGCGGGCGAAATCGGCCTCGGGGCAGAGAAAGCGGTCATCGGGCAGAAGGCGCAGCGGCAGCGGACAATCGCCCAGCGCCGAAATCAGCCGCCAGTCGCCGGGTCTCGTCGCGATCACCTCCTGCGCGCCGCTCTCGGCCGCGCGGCGGATCAGCTCGCCGGTGATCGACTGGCTGTTTTCCGGATCATCGAGGGTGGAATAGGCCACGCGCCAGCCCGCCGCGCGCAACTCGGCCGCGAAATGGCGCATCGCCGAGAGGATGAGGGCGATCTTCTGCGGGTGGTGGGGCACGTCCGTCGCCTCGGCCATGACCTCGGCCATCACGACGATGTCGCGCGCCCGGTCGCCCGCCCGCAGCGCGGCCATTTCGGGCGAGAGCTGATCGCCCAGCACGAGGATCAGGCGCGGGGCTACCACGGCACGGGCTGCCCGGCCCAGTCGAAGAAGCCGCCCGTGTCGGCGGGCGAGAGCCCCTCGATCACGCGCAAGAGGTTCGCCGCCGCCTCGGCCGGGGCGACGGCCGGATGGGTGCCGAGGTGGCGCGCGCTCAACCCCGTCGCGACGGTGCCGGGGTGGAGGGCGGCGAGGATCGCCTGCGGATGGCTGCGCGCGACCTCGACCGAGGCGGTGCGGATGAGCTGGTTGAGTGCGGCCTTGGACGCGCGATAGGAATACCACCCGCCGAGC
>JBIKVM010000248.1:0-3862 GCA_044356825.1 Limisphaerales bacterium
CGACCGCCCCGAGCGGCGAGCCGCGATAGCCCGTGACATAGCCCGCCGTCCTCAGCCCCGCCGCCCGGTCGCGCGCCGCCTGCATGAGCATGAGCCGCACGAGCGCCTGCGTGCCATTGAGCAGCACGGGCGAGGCGTTCAGATCGAACCGGTCGGCGAGCGAGACATCCTGCACGGTCATGCGGCACCCTGGCGCGGTTTGCCCTGATCGGGTCATGATAGGTCATGCGCGCTGACCTACCAAGGGAAATTTGCGAGGCTTTCATTTGCGTTGCGGCAGTTGACACCCTATCTGTCCGATCAAACGGACAGATAGGGCGGACGAGGCTTCGATGGATTGGGACAAGTTGCGGATTTTCCACGCGGTCGCCGATGCGGGCAGCCTGACGCATGCGGGCGATGCGCTCCACCTGTCGCAATCGGCCGTCTCGCGCCAGATCCGCGCGCTCGAGGAAAGCCTCAACGCCACGCTCTTTCATCGCCACGCGCGCGGGCTGATCCTGACCGAACAGGGAGAGCTTCTGTTCGATGCGACCTCGGCGATGGTCAAGCGCCTCGAAAGCGCCACAGCGCGGATGCGCGACAGCACCGACGAGGTCTTCGGCGAGTTGCGGGTGACGACGACGACGGGCTTCGGCACGATGTGGCTGGTCCCGCGCCTGCCCGCGCTCTATGGATCCTATCCCGGCCTCAAGATCGACCTCTTGCTCGAGGAGCGCGTCCTGGATCTGCCGATGCGCGAGGCCGATGTCGCGATCCGCATGAAGGAGCCGAGCCAGGCCGACCTGATTCGGCGCCGGCTGATGAACATCCGGATGCGCCTCTATGCCTCGCGCAGCTACATCGAGAAGATGGGCCGGCCCGAGCGGGTCGAGGATCTGCGCGCGCACCGCGTCATCTGCCAGCAACCCGGCGCGGCGCAGGTCGCGGCGGGGGCAGAACTCGTGCAGCGCGTCCTGTCGAACGACGTCGGCTCAACCTTGCGGATCAACAACTATTTCGGCGTGCTGCAAGGCGTGATGAACCACCTTGGCGTCGGAATCTTGCCCGAATATCTGGCGCAGGATTTCCCCGAACTCGAACTCGTGCTCGAGGATATCCACTCGGTCGAGGTTCCGGTCTTTCTGGCCTATCCCGAAGAGTTGCGCCATTCGAAGCGTGTCGCCGCCTTCCGCGATTTCGTGATGGATCAGGTCGCACAGCAGCGTCGCGGCGCCAGGGTCTGAGCCATGCATCAGATGCAACGCGGTTATGCCAAGGCTTCCACGGGCATGTTCTTGTTTCGGTTACATTCTGCACCTATCTCCGATCCAGAGCGTGACCGAGGTTGCGCTCTTACCTCCCTGTTGGACTAGGCCGGGCGATTGCCCGGCCTTTTTTTGTTCCGACCTTCCCGTTCGGCGGTTTGTCGCCCCATTGTCGGGGTTCGGGCCATCGCCTAGAAGACGCGCATTCCCTTGCCGGAGCGCCCGATGTCCGAACCCGCGATCACGCCCGAGATCGTCGCCGCGCACGGGCTCAAGCCCGACGAATACGGCCGCATCCTGTCGCTGCTGGGCCGGACCCCGAGCTTTACCGAGCTAGGGATCTTCTCGGCCATGTGGAACGAGCATTGTTCCTACAAATCCTCGAAGAAATGGCTGCGCACGCTGCCCACCACCGGGCCGCAGGTGATCCAGGGCCCGGGCGAGAATGCGGGCGTCGTCGACATCGGCGAGGGCCTCGCCGTCGTCTTCAAGATGGAGAGCCACAACCACCCCTCCTACATCGAACCCCATAAGGGGGCGGCGACGGGGGTGGGCGGCATCCTGCGCGACGTCTTCACGATGGGGGCGCGCCCCGTGGCGGCGATGAACGCGCTGTCCTTCGGCGCGCCCGCCCATCCGCGCACGGCGCATCTGGTGAAGGGCGTCGTCGAGGGGATCGGGGGCTATGGCAACGCCTTCGGCGTGCCGACGGTCGCGGGCGAGGTGCGCTTTCACCGCGCCTATGATGGCAACTGCCTCGTCAACGCCTTCGCCGCCGGCATCGCGCGGGCGGATGCGATCTTCTATTCGGCGGCCTCGGGGGTGGGGATGCCGGTCGTCTATCTCGGCGCCAAGACGGGGCGCGACGGGGTGGGCGGGGCGACGATGGCCTCGGCCGAGTTCGACGACACGATCGAGGAAAAGCGCCCGACGGTGCAGGTGGGCGACCCCTTCACCGAAAAGCGCCTGCTCGAGGCGTGCCTCGAACTCATGGCCTCGGGGGCGGTGATCTCGATCCAGGACATGGGCGCGGCGGGGCTGACCTGCTCGGCCGTCGAGATGGGCGACAAGGGCGGGCTCGGCATCCGGCTCGACCTCGACCGCGTGCCCGTGCGCGAGACGGGGATGACCGCCTACGAGATGATGCTGTCCGAAAGCCAGGAGCGGATGCTGATGACGCTCCGCCCCGAGAAGGAGGCCGAGGCGCGCGCGATCTTCGAGAAATGGGATCTCGATTTCGCCGTGATCGGCGAGACGATCGCCGAGGACCGGTTCCTCATCCTCCAGGGCAACAGCGTGCGCGCGGACCTGCCGCTGTCGAAACTGGCCTCGAGCGCGCCGGAATACGACCGGCCCTGGACGGAAACGCCCCCGCCCGCCCCCCTGCCCGAATTGCCCGCCATCGCCCCCATCGCGGCCTTGCGCGCGCTGATCGGCAGCCCGAGCCACGCGAGCAAGGCCTGGGTGTGGGAGCAATACGACAGCATGGTCATGGGCGACACGGTGCGCGCCCCGGGCCTCGGCGCCGGCGTCGTGCGGGTGCACGGGACGGCGCGCGCGCTCGCCTTCACCGCGGACGTGACGCCGCGCTACGTCAAGGCCGACCCCGTGCAGGGCGGCCGGCAGGCGGTGGCGGAGGCCTGGCGCAACCTCGTCGCGGTCGGGGCGCGGCCGCTTGCCGCGACCGACAACCTCAACTTCGGCAACCCCGAAAAGCCCGAGATCATGGGCCAGTTCGTCGGCGCGATCCGGGGCATCGGCGAGGCGTGCCGCGCGCTCGACTTCCCGATCGTGTCGGGCAACGTCAGCCTCTACAACGAAACCGACGGCCGCGCGATCCTGCCCACCCCGACGATCGGCGGCGTGGGCCTGATCGAGACCCTCGGGGAGATGATCGCGGGCCTGCCCGAGGCGGGCGACGCGGCCGTCGTGATCGGTGCGACGACGGGGCATCTGGGGCAATCGGCACTGCTCGCCGAGGCCTTCGGGATCGAGGCCGGCCCGCCCCCGGCCGTCGACCTCGCGGCCGAGCGGCGCCACGGCGACTTCGTGCTGGCGCACCGCGCCCGCATCCGCGCGGCGACCGACCTCTCGGACGGGGGGCTTGCGCTTGCGGCCTTCGAGATGACCGAGGCGGCGGGGGTGGGTGTCGCGCTCGAGGCGGGCGACATCGCGACGCTCTTTGGCGAGGATCAGGCGCGCTATCTGCTGGCCGTGCGGCCCGAGGATCTGGGTGCGCTCCTGGCCGCCGCGCGCGCCGCGGGCGTGCCCGCCGCCGTCGCGGGCCGCTTCGGCGGCGCCGAGGTGCGCCTTGGCCCCGATGCCGAACCCCTTGCCGATCTCTCGGCGCTCTACCGCAGCGCCTTCGAGGTCGCGATCGGCTGATGCTGCGCCTCGCGCGGCTGGAGGATCCGGGGTTTGTCCGCGCGCTCTGCGCATCGCCCGGGAACGCGCGCCTGCTCGACCCGCCCGGGGCGGGCGAGATCGAGGATGCGCTGGCCGACGATCTCCTGTTCATCTGGGAGGAGGACGGCGCGCCGGTGGGGTTCGCCCTGATGGTGGAATGGGTGCCCGCCGTCCATTCGATCCGGGCCTTCGCGGTCGCGCGGCGTGGC
>JBIKVM010000249.1:0-3852 GCA_044356825.1 Limisphaerales bacterium
CGCGTTCGGCTGATGGCTCATCGCGATCTGGTGGACGCGCTCGATGATGCGCGCCATGCCGAGTCCCGCGTTGACGCGCATGTGCATGGGGGTGGAACCGGTGTGCGCGTCGCGGCCGGTCAGGCGGATCTCGAGCCACCAGAGCCCTTGCCCGTGCGTCACCACCCCGATGTCGCGCCCCTCGGCCTCGAGGATCGGGCCCTGTTCGATGTGCAGCTCGAACATCGCATGGATCTTGCGCGCGCCCGGCACCTCGTCCCCGACCCAGCCGATGCGGGCGAGCTCCTCGCCGAAGCTTTTCCCCTCGGCGTCGCGGCGGGCATAGGCGAAATCCTGCGAATGGATGCCCGCGAACACGCCCGAGGCGAGCATGGCGGGGGCAAAGCGCGTGCCCTCCTCGTTCGTCCAGTTCGCCGCGACGATGGGCCGGCGGGTGCGGATGCCGAGGTCGTTGAGCGTGCGGATGACCTCGAGCGCGCCGAGAACGCCCAGCACCCCGTCGTATTTCCCGCCCGTCGGCTGGGTGTCGAGGTGCGAGCCCATGTAGACGGGGGCGGCGTCGGGGTCGGTGCCGGGGCGGGTCGCGAACATGTTGCCCATGGTGTCGAGGCCCATCGTGCAGCCCGCCGCCTCGCACCAGTGGCGAAAGAGGTGGCGGCCCTCGCTGTCGGCGTCGGTCAGGGTCTGGCGGTTGTTGCCGCCGGCGATGCCGGGGCCGATCTGCGCCATCTCCATCAGGCTCTGCCAGAGCCGCGCGCCGTCGACCTTGAGGTTCTCGCCCGCTGCCGCCATCACGTCCTCCGCTGCGCCCCGCCCGTGCGACCCGTCCGCGCCCGCGCATGCGCAGGCCCCGGCCGAATCCGGTCTGACCAACTGGTCAGAAATCGAAGGCTACACGCGGCAAGGGGCGGGTCAACCGCTGTTTTGTGACGCCCGGCGCGGGGCGCGGGCTTTACCGTGCCCGGGGCGCCTGCTAGCCGATGCGGAAGGATAAGGGAGGCCGGAATGGATGACGCAGCCGAACTGATCGCCGAGGCCGAGGCGCTGGTGCTCGCGCGCTTTGCCGAAGTCGAGGCGCTCGCACTCGGGCGCGAGCTGGTCGCGATCGCCGAGGCCGAGGGGCTCGGCGTCGTGATCGACATCCGCACGGCGGACCGCACGCTCTTTCACGCGGCGCTGCCGGGAGCGGCGCCGCTCAATGATCTCTGGGCGCGGCGCAAGAGCAAGACGGCGCTGATCTTCCAGAAATCCTCGCTCGCCGTCGGGCGCGAGATGCGCGCCAAGGGGCAGGATCTGGCGATGCACGGGCTGTCGCCCGCCGAATGCGCGGTCCACGGCGGGGCGGTGCCGATCCGCGTCGCGGGGGTGGGCGTCGTGGCCGTCGCGACCGTCTCGGGGCTGCCCGATGTGGCCGACCATGCGCTGGTTCTGCGGGGCCTGCGCGCGCTCGGGGCTTTGGCCGGGCGCGCGCAGGGCTGATCCTCAGGGGAGCGTCTTGAGCACCTCGGCGAGCTTGCCGATCAGCTCGTCGATCTGCGCCCGCTCGATGATGAGGGGGGGCGACATCGCGATGATGTCGCCGGTGGTGCGGATCAGGATGCCCTTGTCGTAGGCGTTGAGGAACGCGCCGAAGGCGCGCTTGGTCGGCTCGCCCGCGATCGGGGTCAGCTCCACCGCGCCGATCAGGCCGATGTTGCGCACGTCGATCACATGCGGCAGGCCGCGCAGGCTGTGGAGCGCATCCTCCCAATAGGGGGCGATGGCGGCCGCGCGCTCAAAGAGCCCCTCCTCGCGATAGGTCTCGAGCGTCGCGATCCCGGCGGCCGAGGCGATGGGGTTGCCCGAATAGGTGTAGCCGTGGAAGAGCTCGATCATGTGCTCGGGCCCTTGCATGAAGGCGTCGTGCACCGCCCCCGTCGTCAGCACCGCCCCCATCGGGATGACGCCGTTCGTCAGACCCTTGGCGGTCGTCATCATGTCGGGCATGACGCCGAAATGCTGCGCGCCGAAGGCGCTGCCGAGCCGGCCGAAGCCCGTGATGACCTCATCGAAAATCAGCAGGATGCCGTGCTTGGCGGTGATCGCGCGCAGCCGCTCGAGGTAGCCCTTGGGCGGGATCAGAACGCCGGTTGACCCCGCGACGGGCTCCACGATGACGGCCGCGATCGTCTCGGCGCCGTGCAGCGCCACGATCCGCTCCAGCTCGTCGGCGAGGTTCGCGCCATGCTCGGGCTGGCCGCGCGAAAAGGCGTTCTGGCCGGGCAGGTGGGTGTGGGGCAGATGGTCGACCCCGTTCAGCAGGCTGCCGAACACCTTGCGGTTGTTGACGATCCCGCCGACCGAGATGCCGCCGAAGTTGACGCCGTGATAACCCCGCTCGCGCCCGATCAGCCGGGTGCGCGCGCCTTCGCCGCGCGCGCGGTGATAGGCGATCGCGAGCTTGAGCGCCGTCTCGACGCTTTCGGAGCCCGAGTTCGTGTAGAACACATGCTCCATCCCCTCGGGCGCCATGTCGATGATGCGGTTGGCAAGCTCGAAGGCGATGGGGTGGCCCATCTGGAAGGCGGGCGCGTAGTCGAGTTCGGCCGCCTGGCGCTGGATCGCCTCGGTGATCTTCGGCCGGCAATGGCCCGCGTTGCAGCACCACAGGCCGGCCGTGCCGTCGAGCACCTGCCGCCCGTCCGAGGTGGTGTAGTGCATGTCCTTGGCCGCCACGAACATGCGCGGCGCCTTCTTGAACTGCCGGTTGGCGGTGAAGGGCATCCAGAACGCGTTGAGGTCGTTCGGAGCAAGGTTGCGGTCGAGTGCCATGGGATGTCTCCTGCTGCCGGGGCGCGGCGCCTCGGGCGATGGCGAAGGCTAGGCACGACGCCCGCGACAGTCAAGCCGCGCAAGGGTTCGCGCCGTGACGGGGCAGGGGTCTTTCGCTTTGCCCGCGATTTGGGCACAGTCGCCTCATGACCGACGCCGCCACGCCACCAAGCCCCGCAAGCCTCCGCCCGAAGACGCGGATTCAGCAGAAGAACCGCGAGGCGATCCTCGATGCCGCGCTCGGCGTCTTTGCGCGCGACGGGTTCGCGGGCGCGACGCTCGACCGGATCGCGGCCGAGGCGGGGCTGTCGAAGCCCAACCTGCTCTATTACTTCCCGTCGAAAGAGGCGATGCACCGCGCGCTGCTTGTCGATCTGCTCGACCTGTGGCTCGATCCGCTGCGCGCCATCGACCCGGCCGGCGAGCCGGTGGCCGAGATCCTGACCTATGTCCGGCGCAAGCTCGAGATGAGCCGGAACCTCCCGCGCGAGAGCCGGCTTTTCGCCAACGAGATCCTCCAGGGTGCGCCGCGCCTGCAGGGCGTGCTCGGGGGCGAACTTGCCGAACTGGTCGAAGAGAAGGCGGACCTCATCCGGGGTTGGAGCGCGGCGGGCAGGATCGCCCCCGTCCATCCCAAGCACCTGATCTTTTCGGTCTGGGCGCTGACGCAGCATTATGCCGATTTCGATGCGCAGGTGGTGGCGGTGCTCGGGCCCGAGGCCGACCGGCGCTGGCAGGATGCCGAGCGTCACCTCGTGCAGCTATTCACCGCGCTCCTGACCCCGGCGCCGGGTCTGTTCAAGCCGGGCGGGGCGGGCTAAGGAAAAACGCCTGCGGATGGAGTATGCCATGAAGGACATGCCTGCGCTGAAACCCAAGGATGCCCCCGACCTCGGCCGGTTCGGCTGGGAGGATCCCTTTCGCCTCGAGGACCAGCTGACAGAGGACGAGCGGATGATGCGCGACGCCGCGCGCGCCTATGCGTCCGAGCGGCTGGAGCCGCGCGTCGCCGCCGCCTATCGCGACGAGGCGACCGATCCC
>JBIKVM010000005.1:0-41162 GCA_044356825.1 Limisphaerales bacterium
GGGCTCTTCCCTCTACACCGGCGGGATCACCTACTTTGGCTCGAACGGATATGCGACCGATACCTATTACAACGTGAACGGCATCGGCTCGGGCGCGTCGGGCCAGCAATCGGGCTCCTGGCGCCTGATGGGGCGCATCCGCTCAGATACCTCCACCAACCAGGCCGGCGGCTCGCTCTTCCTGCGCATCTCGTGATGCCCCGATCTTTTGCCAACGGCCTGACCGCCAGACCTGCCCGCCTCACCTGCCGCACCGCCCGCCGCACACCCCCGAACGGATCGGAGCCCTCATGGCCTACAAGCTCGGCACCACCACCGTCATCGACGACAGCGCCCTCATCCCCTGGGCCCGCATCTCGGGCGCACCCGCCATCCCGACCGCGAGCGAGATCATGGCGACCGTCGCCGCGGCCGCCTATGGCGCGGTCGGAACCCATGTCTATGCCTATCGCTACGGCACCGGCATCACCGAAGGCTCGGTCCATGCCGGATCGGGCCTCTACCCGGCAGGGCACGAATACATCGATTCGACCACCGCGAACGGCGCCGACGACCTTCTGAGCGGCACAGCCCTCACCCGTGGGGCCACCGCGCTTGCCGGCTCCTGGCGCCTCATGGGGCGCGTGCGCGCGAACAATGCCGCCTCGAACAACCGCTCGCGCTATGGGCTCTTTCTCAGGATCTCGTGACATGCATGGCCGCAACGCCCGCTTTCTCGCCAATGGCTGGATCGACTGCGAGATCGATCACCCGCTCTGGGGCTGGATCCCCTTCACCGCCAACCCCGAGGACCAGGGCGCGGGCTTCGATGTCGCCGCACTCCACCGCGCGCTGATCGCGGGCGGCGACGTCGCCCCCTACATCCCCCCGAGCCGCGAGGAGGTTCTGGCCCGAGCCGCTGCCGAGGCCCGCGCCATGCGCGACCATCTCCTGCGCGGCACCGTCGATCCGGTGGTGACGAACCCGCTGCGCTGGGCCGATCTCGCGCCCGAGGCGCAGGCCGCCTGGATCGCCTATCGCCGCGCGCTTCTCGATCTGCCGGCAAGCGAGGGCTTCCCCGAGGCGGTCGTCTGGCCGCCCGCACCCAAGGGCTGATCCATGCTCGCGCTTGCGCCGCTCGCGGCCGCGGCACTGGCCGATGCGGGGCTTGGCCTGCCCGCAAGGCTCGGTGCGGTCGCGGCGCAACTGACCCTCGGCGGTTCCGCGTCAGTGCGCGGTGCCGTGTCCGGGCAGGCCCAAGACCACCCGCCCGGGCGGCAGATCGGCCTCTCGGGCGCGGCCTCGGCCCTTGCGCGGTCAAACGGGGGCATGGCGTCGCCCCTTCCGGTTGCGGGCGCCGCCATCGGTGGCCTGCGGAGCACCGGCGCGGCCACGGGCCGGCTTGGCATCGCGCCCGTTGGTTCCGTGTCGGTCGCGGCGATCGCGGCACGCGTTCAGGGCCTGCCCCTCGCGGGCGTGGCTGCCGCGCGCGCCCATGCTGTGGCGCGAGCCGTGCGGGATGTCGGGTTTGCCGGCGAGGCGTGGGCCGACGCGAGGCGCGATGCCAGCCTGCAAGGGGGCTTCTCCCTGACGGGAGATGGCGCCGCGCAGGGTCGCGCGCGTGCAATCGCGGTCGATGGGCTCGCGCTCGAGGCGGCCGGGGCAAGCACCCTTGGGATTGCCGGCTCGCTGGCAGCAGTGCTCGATCTGCGGCATGACACCGAGGGCGCAAGCTCGGGTAGTGTCGCGCTCGCGGCAAGCCTGGCGCTTGTCGGTGGTGCGACGGGCAGCATCAGCCTTGGATCGGGTGCTTCCGGCCAGATTGACCTTGGCGCCAACGCCGGGGCCGCCACGACCGTGGCGATGCAGGGCGGGGGCGCGATTGCCCTCGCCGGAACCGCGCAGATGTCAGGCCGCACGAGCGGCGTGTTCTCGCGCGCCATCGGCACGACTGGCTCGGGCAGGACCGCCTGTCGCTCTTCCGGAGGGTGTGCGGGCGGGTTCGACATTGCGATGCTGGCTGGGGCAAGCGTCGCCGCCGAAGGTCGCGCGGGGGCGGGCGTTCACTTGGCGGGCGCCGCATCCGCTGCGGTTTCGGCGACCTGCAATGGGGCCGTATCCCTCTTTCTCGGCCTGCGCGGCGGTGGCGGGGCGGGACGGAACGCAACTGCCCAGGGCGATCCTCGGCTTGCCCTCGAGGCGGTCGCCGGCGCTTCGATCACAGCAGATGTCCTCGGGGCGGCGCTGGCGCTGACGGGGAGCGCCAGGGCAACGATCCTCGAGCCGCGCGCGGGTGGTGCGGCCGGGGTGCTGGGGCTGCGCAGCGATGGCCCGGGCAGAGCCGGCAACGCAGTCACCGGACATGGCGGCATCGGCGTAGAGGTCGAAGGTGCGGCGCGCGCGAGCCTCGCCACGGGCGCAACCGCTGCGCTGGCGTTCGGTTTAGCGATCGAGGCTGCGACAACCGCGCTGCAAACTGCGCAAGGTCAGGGGGCGGTTTCCCTCGTCGGCACGGGAAGAGCCAGGAGCACAGCAACGGGGGCCGCGACGGCCCTTTTCCTCGCGATCGATGGCGATCTCGACGGAGCCGCGGCGACGACCGCGACGAGCATCATCACGGCCACTCGCGCAACCTTCGCGGCGCAAGGTCATGCAACGGCGAGGGCATATCTCCGGGGGTCGGCTGCTGGCCATCTGGCGCTCACCCGGGCCGGGCTTGGCGACGCGCTGGTCGCGGGGAACGCTACTCGCGGGATGGCCCTGCTTGGCGCTGCGCAGGCGATGAGCCGCGCGCGCGGGGCTGCCAATCTGCCTTTGGCGCCCCGGCTTGCGGGTCGCGCGATGACTGTGGTCCGGATCGATCTCGCCGGGTTGGGGCTCGCCACCGCGGGGCGCGCGAACGCGCGGGGCCTCGTGATAACCACTATCGCCGCGTCGGCGTGGGCCATCGCCCTGACCGCGTGCGCCTTGAACGCTCCGCCCGCGCTCCGCCGCGCCGCCGAGCCGCGCATTGGTCTGAGCGGCCGGATCATGCCCACAAACTCTGGCCGCATCCTGCGAGGCTGACGCCCATGCTCAGGTTCACCATCAAGCGCGGCGATACCTCGCCCGGGCTGCGACTTGCGCTGCTGCCCGAAGACGCCTCGCTCGCCGGGGCGACCGTCCGCTTCCGGATGCGCCCGCGGGGCGGGGCGACCGTGATCGACCGCCCCGCCGGCATCGTCTCGGCCCATCGCCCCGCCGTCGTCGAGCATCTCTGGGCCGAGGGGGACACCGCCACGCCCGGCCGCTACGAGGCCGCGTTCCGCGTGACCAACATGGACGGCACCACCGAGACCTTCCCCAATCTCGGCTTCATCGAGGTCTTCGTGACCGAGGATGTCCCGGGCCTTCCAGGCTGATCATCCACGCGACGCGGACATCTTGGGGCGCCCTACCCCGGGCGGTGATGAGCCGCGCGCATCCGCCATGCCCCGAACTATCCCTTTTTCCCCCATTACCCCCGGACACTCTGAAGGAGCACCGACATGGACATCGACCTCTGGACCCTCATCGACGCGCTCATGACCTGGGTCATCATCCCCATGGCCGCCATGCTCTGGGTCCACGACCAGAAGCTCGGCACCCACGACAAGGAGGTGCTGCGCATCATGACCCTTCTCGCCGAGCGTAAGGAACAGCGCGACGAGGATCGCGCCGAGTTGAAGGAGGCGCTGCGCGATCTGCGCGCCGCCATCCTGCGCCTCGATCTGCGGCTCGCAGATTTTGCCCTCGCCCCACCGGCCACATCCCGGCCCGATCCCGCCCAGGCCCCCCGCAGCGCGCGCGCCTGAACCGCGGAGGCGAAGCGTCGCGTGTCGCACGACTGCGCGGATCGTTCCCTCGGGCCGCAGCGCCTCCCGATATCCCCCCCCGCCTGTCGCATGAGCGGGCGGGCTCAACCTTCGAAAGGATCACCCCATGCCCGCACCCCGCAAGTCTCCCTCTGCCACGACCGCCCCCAAGCTGCCTTCAGCGGATATTCCTGCTCTGGGCGCGACCTTCGCCCATTTCCGCGACGTGCCCATGGATCTCTGGCGCTGGCCGAGCTTCTCGCCCGCCGAGATCGCCTGCCGCGGCACCGGCAAGCTGAAACTCCACCCTGAGGCGCTGGATAAACTGCAGGCGCTGCGCGACCGGCTCGGCAAGCCCCTCATCCTGCGCTCCGCCTATCGCTCGCCCGAGCACAACCGGGCGGTGGGCGGCGCGCCCCGCTCGAAGCACATGAATGGCACGGCCTTCGACATCGCCATGACCAACCACGACCCGGTGGCGTTCGAGGCGGCGGCGCGCGAGGTCGGGTTCCTCGGGTTTGGCCATTACCCGCGCTCAGGGTTCATCCACATCGACCTCGGGCCAGCGCGCGTCTGGGGCGAGCTGTTCCCGGCGCGCGCGACAGCCTTCGCACCCGAGGCGCCGCCCGCGCGCGAAGCCCTCGCCGAAAGCCGCACCCTCAAGGGTGCGGGTGCCGCAGGCGTCGCGACCATAGGCGCGGCCGGGGTCGAGGTCGCACAGGAGGTGCTAACCGAGGCGCAGGGCGCCATCCTGCCGCTGGTGCCTTACCTCGACAGCTTGCGCTGGGTGTTCGTTGCGCTGGCACTTGCGGGGATCGCGGTCGCCGTCTGGGCGCGGATCGACGATTGGAAAAGGGGCCTGCGCTGATGTTGGCGCACCTCGCGGTCAGGATGCTCGCGCGGCCTTGGGCCCTGCGCGCGGCGGGCGTCGCACTCGCTGCGCTGACCATCGCCCTGTTTATCGTCAACCTCCGCCGGCAGGGCGAGTACGCAGGCCGCGCCGCCCTGCGGCTCGACCAACTGGAGCGCACCCATGCCATCCAACGCCAGATGCTGGACGCAGCCAGCCGCCGCCCTCGCAGTCGCGACGATCTTCTTGACCGGCTGCGTGAGGGCGGGTTCTGAAGCGCCGCCAAGCGCATGCCCGCCGGTGGTGGCGTACAGCAAAGCCGAACAGCTGCGCCTCGCCGAGGAGGTCGCTGCGCTGCCAGAGGGGGCGCTCATCGTGGGCTGGCTCGCCGATTATGCTGTTTTGCGCGATCAGGTGCGAACTTGCCGATAACCGCGCAGTTCCCTTCATGAAGTCGAAACCGGGATCAGGGTGTTTCGATCGGAAGCGCTCCGGTCGTTTGACACACGTTGGGCGCCAGGCCCATCCCGGCCGGGTATCAGCCCGTCAGGTGGCACGCAGCGTAGCGATCCGGCCCGACCTGCTTCAGTTCCGGGACACACTCGGCGCAGACGGCGGTGGCGCGCGGGCAGCGGGTGCGGAAGACGCATCCAGACGGCGGGTTGATCGGGCTGGGAATGTCGCCCTTCAGGATCACCCGTTCGCGCTTTTGGCCAGGTTTCGGGATCGGCACTGCGGACAGAAGCGCCTGCGTGTAGGGGTGGCTCGGGGTCGAATAGAGGTCTGCCGATGGCGCGACCTCCATGATGCGCCCCAGATACATGACAACGACCCGGTCGCAGATGTGTTCGACCACTGCCAGATCATGGGCGATGAACAGCATGGTGAGGTCGAACGACTGCTTCAGATCGTCGAGCAGGTTGATGACCTGCGCCTGGATCGACACGTCGAGCGCCGAGACCGGCTCATCGGCGACGAGGAAATCGGGGTTCACCGCAAGGGCGCGCGCAATCCCGATGCGCTGGCGCTGCCCGCCGGAGAACTCGTGCGGGAAACGGTCGAGATAATCGGCCGAGAGACCGACCTGCTCGAGCAACTCGACGCAGCGATCCTCGCGGGTTGCCACGTCTCCCACGCTGTGGAGGTCGAGCGCATGGCGGATCGTCGTACGGATCTTTTCGCGCGGATTGAGGCTCGCGTAGGGGTCCTGGAAGATGATCTGCATCCGCTTGCGATGGCGGCGCATCTCGGGCTTGGTCAGCTTGAGGATGTCGGTGCCGTCGAAGTGGATCGCCCCCGCGGTCGCCTCTTCCAGCCGCAGGAGCAAGCGGCCGACCGTGGTCTTGCCTGACCCACTCTCGCCAACGAGCCCCAAAACCTCGCCACGGCGGATCGAAAATGATATGCCCGTTACGGCCTTAACGTGATTTACCACGCGGTTCAGGATGCCGCCGTGGATGGGAAAATGCTTGACCAGGCCTTCGACGCGCAACAGGTCTTGGGTCATGCGGTTTCCCTTTCGGTCAGGTGCAGTTCGTCCCAGCGCAGACAGCGCACCTCGCGCCCCGGCAGGGCAGGTTCGAGGGCGGGCATCGAAGTGGTGCAGCGGGCCTCGGCATGCGCGCAACGTGTCGAGAAGCGGCACCCCGCCGGCAGGCGCGACAAGGCTGGCACCTGGCCGGGGATGGTCTGCAGCCGCCCCCTTTGGCGCGAACTGCCCAAGCGCGGGATCGAATTCATCAGGCCCGCCGTGTAGGGCATGCGCGGCCGCTCGAAGATGTCGGCCACGGGGCCCGTTTCGACGACCTGGCCTGCATACATCACCACGACCCGGTCGGCGACCTCTGCGACCACACCCAGATCATGGGTGATGAAGACGATCGCCATTCCCAGCTTGTCCTGAAGCGTCTTCATCAGGTCAAGGATCTGCGCCTGGATGGTCACATCGAGCGCCGTGGTGGGTTCGTCCGCGATGAGCAGGCTCGGCTCGCAAGCCAGCGCCATCGCGATCATGGCCCGCTGTCGCATGCCCCCCGACATCTGGTGCGGATAGTTGTCCGCGCGCCGACGCGGTTCCGGAATGCCGACCAGTTGCAATAGATCGACAGACCGCTCGTGCGCGGTCCGTCGCGGCAGACCCTCGTGGCGCATGACCACCTCGGCGATCTGGTGGCCGATGGTGTGGACCGGGTTCAGGCTGGTCATCGGCTCCTGAAAGATCATCCCGATGTCCTTGCCGCGAACCGCGCGCATCTCGGCCTCGGACAAGGTCGTCAATTCGCGCCCGCGCAGCTGGATCGAACCGCGAGAGACGCGACCGACCCCCGCCGGTAGGAGCCTCATGATCGAGAGGCTGGTCACCGATTTTCCCGACCCGCTCTCGCCCACGATCGCCAGCGTCTCGCCAGCGCCGACGGCAAAGCTCACGCCATCGACGGCCACGACGTCGCTGCGGCGGCCCATCGAGAAGGTTGTCTGAAGATCCGTCACCTCGAGCAGCGGCAGAGCTTTCCCGGTCATCGAACGTCCTCCATGTGGGGGGCTGAACGCTGCGGGGACAGATAGCATCCTGCGCCAGGTGCCCCCGTGATGGCCTCGCCATCCCAGACGGTGCGCCCACGCACCATCGTGCGCCGGATCGACCCGCGCAGGGTAAGTCCGTGGGAAAGCCGCGCCACGTCGCGCGCGGCCGTCAGCATCGAGGACGGATCGAGCCGCGTCGTCCCGACAAGGTCGGCAAGCACGATATCGGCATCCGAACCCGGCACGAGCCGGCCCTTTTTGGCCAGACCGTAGCGCCGCGCGGCATTCCCCGAGACCAGCGCCACGGCCTGCGCAAGTGAGACGCGCCCGGCGACCGCCGCATCAAGCATGAGGGGAACGAGCACTTCCGTGCCCGGATGGCCAGGAGGGGCCGTGAGGTAATTGCCGGCGTGCGCCGCCTTCTCGCTGGCCGAGAAGGCCGCATGATCAGTCGTGACATGCGCGATCGTGCCGTCGCGCAGCGCGTCCCAGAGGGCGTCGCGATCCGCCTCGTGCCGAACCGGCGGGTTGATCTTGGCGCAAACCCCCACACGCGCAACATCTGTGGCTGTGTACTGCAGGTAGTGCGGGCAGGTCTCTGCGCTGAAATCCGAGCTCCCCGCGAACCGTCGGAGCATCGCGACCGTCTCGGCACTCGTAACATGAGCGATGTGAAGGCGCGCGCGTGCGGCCATGTTCAGCGTAAGCAACTGTGCCACCGCGAGCGACTCCGCCAATGGCGGGCGCGCCGCGTTGTGCGTCGCGGCATCGGCGGGATCGAGCGCCCGCGCCGCGGACTCCGCAGCCGCGAGGATCTCGGGATGCTCGGCATGGACGACGACAAGCAGGCCGGTGCGCGCCGCAAGTTCGAGTATTCGCGCCTGCGCCGCGGCATCGGGCCATGCGAGCCCTGCGAATTCGTGCTCGCGCCCGGCAGGCGAGGGGGTCGTGAAGATCTTGAGCGCGATGATCCCGCAGGCGGCCAGCGCCCGGAACGCAGCCTCCGTCAACTCGACCGGAGCCGCGTAAAGTCCGAAATCCACCAGCGCCGTCTGCGCAAAATGGTCGCGCCGCACGATCACGCGATCGGGGGAATTGCAGCACGGATCGGTGATCGGCATCTCGAAGACCGCCGTGATCCCGCCCTTGGCGCAGGCTGCGGTTTCCGACAGCACCGTGCCGCGCTGTGGATAGGCGGGGCTGCGGATATGGCAGTGGATGTCGATGGCACCGGGCAGCACATGCAGCCCGGTCGCGTCGATCGTGTCATGCACCTCGGGCCGCTCGCCGGGTGGAAGGACGGCATGGATCCGTCCCCCCCGAACCATGAGCGACCCGGGGCGCAGGCCATCGGGCGTAACCAGCGTCCCGCCCGATATGAGCAGATCGGCCGTCATTTCAGCCCGAGTTCCGACAGCGCCTGCCCGACCCCGTCGAGATGCGTGAGGTGCATGGAACTGTAATTAGGCGCAAGGACAATCCCGTGACCGCCCGCGCGATAGGTGGCGTGGACCGATCTGTAGGCGATATCGGTCGTCATCTTCGCGGTGTCGGCCCTCGAGCGCGGCGCGTCGATCCCGATCCCCATGTAGACCTTGGCGCGACCTTCGACGCCGCGCAGCGCATCGACGCATTGGCCATGCACATAGGTGTCGGGGTCCATGCCCGCAGAGACGATCTGATCCCATGGCGCCTCATTCAGCCCGAGTATCCGGAACAGCGCCGTCTGCGCCTCGGCGGGGGCGAAGTCGCGCAAGACCGTCTTGCGGAAGAATCCCAGTTCTTTCACCCAGACCTCGCCCGCCTGGTGCTGGTAGGTGATGGGCTTCACGAAGTCCGCATAGCGCGTCTGCTCTGCCCAGGGCCACTGCGCCCTGCGGATCAGGTTGAAGTGATTGCGGTTCCAGATATTCAGGCCGAAGGGCAGGTCAGGCTTGCACCACTTGACGAGCCCGTAAAGCTCGCGGTCGAGATCCTTGTTGCGTTCGAGCCAGAATTTCTCCCACACCAGCGCCTCGGGATTGTCCAGAAGCATCCGCAGGAAGGTGATCAGGCTGCCGTCGTGGAACGGCTTTCCCGCCGCGGCCTCCTGCATGAAATCATACAGTCGAAGCAGCGCCTGGCGGCAGGCTTCGACGTTCACGCCGCGCTCCGCGGCCTCGGCGCGGGCGGGCGCCGAGAAGTCGCCGGGGCAGCCTCCCTGGATCAGCGTGTCGAGTGGCGAGTTGCGCTCGTTGCACCACATGAACCCGTCGAGATCGTGATTGCGGACCTGATCCTCGATCATCGAATGGATCCAAGTCCGATATCCCGGGTTCGACGTGCTCGGCTCCGCGCCCAGCCTGCCGAAGATGTCGACTTCCATCGCCTGGGGAAGGGTCGGAATCTCGACTGCGGCGGCCGACCCGTGACCCGCATACTTGAAGAAGGGCTCCATCAGTTCGACATAGACCTTCATCCCCCGCGCATGGGCGGCGGGAATGACCATGCGAAGGATGTCCTTGCCCGCGAACTCCGCATCGCGCGACCTGTAGTCGGCCATGAAGGTGTCGCGGTAATAGCGCGGATCGGGATCGAAATAGGCGCCCCCGCGCATCTGATAGGGTTGGGGCACCCCATGATCGGGCCAGCCGTCCAGCGCATGGCTGATCGAGCGTCCTGACTTGAGCCCGAGCCAGCTCACTGTCCCGAGCATCAGCACGTTGACGCCGACGCGGTTCTGGAGAATGTCGAGAACAGCCTCCACCCCCTCGTCGACGAAGGAGATGGGGCTGATCTGGATACCGACGAATTTCTGTTTCGGGTCGGGCGCGGTCATGCGGCGGTCCTCCGTCGGGCGACGAAATCAGCGATGCGGCGCATCGCTTCCTGGATGACCGGCAGCGGTTGCAGATATCCGATCCGGATGTAGTGGGGACTGTCATCGCCAAACATCGCGCCCGGAAAGACCATCACCCCCGTCTCGCGCAACAGTGTCTCGCAGAAGACGGGGGCATCCATCCCCGTGTGCGAGATGTTGACATAGATGTAAAAGGCCCCGCCCGGGTGGCCGTAGGTGAAGCCCGCCTCGGTCAGTGCGGGCATCAGCCAGTCGCGCCGGTCCTTGTAGTCGGCCAGCATCGCCTCGATCGGTTCCTGCGGCCCGGTCAGCGCCGCCAGCGCCGCGTGCTGGCTGATCGTGCAGGTATTGATCGAGAGCGTGTGGCGCGGTTCGGTTACCTTCGCCACGAAATCGGCTGGTGCTGCCAGATAGCCGACGCGCCAGCCTGTCATCGCATAGGTCTTTGAAAACCCGTTGAGTGTGATCGTGCGATCCTTCATCCCCGGCAGGGTGGCGATCGAGAGGTGCTCGTTCGGGGCGTAGATCATCCGGGCATAGATCTCGTCGGAGATGATGAGCAGGTCGTGCCTGATGGCGAGATCGGCGATCTTGCGGATCACCTCGGGCGGTGTGACCGCTCCGGTCGGGTTGTTGGGCGTCACCAGGACGAAGATGCGGGTGCGGGGCGTGATCCTCTTTTCGATCTCCGCCACGTCCAGCGCGAAATCGTCCCGCTCAAAGGTCGGGACCGGCACCGGCACGCCGCCGCACAGATGGACGGCGGTGTCATAGGTCGTGAAACGGGGCGAGGTGATCAGCACCTCGTCCCCCGGCGCAACCAGGCCCAGCATGCACAGCATGATGGATTCCTGCACCCCCGCCGTCACCACGATCTCGTCGGCCGTGTAGTCCAGCCCATAGCCGGATCGGAGATCAGCAGCGATCGCCTGCCGCAGTGCCGGCAGGCCGGTCGGGCCGGTGTAGTGGTGCTGGTTGGCATCAAGTGCCGCCTTCGCGGCCGCGACAATGTGGGCGGGCGTGTGAAAGTCGGGATCGCCCCGGCCCATCGCGATAACGTCCTTGAGACCGGCCGCGATCCCCAGCATCTTGGTGCGAAAGCTGCCGTCCTCCTCGACGATGCGGGGGGCAAGGCGCTGTGCCAGCAGGCTCATCCGAACATCCTCTTGCCACCGACGAAGGTCATGCGCACGCGCTCGAGCGCGAAGAGATCGTGATCGGGGTTGCCGTCGACGACGATCAGATCGGCGGCCTTTCCGACCTCGAGCGTCCCGATCATGTGGTCCATCTTCGAGATGCGGGCCGCGCGGATTGTGATCGAGGCGAGCGCATCCATGTTGTCGGGGCAGACCCCGACCTTGACCATATGCGCCAATTCCGGGGCGATTACGTCATGTTCGACCGCGGGGCTGCCGGCATCGGTGCCAAACACGATGGGGACGCCACGCTCGGCCGCGCGCTTGAGGCCCGCATAGCGGGTGGGATCGGCCACCGCCTTGATCCGTTCCTCGATCTTCCATTCGGGAATGCCGAACCTGCGCGCGATCTCGGGTTGCGACTGCTGCACGAGCGGCGCGAAGGTCGTGACGATCGGCAGTTTCTTGGCGAGCAGGACGTCGATCGTGGCATCCGTCATCGATCCGCCATGTTCGATGCAGTCCACGCCAAATTCGGCAACGCGGCGGATGCAGGCATCATAGGTCGCGTGCGCGGTGACCGGCAGGCGATTGCGATGTGCCTCGTCGATCACGGCCTCAAGTTCGGCGTCAGTGAATTCGAGCGTGTCATGGCAGGCCATGATCTTGATGAGGTCGGCGCCGCCCTTGACCTGTTCGCGCACGGCGCGGCGCATCTCGTCGGCACCGGACGCCTCGCGGCAGACCCAATAGGTGTGGCCGCCGGTCTGGATGATGGCGTTCCCGCAGACCTTCAAGCGCGGCCCCGGAAAGATGCCCTGCTCGACGGCCTGCTTGGAATAGAGGTTCATGTCGTGGAACCCCAGATCGCGGACCATGGTGATACCCGCACGCAAGGATTTCAGCATGTTGCCCGCTGCCTTGAACGCGCTGATGGGCTTGGGATCGTCCATCGACTGGCGGGCCAGATCGTGGATGCCATCCCAGTTCAGATGCGCATGGCTGTTGATCAGGCCCGGCATGATCGTGCCGCCGGTCTGCGTGACCTGACCCGCAGGCATGTCCTTGCGCGCCCCGACCGCCGCGATCTTTCCGCCCTTGATCTGGACGAATCCGGCCTCGAAGACGTCGCCAGCCATGGTCAGGATCCGGCCGGCAAGGATGCGATCCTCGACCGGCAGGTCGAACATCGGCTTGGTGATCTTCTGATAGCGCCAGGCGGCGGGTTCGGGCATCGGGGCCTCCTCAGGCAGGGATGACTCGGGCGTCAAACGGGTGGTCGGACTGGAAACGGCTGGGGGTCAGCGTGCGCCCCTCGGTGACGATCAGGGTTTCGATGCAGCGCCATCCGTCGAGTTCGGGCCGATAGATCCCGGGCTCGCACGAAAACACCATGCCCGGTGCCGCAGGCGTAGGATCGCCGGGCGACAACCACGGTGCCTCATGCCCTTCGGCACCCATCCCGTGCCCGATACGATGCCGGATGGCGGCCCCGAACCCGGCCGCGCGGATTGGCGCGAGGGCGGCATCGTTGACATCCTGGCACGGCAGACGCGCATCGAGGGCGGCGCGGGTGGCGTCATTGGCCTCCTGCATCGTCTGCATGATCCGGCGCTGCTCCGCGCTCAGATCACCATAGACCAGCGTCACCCCGCTTTCGGCGTGACAACCGCCTAGGCTGCATCCGATCCCGGCGATGATGGGCTCGCCCGGCAGGGGCCTGCGCGCGATGACGCTGCCGTGGGGCAGGGCGGCACGCGGGCCCGAATGAACGGATGCCGTGATGCCCGTCTTGGTCCCGCCGAAGGCACCGCCATGATCGCGCGCGAGGGCGGCGCGCGCATGGCCCGTGCAATCGGCCATCAGGTCGATTTCCGTGCCGCCTTGCGCGATGATGTCGCCGGCCTGGTCGAGCATGCGGCGCAGCACGAGATCGGCATAGGTTGCCGCGGTGCTGATCAGCGCGATCTCTTCAGGGTGCTTGATCGCGCGTTCCGGCAGGCAGTGGTCGACCAGATCGGGCGTGCAGATGTCACGGGCAGCCGCCAGAAGCCGTGCCTCGAGCGCATCGATCCCGATCCGCGCCGCGCCCGTCTGCGCGAGCATCCACAAAACGGGGGGCGTATGTCCGGGGAATTCGTCATAGGTCGCGACCCGGACGCCCGGCACTGCCAGAGCGTTTTCAAGTTCGAGGTGCGGCACGAACAGCGTCGCTTCGCCCCCGGTTGGTAGCCATAGTCCCATGGGACGTTCGTTGACAGAAAAGAGCCATCCCGAGGCATAGGCGACGTTGCCCGGCGCGAGCAGCAGCAGACCGTCGAGCCCCGCGCGTTCGGCACGGGCAAGGAGCCTGTCGCGCACCATGGCACGGAATGCGGGGCTGAGGGGCTCCACCGTCACAGGACTGGATCCCTGTAGGGGCCGACGATCTCGATCCTGGCATTCAGGCCCAACTCGGCCCCGAGCGCGCGCAGATCGGCCAGAACCTCGTCGTCGATCGGCACCCCGTTGGCCGACTTGCGCGCGACGCGGCGCGCCTCCTGTTCGCCCGGCAGCAGGATCTCGGAAAAGCCGGGGCGCAGGGCGCGCGACTTCACCATCTGCGCGAACTCGTCCATGCGGGCGCGAAACTCCGCGAGTGGCATGAACCATTCGATGTCGATGGCCGTGAGGGTGTGGCTGACATCAAGCCGTGCCGGATCGGCATAGGGCGTCAGCCCGAAGCCGCCGCCGCCGATCACGCCCGTCAGCACATCCGTCATGAAGGCAAGGCCATAGCCCTTGTAGTGGCCGATCCCCAGAAGGGCGCCGGCCATCGCCGCGTTGGGGTCGTCCGTCTCGAGCCCCTCGGGCGTGAGCGCCCAGTCGCGCGGCATCGGGCGCCCCTCGCGCGCGTGCCATTGCATCATGCCCTTGCCTGCCGTGGTCAGGGCGATGTCCATCACGACCGGAAAACCGAGCCCCGTCGGCGCCGCGATGCCCCACGGGTTGGTGCCGACTGCTCCCTGCCGCCCGCCCCAAGGCGCCATCTCGGGGCCGGCATTCGTGAAGGCGATGCCGATGCACCCGGCCGCCTCTGCGGCGCACGCATGCACGGCACTGCTGCCGTAATGGGTGGAATTGCGCACGATCACCTGTCCGATGCCGCAGACCTTCGCCTTGCGCACGGCCATCTGCATGGCGCGCGCGGCCGCGACGGTGCCGATGCCGTTGTGGGCATCGACCAGCGCAAGCGCCGGGCTTTCCTTGATGATCTCGATCCGCGTCTTTACATCGACGAGGCCCGCCCCGATCCGCTCCTGATACCGGCGCAGGCGGCGCACCCCCTGTCCGTGCCCGGGGTGAAAGCGCAGCTCGGAAAAGATCAGCGCATCGGCAAAGATCGCGGCATCCTCGTGGGGCAGGCCGAGTGCGACGAAGCCTTCGACCATGAAGGCCGCGAGGCTGGTTCTGGTCACCGATGTCATCGCGATCATGATCAGGGCTCTAGGGACAGAAGGGTCGCGATGTTCGTGCCCGGCGCCTCGAAGCTGCCAAGCTCACCTGCTGGCGCGGTCATCAGGATTGCAATGCCGGGGCCGAAGCCCGCGCGCGGCCCGTCGGTGGCGCAGACGACGCCGATCGCGCGCGCCCCGCGCAGGAACCCGTGGTTGTAGCGGCTGTCGGTGTCGGCAAGGGCGACGATATCGCCCAGCCGAAGCGCATCGAGCCCGTGGCGCGCAAGTTCGAGCCGGTCGGTCGATTGCAGGTGCAGGCTGCCACCCTCGGACGTGAGCCCGAGGCCCGCGCCGACCAGATGCGCCGGGATCGTGGCGACCACGCCGAAATCTATCCGTCCGGCCTCGGTTCGTCGCGGCAAGGCCGTGAGCAGATCCGGCCCGATCCCCTTGAGCATCACCGACGGATGATCGGTCAGCGCCATGCCGATGCCTTCGGAGCGGATGGTGATCTGATCGCCGACCGCCATCCGGGCCCGCGCAGCCTTGGGAAAGTGAATGATGACCTGCTCCGAAAACCGCCCGGACTTGCCAGTGACGATGCCCGTCGTCCCCGCTGCCTGACCTGTCATCACCTTGGCGCGGTTCCCGACGCAAGCATAGACATTCAGGCCGCGGTTGCGCGTGTCCTCGGACTGGCGGATCGAGACACCGGGATGGATGCAGTCCGCTGCCCAGCCAAAGGCGCGATCGCCCACGCTGACGTTGTAGACGATCCCGCCATAGGTCGGCAGCAGAAAGGCAGTGCCGTCCGAGGCGAGGCGATAGGGCTCCGCGGGCAGGCCGGGAAAGCCCGGGTGCACGATGTGGCCCGCAACTGAGACTGCCACAAGATCGGCAGAGTTGGTGGACAGAGGGGGGGTCATGCGATGCTCCGGATGTTCAATGTCTGCGCGATGTTGGCGCCCGGCTCGACGGCGAAGCCCAGCATGTCGGCGGGGCCGGTGATCAGGGTCAGGATGCCCGGGCCGTGGCCGGTCATGACGCTGTCCCCGTGGATGCACAGGCAGATCGCGACCCAGCCCTCGCGATAGCTGCGGCCGAAGCGGTGATCGACGTTGCGGATGGCGATCAGATCACCCAGCCGCATCCGGTCGATGCCCGCCTCGGCCATCAGTTCCCGGTCGCCCGACATCAGATCCTGATCGACGTATTCCGCGTTGAGTTCGGCGCCCGACCCCATGATCCGGGCAGGAAGCTCCATCGCCACCGGACAGATGATCTGCCCGTTCTCCACCCGCAGCCCGTAGGCCCGAGCGAGCGCGGGCGAGGTCTTCTTGAACTCCAGTTCCGGATGGTCGGTCAGGCGGAGCCCGCGTCCGCGAGCGCGGATCTGGACGGTATCCCCGATCGTGAGATCCTCGAGAACCTCGGGCGCGAAATCGACCAGAAGGCGCGCATGCTCGCCCGTGACGATGCCGCGAGCACCCCGGGCGAGCCCCGTCACCACCTCGGCCTCGTTGCCGATGCAGGTCAGGTAGTGCAGCGCCATGTCGGATTTCTCGTCGGAATGGGCGATGCTGACACCTGGTTCCACATGGTCGCCTGCCCAGCCGAAGGCGCGATCACCGACGCGGGCATTGTAAGCGATACCCGACATGCCCGGCAGGATGGCTGCGCGTCCGTCGGGCCAGTGAAGATATCCGTTCGGGCGCATCGTCGGCTGGCTGACCTGTCCGGTCACGGCCATTTCCACGAGGTCGTCGAAGTTCCAGCGCAGGCTTTCGGTCATGCCTCTCTCCGGTCGTGGCCGCGGTCAGGTCGGGAATGTTCCCTTGACAACCCCGGACGACTCAAACGATAGTGCTTTTGTCGATTGTCGACAACTGACAATTTCATCGCCCGGCGCGATCGGAAAGCTAGGCGGCGGCGGAAGGGACGGAAGCGGGATCAATGGGCTACGCGGCGCTGTTGGAAAGGATGGGGCAGGTCAACGACTTGCTGAATGCCAAGTCGGTGCTTGCGTGGGATGCCCGCGTCATGATGCCCCCCGGCGGCGCAGAGACGCGGGCCAAGCAACTCGCGACGCTCTCGGTGCTGGCGCGGGACCACCTCGTGGCGTCCGAATCCCGTCGTGCGCTGGACGCGGCCGATGCCGAGGTTGCGCATCTGCCAGCCGAGAGTGTGGAGCGGGTCATCTGCGCACAGGTGCGCGAGGCGATCGACTATCATCTGCGCATCCCGGCCGATCTCGTCCGGCGGCGCGCGGAAACGGGTTCGATCGGACAGGACATCTGGGCCCGTGCCCGCGAGGCGGGCGATTTCGGATCCTTCGCCCCGGTCCTGACTGAAACCGTCGCGCTGAACCGCGAGATGGCCGAATGCATCGGCTACGAGGCGCACCCCTACGACGCACTCATGTATCGGTTCGAGCCGGGCGAGACCGTTGCAACGTTGCGCCCGCTGTTCGCGCGCCTGCGGGCCGGGATGCTGCCGCTGCTGCGCGCCATCGCCCAAAAGGACGGCCCGCGGATCGATTTCCTCCAGCGCCCCTTCCCGAAGCAGGCGCAACTCGACTTCGGGCTGAGGATGGCCACGAAGCTTGGCTACGACCTCGATCGGGGGCGCCTCGACACCACGGTCCACCCCTTCGAGGTGTCCTTCACCCGCAATGATGTCCGCATCACCTCGCGTGTGAACGAGCGATGGATGCCCATGTGCCTGTTCGGTTGCCTGCACGAGGCCGGTCATGGCCTCTATGAACAGTACGCCGATCCTGACTTTGTGCGCACGCCGCTCGCGACGGATCTGGTCGGCCTCTATGCCGTCTCGGGCGTCAGCTTCGGCGCGCATGAGAGCCAGTCGCGGCTGTTCGAGAACCACGTCGGGCGGTCGCGCGAGTTCTGGGAGCTGAACTTTCCCGAGGCGCGCGCAGCATTTCCCGAACAGTTGGCCGACATCGACGCAGAGATGTTTTGGCGTGCCGTCAACCGCGTCGCGCCAGGCTTCATCCGTGTCGAGGCCGATGAGCTGACCTATGATTTCCATATCATGCTGCGCGTCGACATCGAGGCCGCGCTGATCGACGGATCGCTTGCTGTCGCCGATCTGCCCGAGGCGTGGAACGCCAAGATCAAGGAGTATCTGGGTCTCGATGTGCCGAATGACCGGGTGGGCGTCTTGCAGGACGTGCACTGGTCATCGGGCCAGATCGGCACCTTCTGCAACTATACCATAGGGAATGTCATGGCCGGGCAACTGTTCGAGGTCGCCCAGAAGGACGCCGCCGTGGCTGAAGGGATGGCCCGCGCCGACTACGCGCCCTTGCGGGGATGGATGACCGAACATGTCCATCGCCACGGCCGCAGGTATTCCCGCGACGAGCTGCTCGTGCGTGCAACCGGCCGGACGCTCGATCCGGAACCCTACATCGAGCATCTGACGGCGAAATACTCCGAAATCTATGGGATCTGAGCGCATGTCCGACATGACGAACCGCCTCGCCGAACGCGTGAAGCTCAAGGATGCGCACATCATCACGCGCATGGCCGACATCGCCGAGGGCCTGACGGATGTGATCCGGCTTGGCCGGGGCGATCCCGACCTCGCGACCCCCGCCCATGTGATCGCAGCGGGCCAGAAGGCGCTGGCCGAGGGGGCCACCCACTATACCCACCCCCTCGGGATCCCGCCCCTGCGTCAGGCGATCGCCGACAACATCCGCGCCCATGGCGGGGCGGACTACGCGCCCGACAATATCGTCGTCACGCCCGGCGGGCAGCACGCGATGTTCGTGATCGCGCTCGGACTGCTCAACCCCGGCGACGAGATCCTCGTGCCCTGTCCGGGCTACAACCCCTATCATCAGGCGGCAGAACTCGCGGGCGCTACGGTCGTCAACATCAAGACGACGATGGCCACCAATTTCTGCCTGACCGCCGAGATGGTGCGCGCCGCGATCACCGACCGCTCGAAGATCCTCGTGCTCATCAACCCCAACAACCCCACCGGCACCGTCACGCCGCCCGGCGAGATCGCGCGCATCGCCGAGGTGGCGCGCGAGCACGACCTCGTCGTGATCTCGGACGAGATCTATGCCCGCCTGACCTATGGCAACCACACGGTCCAGCCGGTCGCCGCGCTCGAGGGCATGTTCGAGCGCACGATCACTCTGTCGGGGATGTCCAAGGCCTATGCTATGACGGGCTGGCGCGTCGGATATTTCGCGGGGCCGCCGAGCCTCATTCCGGCGCTGGCGGAAATCAACCACGCCTTCGCGATCTCGACCGCGGCCGTTAGCCAGCACGCGGCGCTCGCGGCGCTGAGCGGCCCGCAGGACTGCGTCGAAGAGATGCGCGCGATCTATGACGAGCGGCGCCGCGCCCTGTGCGAGGGGCTGGCCTCGCTCGGGATTCCGCATGCCGAACCGCAGGGCGCGTTCTATGTCTATGCCGACGTCTCGGTCACGGGCATCCCGGCCAGCGCCTTCTGCGAGCGCCTCCTGGCCGAAGGTCGTGTGATGATCTATCCGGGCATCATCTATGGGGATCACACCGACGACTTCGTCCGCATGTCCCTGACCCAGCCCGTCCCGAAGATCCGCGAGGCGATCGGCCGCATGAAGGCCGTCGTCGAGGCGATCCGTTCAGAAACCGCCGCAGCACGAGGCTAATCCATGAAGAGTGACAACCCCAACGTGATCGGCATCAAGCACATGGCGTTCGGCGTCAGGGACGCCGAAAAGGCGCTCGCGGCCTATGCGCGCTATCTGCACGTCCCGGCCGAGACGGAGATCACGATCTATCCCAAGTCGAAGAACAAGGTCGCGCTCTTCAATCTGGGCGGCATCGAATACCAGCTCTGCGAATCGATGGACCCCGAGGGGCGGTTCGCCCGCTGGATCCGCGAGCGCGGCTCCGAGGGGCTGCACCACATCTGCTACGAGGTCACCGACATCGAGGCAGCCCTTGCCCATGCGCAGGCGCAGGGCGCGACGCTGCGCATCTGCCAGGCCTGCCAGAAATACGGCGCCCATCCCCACCCCGAAGGTTGGGTCGCCTTCCTCGACGAGGAAGCGGGCGGGATCGAGATCGAGTTCATGCAGGTCTACACGCCTGAACAATTGAAAGAATACGAAGCCTTCAAGGGCATCTGAGGGAGGAAGACCGGACATGGCCGGCAAGACAGTGAGCGTGGGGACGGCAACCGCGGTGCCAGGAGAGGTCGTCCGCGGGGTCATCCCGGTGACGACTCTTGCCGGGGGGACGCCCCTGGAGATTCCGGTCGTGATCGTCAACGGCGTTGGCGATGGCCCCTGCTTTTGGGTCAATGGCGCGATCCATGGCGACGAGCCTGAGGGCCCGCTCGCCTGCCAGATCGCCCTGCGCGAGGTCGATCCGTCGCAGCTGTCAGGCACCCTCGTGATGGTGCCTGTGGTCAACGTCCCGGCGTTCGAGGCCGCCCAGCGCGGCAATCCGCTCGATACCTTCAGCTATGACATGAACAGGATCTATCCAGGCCGGGCAGGCGGCTACCTATCCGAGCGCGTGGCCGCGGCCCATGCCGCCGCGATGGAGAAGGTCGCGGACTTCGAGATCTCGATCCATTCGGGCGGGGCGCATTCGTTTCTGGACAAGTCGATCTTTGTCGATGAGTCGCCCGAAAGCGTGGAACTCGCGACCGCGATGGGCCCCGGCTGGGGGTGCATCATGTCGAACTTCAACCCCTCGGGCAGCCCGATGGCGCATCTCAAGAAGATCGGCAAGGTCGGCATCACGGTCGAACTCGGGGGGCGTTCGGCGACCTCGCCCGACGCCTTCGCGCGCATCGGCCGCGAACTCGCGAATTCGATCCTGAACATCTTGCGCCACTACAAGATGTATCCCGGTCAGGCGGAATACCCCTCGCCGCGCTACCGGGGCCAGCAGGAGGCGCTTCTCGCGCCGGCATCGGGGATCTACATCCCCGAACCCGGCGTGAGATTCCTGACCATGATGCCCAAGGGCACGCGGATTGCCCGCATCGTCAGCATCTTCGGCGATACGCTCGGCGAAATCGTGGCACCGGCGGACGGGATGTTCTTCGGCCTGCGCGCGCTGCCAAACGTCACGACGGGCGACTGGTGCTGCTTCTTCTGCAAGGTCGAAGGGACGCGTGGCTGACGTGACGGATCATGTGCGCGACCTTGCGGGCTATGGCGCCGCTCCACCAGACATCAGCTGGCCGAACGGCGGTCGGGTGGCCGTCAACTTCGTGCTGAACTATGAGGAAGGGGCAGAATACTCGATCGGCGATGGCGACGGCCGGTCCGATACCACGCTGACCGAGGTCGCGCAGGCCCGCGTGCCCGTGGGGCAGCGCGATCTCGCCGCAGAGAGCATGTTCGAATACGGTAGCCGGGTCGGATTCTGGCGCCTTTTCCGGCTGTTTCGCGACCGCGGCCTGCCGCTCACGGTCTTTGCGGCGGCTCAGGCGCTCGAGCGCAACCCCGATGCGGTGGCAGCCCTGCGCGCGACCGACTGGGATCTTGTCTGCCACGGGCTGCGCTGGGTCGAGCACTACCTTCTCGACGAGGCGACCGAACGCGACCAGATCGCGCGCGGACATGCGCTGCTTCTGCATCTGATGGGGCGCCCGCCCGAGGGGTTCTATTGCCGCTACGGGCCCTCGACCGCCACCCGGCGGCTCGTCGTCGAGCATGGCGGGTTCGCCTATGACAGCGATGCCTACAACGACGACCTTCCCTATTGGACCGAGGTTGTCGGCAAGGCGCATCTCGTGGTGCCCTATTCGCTCGTCACCAACGACGCGAAGCTGGTCGGCGGACCGCTGGTAACCGGGCGGGCCTTCGGCGAATTCCTCATCGACAGCTTCGAGGGCTTTGCCGCTGAGGCGGCGTTGCACCCCCGGATCATGTCCGTCGGGATGCATCCGCGCGTGCTGGGGCATCCCGGGCGCATCGTGGGCCTCCAGCGGTTCATGGACCACATTGCGGGCAATCCGCAGGCATGGGTCTGCAGGCGCGCTGACATCGCGGCGCACTGGCGCGCCAACGTGCCACCTCCGGTTCGGAAGGGTGCGTGATGCTGGTCGCGATCGCCCCCGATGCCAGCACCTTCGCCCCGTTCGGCGCACTGATCGAGCCGCCCTCGACCTCGGGTGACCGGCGAATGCTGAGCGATTGGATCACGCCGGTCCCGGGGCTCTCGCTGCAGTTCCACATCAACAGCGTCGCAGTCTCCGCCCTGCCAACCCGACTGGACCAGGTCGAGCGCCATCCGCATTCGGCGCAGGCCTTCGTGCCCATGGACGTGTCGCGCTATCTGGTGACGGTTGCGCCCAAGGATGCGGACGGCCAGCCCGATGCGGCGCGTGTGCTGTGCTTCCTGATGCCGGGCTCGATGGGCGTGATCTATCGCCGGGATGTCTGGCACGCCGGGATCACGGTGCTGGACCGGCCAGGAGCCTTTGCCGTGCTGATGTGGCGCGGTGCCGCCGATGACGACGTGCTGGCGCAGATCACGCCGCGCCACATCACCCTGCCAGCCAAGAGCAGCCTCGGAACATTGTCATGACTCATGTGCCGCGCCTTTTCGTGCCTGCCATTACCCCGTTCCGCGCGGATCTGACCGTGGACCTGCCGCGCCTCGTGGCCTTCGGCAGGTATCTGATCGCCGAGGGTGCCGATGGCCTTGCGCCCTTCGGCACGACGTCCGAGGCCGCATCACTCAGTGTCGACGAGCGCATGCGCGGGCTTGAAGCCCTCGCCTCCGGAGGCGTCACGCCAGAGCGCATGATCCCGGGGACGGGATGCGCCGCCCTTTCGGATACGATCCGCCTCACCTCGCACGCGCTCGCCCTTGGTACACTGGGCGTGCTCATGCTGCCGCCCTTCTACTACAAGCCCGTCAGCACCGAGGGGCTCTTTGCCTCCTACGCGCGGGTGATCGAGGCTGTCGGACCGGGCCTTCGGATCTATCTCTACCACATCCCGCAGATGACGGGCGTTCCCATCACCGCAGACCTCATCGCACGGCTCGATGAGGCGTTCCCCGGGGTGATCGCGGGGCTCAAGGACAGTTCAGGCAACTGGGACAACACGGCCGCACTGATCGCTGCTTTCCCGCATCTGGAATTCTATTCCGCCTCCGAGGCGCTCTTGCCGCGCAACGTCGCGGCAGGAGGCGCGGGCTGCATCAGTGCCACGGCGAACGTGAACGCCGCAGGCATCGCCGCCCTGATCCGTGCGCTCGGGACCGACGCGCAGCCCGCGATCCTGGCGCAGGCCGAAGCCGCCAGAAGCGCGTTCGAGAAGTTGCCGCTGATCCCCGCCGTGAAGGCCGTCGTGGCCTTGCAGATGGACGATCCCGGTTTCGCCCATGTGCGACCGCCCCTGGTCGCACCAAGTTCCACACAGGATGCGGCCATCAGGGAGGCGGCCGCCATTTGCAACGGAGACCATGCCCTTGTCTGAACATCTTGTCGAAGAGATTACCCAAGATACCGCCATGGCCGATCAGGGCCTCGCGCCAATCGAGCAGATTCCCTTGCGCCTTCAGATCGCCGATCGGATCCGCAAGGCCATCGTCAGCGGCAAGCTGCGCCCCGGCACCGTCATCGTCGAAACCGCGCTGGCCGAGCAGATGAACGTCAGCCGCGCCCCCATCCGCGAGGCGATTCAAATCCTCGAGGCGGACGGTCTGGTCGAGACCGCGGCCTATAAGGGCAAGCGTGTGAAGCCCCTCACGGCGCGCGAGGTCACCGAAACCTATGAGATGCGCCAAGTCTACGAGGTGGTGGCCGTGCGTCGCATCATCGAGAAGGGTGCGGACGTAGCCGCGCTGTGGCAACCCTGCCACCAGATGGCAGCTGCGGCAGCCGTCGAAGACCGCGACGGTCTGGTGGCGGCGGATGAACGATTCCACCGGCTGCTGATCCGGCTTGCTGATCACGACCTCCTGCTTGCGTCGTGGAACAGCATCTATCTGCGCGTCCACCAGATCATGGCCTTGCGCAACGATCGCCGGGTACCACTGGCGGACATCGCCGCGAACCACCCGCCGATCGTGAATGCGCTCGTGGCGCGCGATCTCGACCTCGCGGTGGCGCTGATTTCCGACCACACCCGCTCGCTCGGTGATTTCGATCCCGAGAGCATCGCGCAGGTGCCTGCGTGACCGTCGGGCGCGCCCTGATCACCGGTGCCGGGGGCTTCGTCGGAAGCGCCTTGGCCGGAGGCTTCTTGCGCCTCGGGTGGCAGGTCTGCGCGCTCGATACCACCTTCGACGTCCCCGCGCGGGCGCGCCTGTCAGAGGCCGAACTGGTCTGCGCCGACCTCGGGGGCCCTTTGCCCGAACTGTCTCGGGCGGATGTCATCATCCACGCGGCCGCGCTCACGACAGGGCCCGAGGCGCTGGGCATCACCCCTGCCGAGCACCTGCGCCGCAACATGCTGCCGCTGCTTGCCGCTCTCGGGCTTGCCGAGGCGATGGCGCCTCGGGCGTTCGTCTTCCTCTCCTCGACCGGGGTCTTTGCCGCGGGCGACGGAGATGCCGACCTGACGGACCGGTCGGAACCTTCCGGATCGGGGCCCTATGCGGCGGCGAAGCGCGCGGGAGAGATCGTGGTCCCGGCAGTTCTTGGCGCCGCAACCGCCCCACATGTGCTGCGGCTTGGCCACATCTGCGGCCTTGCCGAGGCGTCGCGCCCGACCCGGGCGCGCGTCTCGCCGATGGCCGAGATGGTCGCCGCCGCCCGGGCAGGCGAGGCCGTCCCGCTGGCCTCTACCGATCCGCTGCGCGACTGGACAGCGGCCGAGGATCTCGCGCCGGCCATGGTTCGCCTGCTCGCCGCACCCCCGGCGGGGCGGGTTCTGCATTTCGGGAGCCCCCACCGCATGACCGACAGCGCCATGGCGGCCCGGATCGCTGCACGCATCCCCGGTTTGCGTATCGAGACGCGTCCGGCCGCCACACCCAAGGCACCCATGCGGCCAAGCACGGTTGCCGCTCTCGAGGGCTTTAGCTGGACGCGCCCCGAAGAGGTGATCGACGCCCTCTGCGCAGCGAGGCTCGCGGCATGACGGCACTGCGCATCATCCTCGTAGGGCTCGGCGCCCGCTCGCGGGTCTGGCGGCGCGTGCTCGGCGATGATCGCGCCGCTCGGATCGTGGGCGTTGTCGATACGAACCGCGCGGCGGTCGATGCGGCCTGCGCTGAACTGCCGGGCGCAGTCGGGGGTAGCACGCTCGACGACGTTGCCGCCGCCGTGCAGGCGGATGCCGTCATCCTCATCACCCCACCCGCGGGGCGCGATGGCCAGATTGCCGCGGCCTGCCGCTCACGGCTCGCCATCCTTGCGGAAAAGCCCCTTGCCGACAGTTTCGCAAGCGCGACAGCTCATGTTGCCGCAGCCGCTCAGGCGGGCGTCGCGCTGAGTGTCGGCCTCAACTTCCGCTACTTGCCCGTGACGCGGGCGCTGCGGGGGCTGATGGCAGAAGATGCGCTAGGGGCGCCGGAATTCGGGCGCTTTCTCTATGAGCGGTGGCGCGACGGGCGGCAGGCGCGGCTCAACAAGTATCCGCTGACGATGGATCAGCCGATGCTGTGGGAACAGTCGATCCACCATTTCGATCTCATGCGCCACGTCTACGGGCGCGAGCCCGTCTCGATCTCGGCGCGAACCTGGAACCCCTCGTGGTCGATGTATGCGGGCGACGCGAATGTCTCGGCCCTCATCACCTTTGAGGGCGGGCTCGAGGTGACCTATCAGGGCACCTGGGCGGGAAACTGGGACAAACTCGGGTTCGATTGGCGGAGCGACTGCAGAGACGGCATCGTGGTGCAGCGCGACATGTTCGGGGACCTGGCCTTCGCCAGACGCGACGATCCAGCGCTGACGCCCTTCCCCCTTCCCCCCTTCGAACTCTGGATCGATGACGCTGCAGCCTTGTGGGCCGACTTCTCCGCGCATCTGCGCGGCGAGGGACCGCTGCCCTGTTCCGGCGCCGATCACCTGAAATCGCTCCGCATGGTCGAGGCCTGCATCGCTGCGGCCAAGACCGGCCAGTCCAAAGACTTGAATGTCCAGATCGCGGCTGCGGAGCCGGTCTGGGCCACCCCGTAAGTGACGACCACCAACAGAGAGGACGACGCAATGACGACTCTTCGACACCTAACCGCGGCAGGGGCCATGGCCCTGCTCATGGGGTCTTCGGCCCTCGCGGGTCCCCCGGACGACACGATCGTGGTTGGTCTGTCGGCCGACATCACCACCTTCGAGCCGGCCAACATCTCGTCACGGGACAACGCCAACATCGCGCGGCACATCTTCGGCACGCTCTATTCGATTGGCGGCGACGGCACCGTCTCGCCCGATCTGGCCGAGAACCTCGAGATCTCGGAAGATGGGCTGAAATATGTCTACACCCTCCGCGAAGGGCTGACCTGCCATGACGGCGAGGCCCTGACAGCCGAGGATGCGGCCTATACCTTCAACCGCGCCAAGGACAAGGCAAACGGCTTCACCGGCAACACCCCCGGTTTCGTCTTTTCCTCCGTCGGATTCGAGAGCGCCGAAGCCCTCGATGACCGCCGCGTCCAGATCACCGTCGGGCGCAAGAACCCGATCGCCTTCGGCCTGCTGGCCGAGGTCTATCTGCACTGCAAGGACAGCTACGAGAAGATGACCCTCGACGAGGCGGCAGCGAACCCCATCGGTTCGGGCCCCTATAAGCTGATCAGCTGGACCAAGGGCTCCGAGGTCGTGCTCGAAAAGGTCGGCGAGCCGGCCCGCATGAACAAGATCATCTGGCGGATCATCCCCGAAGCATCGACCCGCTCGGCCGAGTTGATCGCGGGCAACGTCGACATCATCACGAACGTAGCACCCGACCAAATCGACGCCGTCAACGCCAGCGGGAATGCCAAGGTCCAGGCCGTTCAGGGCACTCGCCGGATGTATGTGGGCTTTAACCTCTCTGACGCGTTCAAGGCGATGCCCGGCGGCGACGCCATCCAAGATCCCAACGTGCGCCGCGCGCTTCAGTATGCGGTGGACGTTCCCACGATCTGCAAGCAGCTGCTGAACTTCGAATGCGTCCGCGCCACGGGCATCGTGAACCCGCCCAACGCGAACAAGTCGCTCGAACCCTACCCCTATGATCCGGCGATGGCTGAAAAGCTGCTCGACGAGGCCGGCTGGCCGCGCGCGGCAGACGGAACGCGCTTCACGATCCGCTTCCAGGCGGGGCGTGGACGTTATCTGAACGACCAGAACGTCGTTCTGGCCATCGCGCAGTACCTCGAGGATGTCGGCCTCAAGGTCGAAGTCGACATCATGGAATGGGCATCGGTCTATGTGCCGCTCATCCGCGAGCGGAACGTGGGCCCGCTGTTCTTCCTCGGCTCGGGCGGTGCGCTCTGGTCGCCGCTCTATGACATGACCGACCTCGCACGCGTCGAGTCGGGCACGAACTACACCCACTGGAACGATCCGCGCTGGTTCGACCGCTGGGCCGACATCGCCAATGCCAAGACCCCCGAAGAGCAGCGCGTGATCATCGACGAGATGCTCAAGGTCTTCTACGACGACGGCCCGTGGCTGCACATGTACTTCCAGCCGGACTTCTACGGCGTCAGCGAGCGGGTCGATTTCGTGGCCCGTCCGGACGAGAAGGTCTACCTCTTCGCGACCGGCCTGAAGTGACGTGACTCGAGCGCCGCGCGGGGTTCGTTCCCGCGCGGCGTGCCCTTTTCTCCGTTTTTCGCCCGAGGAAATCCCACATGTGGACGTTCATCGCCCGACGCCTGCTGCAAAGCGTGGTCGTCATCCTCGGAGTCACCTTGATCAGCTTCATCGCGCTGCAGATCGGGGGCGATCCCACCTATCTCTTCGTGTCCGAACGCGCGACCGAAGAAGAAATCGCGATGGTGCGCGAGGCGCTCGGATTCGACAAGCCGCTGCACATCCAGTATCTGACCTATCTTGGCAACATCGCCCAAGGCGAATTCGGCAATTCGCTCAGCTATCGCCAGCCCGCGATGGACATCGTGCTGGGCGCCCTGCCTGCGACGATCGAACTGACGATCTTCGCCATGACCTTCGCAATCACGCTCGCCGTGCCGCTGGGCGTCTTCGCGGCGCTCTACCGCGGCACCCCCGTCGATGGCGGCATCATGACGATGGCGATGTTCGGCCAGTCCGTCCCGGGATTTTGGCTCGGCATCATGATGATCCTGCTGTTCGGGCTCTCGCTGCGGCTGCTGCCGATCTCGGGGCATGTGCCCTTCCTCATGCCGCTGCTTCAGGGCGAGTTCGCGACAGCGTTCTTCAGCCTTCCGCAAGCGGTCTACTATCTCATCATGCCCGGCATCGCTGCCGGCTTCTATTCCCTGTCACGCAACGCGCGCCTCGTCCGCTCCTCGATGCTCGAGGTCCTCAGCCAGGATTACGTCCGCACGGCGCGATCGAAGGGGCTGACCGAGCGCGCCGTGGTGGTCCATCACGCTCTGCGCAACGCTTGGCTGCCCGTGATCACGATGATCGGGCTCGAATTCGGCTTCCTGCTCGGCGGTGTCGTCGTGATCGAGACGGTGTTCAGCTATCCGGGGATCGGTCGACTTGTCTTCAACGCGATCAACCAGCGCGACATTCCTGTCGTGCAGGCGGCGGTCGTGGTGTTGTCGGTTATCTTCATCAGCCTCAATCTCATCGTCGACCTCGTCTATGCGCGGATCGACCCACGCGTCAAACTCTAGAGGTCGCAGCCATGACGGAATTCAACAGCGACGGCCTCACGCGGCTTGCCCCCGAACGCGGATCCGAATTCAGGCGCGAACTCGGTCGCGCCATCCGCAGCATGGTGGCTGCGAAATGGCCGCTTCTCGCCCTCCTGATCCTCTTCGGTGTCGCGATGGTTGCCATCTTCGGGCCTGCGATCGCGCCGCTCGATCCCAACAGGCAGAACATCATCCTGCGTCTGGCCGAGCCGATGGCCGAGGGTGCGCGGGGCTCGACCTTCTGGCTCGGATCGGATGCGCTCGGTCGCGACGTCTTTTCGAGGTTGCTCTACGGCGCGCGGATCTCGCTGCTGGTCGGGGTCTGCGCCATCGCGGTCGGCGGCGTGATCGGCGTGACGGCGGGCCTCGTGTCGGGCTACTTCGGCGGCTGGATCGATGACGTGATCATGCGGTTGGGCGACATCCAGCTTGCATTCCCCTTCATCTTGCTCGCCATCATGTTCCTCGTGGTGCTCGGGCCGGGTGTCTTGAACCTCATCCTCGTGCTGGGGATTGGCCAATGGGTCACCTATGCGCGAATCGTGCGCGGCCAGACCCTGTCCTTGCGCGAGAAGGAGTTCGTCGAGGCCGCGCGCGCGCTCGGCGACAGCACGGCCGCCATCATCTTCCGGACCATCCTGCCCAATATCGTGGCCCCCCTGACGGTGATCGCCTCCTTCAACGTTGCATCGGTGATCCTGGCAGAGGCGGCGCTCTCGTTTCTCGGGCTCGGGGTGCCACCGTCGGTTCCGACCTGGGGATCCATGCTGGCCGAAAGCCGCGAGCAACTCATTGCCAACAAGTGGTGGCTGGCGATCTTTCCGGGCCTCGCCATCGTGCTGACGGTGCTCAGCTTCAACATCATCGGGGACTGGCTGCGCGACTTTCTCGATCCGCGGCTCAAGGAACGGCGCTAGGGACCATGACCATGAAGATCGGAATCATCGGGGCAAGTTTTGCCCGCGACGCATATCTCCCGGCACTCGCCCATGTTCCGGGTGCCGAGGTCGTGGCGATCGCCTCGGGCAGGATCGAGAGCGCGCGCACCTGCGCGGAGCGCTTCAGCGTCCCGCACGCCTATGACGACTGGCAGGCGATGCTGTCGCGGCACGAACTCGACCTTGTCTGCATCGCGACCCCCACGAAACTTCACGCCCCCCAGACCCTCGCGGCGCTTGCGCGCGGCGCGCACGTGCTGTGCGAGAAGCCCACAGCGATGAACGCCTCCGAGGCGCGTGCGATGCTCGATGCGGCGACAGCGGCAGGGCGGTTGCACATGATCGATCACGAACTGCGCTTTAACCCCAACCGGGCACGGATCGCCGAGATGATTGCGCAAGGCGATCTGGGCGAGATCCGGCATGTCAACATCACCAACATCGGCGCGAGCTGGGCCGACCCTGCCAGTCGCCCGATCGGAGACTGGTGGAGTGATGCATCCCAGGGCGGCGGACGCCTCGGTGCGAACGGCAGCCACCAGGTAGACATGGTCCGCTGGTGGCTGGGCGACGTGGCATGGGTCACCGGTGCCGCGCCCGTGATGGTGCCCGACCGCCGAGACAAGGTTTCCGGCGCTCCCTGGCAAGCAACGGCCGACGACGTGGCATGGTTCGGCCTCGAGATGGAGCGCGGCGCGCTCGTGCAGGTGTTCATGTCTGGCGTCGCCGCTCACAACATGGGCAATCATACGCAGGTGTTCGGATCGAAGGGCACGATCACGCTCTCGAACGACGACGAAAAACTGTGGTTCGCCAAGGCGGGGCAGGGGTTCGAGGAGATCACCGAGCCCGATCCCAACGCCGCGCTCCCGGGCCTAAACAAGGGGATCTGGAATGTCTCGGTCGTCGCCGTGCTGCGCGAGCTCTGCGGCGCGATAGCCGAGGGGCGCGCGCTGCGTCGCGGCGCGACCTTTGCCGATGGCCTCGCCAATCAGCGGGTGCTCGATGCGGTGCGGGTTTCGGGCACCGAGCGTCGCTGGGTCCGGCCGGAGCAGATCGATGCCTGAAACCGTGCTCGTCACGGGCGCCGCGCAGGGCCTTGGCGCTGCCATCGCGCGCCACTTCGCCGCGCGAGGGGCGCGCCTCGTGCTCATGGACCGGGATGCGGCGGGCCTGCGCCAGACGGCCGCGCTCTGCCCCGGCGCCGAGGCCATCACGGTCGATCTCTCGGATGCGGCGGCGACCCGGCGCGCGGCCGCCGACCTGCCCCCGATCGACACCCTGATCCACAATGCCGCGATCTTGCGTGTCGAGCCTATCGAGACCGTGACCCTTGCAACCTTTCAGGCAACGATGAATGTCGGCATCCAGGCGGCCTTCCAGCTGACGAAGGCGGTCTGGCCGGGGATGCGCGCGCAGGGCGGCGGGGCGCTGATCTTCGTCTCGTCCCGCTCTGGCATCGAGGGGTTCGTGGACGAGACCGCCTATTGCGCCGCCAAGCACGCGCTCGAGGGTTTCTCGAAATGCCTCGCGATGGAGGGGGCCGCCCACAACATCATGAGCTACACGATCACGCCCGGCATGTTCATGCACACGCCCATGTCGGAAACCACCTATGGCCCCGAGGCGCGGGCCAAATGGGTCGATCCGATCCGTCTTGCCCCGGCTTTCGCCTATCTGTCGTCCGACCGCCCGAGCCATCTGTCCGGTCAACGGCTCAATGCCTGGGACCTGTCGCAAGGAGTTTCCGAATGACCATGCAGGCCGTCTATGACTGGATCGATGCCCATGCCGAGGAATGCGTCGCCGATCTGCAGGCTTTCGTCCGTCAGCCCTCGGTTTCCGCCCAGGACATCGGCCTGCGCGACTGCGCGACGCTCCTGCGCGAGATGATGCACCGCGATGGCCTGCCGGCGGAGTTTCATGAGCTCGATGCAGGGCCGCCCGTGGTGTTCGGCCATCTTCAGGCCAGAAAGCCCGCCAAGACGATCCTGTGCTACGCCCATTACGACGTGCAGCCGCCCGAGCCGATCGAGGCCTGGAGCCACGGGGGCCCGTGGTCGGCCGCGATCGTGGACGGCGTGCTCTATGGGCGCGGGGCGACCGACAACAAGTCGGGCGTGCTGGCCTTCACCAAGGCGGCCAAGGCGTTCCTGCAGGTGCGCGGAGAGGTGCCTGCGAACCTCAAGTTCCTGATCGAGGGCGAGGAAGAGATCGGATCGCCCAACCTCGCCGCCTGGGCTGCGCGAAATAAGGCGCTGCTCGCGGCGGACGGGATGCATTGCCTCGATGGCTCGATCGAGACGGGCACCAACGTGCCGGACGTCTCGCTCGGCCTCAAGTCGGTGCTCTTTGTCGAACTGGTGGCGCGCGGGGCGAAGTCGGACATCCACTCGCTGAACTTCCCGCTCGTGCCGGCGCCGGTCTGGGATCTGGTCTGGGCGCTGAACACGATCCTGGACCGCGACCGCAACATCCTCATCGAAGGCTGGAACGAGGGCATCTGGCAGCTTGGTCCGGACGACGAGGAACAGCTTCGCGACAAGGCAGCCCGGGTCGATACCGCCGAGATGAAACGCGAATGGGGCATCGAGAGCTTCGCGCTCGGGCGCGACGGGATCGATGCCATCCGTGCCCGGACCTATGAGCCGACGGCCAACATCCAGGGCATCATCGCGGGCTATACCGGCCCGGGGACCAAGACGATCGTCCCCAACGAGGCGCGGGTGCGGCTCGATTTCCGGCTGATCCCGAACATCCAGCCCGATGCAGCGATCGCAAAACTCAAGGCGCATCTTGTCAAGCACGGGTTCGGGCACATCGAGGTGCGCGCCTTCGACGGTGCCGAACCGCCCTACAAGATCAGCGTCAGGGAAGACATCAGCCAGGCGATCATTGCCGCCGCAACCGAAGTCTACGGCGAGTTGCCGGTCGTCAACGGGGTGTCCGCCGAGGGGGCGATCTTGCGCCATGTCTGGATCCCCTGCGTGCTGACAGGCTTTGCAAACCCCGGCGCCAATCTTCACGCCCCCGACGAGAACATCCACATCGACAAATACATCAGCGGCATCAAGTACGCGGCTGCGATCATGGAGCATTTCGGCCGGTCCTGAAACGCCGCCCCGCTCCTGCAGGAGAGCCGCATGCACGCCGCGTCTGATCCGGGGCAACCGCGGGTCGAGATCATGGCCCTGACGGACACGTCGTCGTGGGGCACGGGTCTGCGGACGATCCTGCGCATCAGCCGCATGGCGCTCGACACGCCCGTGCAGGCCGCGCTCGCGATCGTAGCGACGATCGTGGCCTCCAGCCTGCAACTCTGGCTTCCCATCCTCCTCGGACGGGCGGTCGACCAGATGCAAGTGGTGCTCTCAGCCGTCGACAGGGGGGCGGCAGAGGCGGCGCTGTGGCAGACGGCTGCGCTTGTCTTCGGCGTATCGGTCCTGCGCGGAGGCTTCACGACCCTTCAGAACTATTTCTCCGAGAGCGTGGGGCACTGGACAGGGTATCGGCTGCGGCAGGCCTATTACGACAAGATCCAGAACCTCTCCTTCGGCTTTCACGACCGGGTTCATTCGGGAGAACTCATCACGCTCGGCATGCTCGACCTCGACGGGGCGCGGATCTTCTTTGCCACGGGTCTCGTGCGGATCGTGCTGCTGTTCATCCTCATCGGTGTCGGGGGATGGATGCTGATCGCGACCGATCCCCTGCTCGCCCTCATCGCGCTGTCGTTCGTGCCCTATGTCGGGTGGAAGTCGTCGGTCTCGCAACTGCGCTTGCGCAAGACCTGGCTCGACCTGCAGGATCGGCTGTCCGTCCTCTCTCGGGTGATGGAGGAAAACCTCGCAGGCATCCGCGTAGTGCGCGCCTTCTCCGCCGGTCCGCACGAGATGGCGAAATTCGACGCGGCATCCGCAAGCGCGCTCGATCTCTCGCACGAAAGGGTTGACCTGCGCGTGACGGCGACGACGGCGATGACACTCTCGTACCTCGCAGCGATGGCACTCGTGCTACTGATCGGGGGCCTCAAGGTGCAGGCGGGCGAGATCACGCTCGGGACACTCACGGCATTCCTGACCTTCATGACCATCCTCCAGATGCCCGTGCGACAACTCGGGATGCTCGTGAACGCCTTCGCGCGCACCTCGACCTGCGGCGCCCGGGTATTCGCGCTCCTCGATCTCGAGCCGGCCGTCCGCGACAGGCCTGGCGCTCCGGATCTGGCCGTGACCGAAGGCGGGCTGCGCTTCGAGGGGGTGTCCTTCGCTTATCCGTCCGCGCCCGACGCCACGGTCCTTGACGGGATTTCCTTTGATGCTCGCCGCGGCGAGATCATCGGTATCGTCGGGCCGCAGGGCAGCGGCAAAACGACCATCGCCCATCTGATCCCTAGATTCTACGACGTCTCCGCGGGCCGCATCACCATCGACGGACAGGACCTGCGCGTTGTCTCGCTGGCTTCGCTGCGCCGATCGGTGGCGGTGGTGCAGCAGGACGTGTTCATGTTCACGACGAGCCTCGAAAACAATGTCGCCTATGGCGATCCGTGGGCAGCTTCTCCGCGCATCGTGCAGGCGAGCGCCGAGGCGCAGATTCACGGCCATATCGCCACGCTGCCCGAGGGATATCGCACCGTGGTGGGAGAGCGCGCCTCATCGCTCTCGGGCGGGCAGAGGCAGCGTCTGTCGATAGCGCGCAGCCTGATCCTGAAGCCCGACGTCCTGGTCTTCGACGACTCGACGGCCGCAATCGACGCCCGCACTGAGGAAAGCATCCTCGATGCGCTCAAGGCAGGCGCGCAGGGTCGCGTCACGATCCTGATTGCGCACCGACTGAACACCTTGCGCCATGCAGATCGTATTTTGGTGCTTGATCGCGGGCGCATCGTCGAGGAGGGACGCCACTCCGACCTTATCGCTCTCGGGGGGCGCTATGCCGCGCTCCACCGTATGCAGACGCTGGCTCACGGGCAAGCGCAGCCATGAGTGACGCGATGGACGGCGAGAACACCGAACTGCACCAGGGCGGCCCCCGTCCCCCGCGCGCGGTCGTGGGCTCCCACCGCGTGCAGGAAGAGATCTTTGGCCGCGTCTTCGATCCGCGCATCCTTGCCCGCATCTGGGGCTTCGTGCGCCCCTATCGGCGGCAGGTCTGGGCCTCGGTCGTTGCCGTCCTCGTCTTCACCGCGACCCAGCTTGCGATCCCGTTGATCATCCGTATCGCGATCGACGACGGGCTGGCAGAGGGGACATCGGGGCGGGCCACGCTGCTGTGGTCGGTCGGGATACTCGTGGCGGTGATCGGGATCAACGCGATCGCAAGTTTCGTGCAGGAGCGCACCGTCGGCCGCGTTGCCGAAAACGTCCTGTTCGATATCCGCACCGCGATGTTCAGCCATCTGCAGCGCGTGTCGATGGGGTTCATGGACAAGACCGAAGTCGGTCGACTGATGTCGCGGCTGCAAGGCGATGTGAACGCCATGCAGGAGTTTCTCGAAACCTCGGTCACCTCCATCGGCGATCTTGTCCTGCTCGTCGGGATCGTGGTGTGCATGGTCTGGCTCGATCCGACGCTCGGGCTTCTGACGCTCATCATCCTGCCGGTTCTGGCGGTAGCGCGGATCGTCTGGCTGCCGCGCGCGCGTGCCGCCTTCGTCAGCGCGCATGAGGCTAATTCGGTCGTGAACGGCGCGCTGGCCGAGGCCATCCACGGCGTGCGCACGGTGCAGGGCATGACGCGCCAGACCCTGAACCTGCAGCTTTTCGACGACCGCGCGCGCGGCAACCTCGATGCGCAGCTTCACGCATCGCGGCTCGCGCAGGTTCTCGTGCCGGTGGTCGACACGCTCACGGGGCTGGCGATGGCGGTCGTCGTGCTTGTGGGGGGCGCGCGCGTCGCGCAGGGCACGCTCGATATCGGCGTGATCGTCGCGTTTCTTTTCTTCATCCAGCGGTTCTTCGATCCGATCCGGTCGCTGACCCTGCAATATTCGGTGATGCAGCGCGCAATGGCATCGGGGCAGCGCCTGACCGAAGTCTTGGACGTGCCCCTGACCGTCGCCGATGCCCCTTCCGCGACGGACCTGCCGCGCGACGCCGACGGCTCGGTCGAATTCAGGGGCGTGACCTTCGGTTACGATCCGGCCCGCCCCGTTCTGCACGATATCACCTTTCGGGTCGAACCGGGCGAGACGGTCGCCATCGTCGGGCCGACCGGATCGGGCAAGTCGAGTATCATGTCGCTGGTCCACCGCTTCTACGATGTCCAGATCGGCGCGGTGCTGGTGGGCGGACGCGATGTCCGCGACGTGACGCAGCAGAGCCTTGGCGGGCATGTCGCGATGGTCCTGCAGGAGCCCTATCTGTTCACCGGCACGGTCATGGAGAACATCCGCTATAACAGCGCTGCATCGGACGATGCTATCATCGAGGCGGCCCGGATCGTCGGCGCGGATGACCTGATCCGCCGCCTGCCCGACGGATACGCGACAATGCTGACGGAAAGGGGGGCGAACCTGTCGATGGGACAGCGCCAGCTCATCAGCTTTGCCCGTGCGCTGGTCGCCGACGCCCCGATCCTCGTGCTCGACGAGGCGACCTCAAGCATCGACAGCGAAACCGAGCAGCGCATCCAGAGCGCCCTTGTCCGGGTGCTCGAAGGTCGCACTGGGCTGATGATCGCCCACAGGCTCGCGACGATCCGCAACGCCGATCGCATCATCGTGCTGTCCGAGGGGCGCATCGTCGAATGCGGCACGCATGATGCGCTGGTCGCGGCAGGCGGGCTCTATGCGCGCCTATATGCCGCGAACGCGTCGAGTTTCGACGATCTCTGAGCGTGTCTGTCAGGCGAGGCGCGCCATGCGCCGGTGCGTCCCGCCCTTCTCCGATACGGCCTTGACCGTCACCGCAGGATCCGTGCCCGTCGCGCGGACAAGCCATTCGACCTTCTTCGTCACCGCGGACCACTGTTGGCCCCAGGGGGACCATGCATAGCGCCGCTCGTTGCGCCCGGCGAGATGGCCCAGATCGGCCTTTCCGGGGTTCATCACAAGTTCTGCGCCCTCCGGGTCGATCTCGATGGTGACGGGCCGTGCCACCTTGTTCTCGATCGCCACATCCGAGAGGTTGGTGGGCAGGTAGCCGTGGTTCGAGACGACAGCAGAAACCTTGAAGAGGTTCGCGCCGAGCGACTGGACCGTGACATCGTCGACTTCCACCCTCGGGGCGGCGGCGGCGTGGCGCAGGTTGAAGAGCGTGTTGTTGCGGCAGATCTCCTCCAGCAACCGCCCGGGCGGGTTCCGGTAGGACCAGATATAGACCATTCCGCCGATCTCCACCGGGCCTAGTTGCGGGTGATCGAAGGATTCCCAATCCCGAAACCCGTGCGCGCCGACGTTTTCCAGAACCCAGTTGAAGATCTTTTCCTGCGTCTCGGCATCCCGAGGGCCAAGATTGTAGTATCCCTTCTTCTCGACACCGGCCGCGCGTTCGAGATCCCACAACTCGGTCGAGAAGCAGATGATGCCCATCTCCTCATAGACCCAATCCTTGAGCGATCCGTGCCGCGCCTTGGTCTTGTCGGGGGTGAAATCCTCATAGGTCGAGATGGTGGGATAACCCGTCAGCCGCGTGCCGACCGCGCCCAGATCCTTGTAGAGCGCGAGATCGCGCGGGCTCATCTCGGCGTCCATCTTCATCATCGAGGGGCGCAGGATGATGCCGCCATGCGTGTGATAGGCGCACATGCCGCAGATGTTTGGGTGGTCGAGAATGACCTGCCCCATCCCCTTCGCCTCGGGTTCCGAGAACGGATAGAGGCCCGCGCCATATTCCTGCGGCGACCAGTTGATGGGGAAGTTGCGGTTCATGTTGCCGTCGTTGCCGGGAACGATCTTGACGTGGACCCCGTCGAAGTCGCGGATCATCCCTTCGGGATAGAGGCGATAATACTCGCTGCCCTCTTCCCCCGGTTCGCGCTGCACCATCAGGCGCGGATCGGTCGGGCTCTTCTTCCATTCGCCCTTCGTATCCGGGACACGCATGTTCACGATGTAGCCATCGCCGTTGATGTCCTGCGGGATCAACCCGTCGATCCGGTCCTCGCCTGGCAGGAAGCGGCCGTTGCCGCACCACGGGTGATAGGGCTGCTTGAGCGAGAATTCGGCGCCGTCTGGATTGATCCGGGGGATGACATAGAACACCTGCTGGTCAAGCAACCGGGTGCATTCCTCGTCGCTCCCGTAATTCGTGAGCAGGTACCAGATCGCATAGAGCGCCGTGGCACTCGTGGCGTGCTCCTCGGCGTGGATCTGCGCGTCGATGTAGAACCCCGGCTTTTCATGCCCCGGGCCGGTCTTGGGATTCGTGAGTTCCATAAGCCAGACCTCGCGCCCGCGAAAGGACCGCGCGATCGAGGTCAGCTTGCAAAGGTCCGGATATGCGGCTGCGAGCGCCTGCAGATGCGCCGTCATCGCCTCGTGATCATGATAGGTGTCGAAGGGAATGCTGACCTTGGGCATAGGTTCCTCAGTGCGGTTGTGGGCCGAGAAGCCTGTCAAGGCCGTTTCGGGCGTGGAAATCCGCCATCCGGATGGCGCGGTCGGTCTCGGAGCTTTCGATTCCGGCAAAGCAGAGCGCGAGCGATCGCAGGTGGTCGCGCCCATCGCAGGGCTGCGGCGCATCGCCCCGTAGCGCCGCCCGGAAGGCCGCGAGCAGCGCGATGCTGTCATCATAATAGGGTCGTGCCTCGGGTAGTGGCACAGCGGTCAGTTCAGGATCTGCGCGATGCGCGACCGCGAGATCGGAATGCAGTTCGCGCTGGACGACGACGCCATGGGCGCAGTCGATCCGCCATTCGAAGCCGGGCGTGTTCCACCCCCCTGACCAGGTTCCGATATAGTTTACCTCGACCCCGTCCGAGAGCGTCATCAGGCAATGCACGTTTGCGTCGTGGGCATACATGCTCCAGGCCGGGTTCCATGTCCGGCACGAGATCACGTCAACCTCTGCGCCGTGGCAGAAGCGGATGAGATCGAGATGGTGGATCGTCTGTTCGAGCATCATGGGATGGCGCATCGTCAGCGGATAGCGGTTGATGCCGGGGCGCCGTCCATCGCGGTTGCGCAGATAGCGGAACTGGCCGAAACCCGGCTTGCCCATCCGGTTCCCGGTCAGCCACGCGCGCAGCGCCTGCGAGACGGGCAGATAGCGGAAGTTCAGTCCGACACTCAGCGCGCAGCGCGCCGCGTCGGCTGCGTCGATGATGGCGACTGTGTCCCCGAGGTCCGCGGCAAGCGGCTTTTCGGCCAGAACTGGCAGCCCCGCGGCAAAAAGGTGCCGGCACTGCGCCAGATGTCCGTCCGGTGGCGTGACAAGCAGCGCCGCCTCGTAACCACCGGGCGACAGCGCGGTTTCGAGATCAGGGAACCAAGGCAGGCAGGGGTGCTCCCTCTCGAACGCTTTGCGTGCATCAGGACTTGGGTCCACAACGCCTGTAATGGCCACGTCCTGGCTCTCGGCAACCACTTGCGCCCACATGCGTCCGCGCGTGCCTGCGCCCACCAGAAGCAGCCGCCCAGATCCTGCCTTGAATGAGGTATTGGAACCTTTGCCCAACTCGGAACCCCGCTGATGTGGCAGTTGTCTTTTCTTGGTCAATGCTCACAGAGCGCAACTAGCTATCCGGTCGGCATCTTCGCCGGTTGGGTTGCGAGCCATCAAGCCTAATCCTTCCGATTTGCCCGATCTGTCAGTGGCGGGATGCATGAAGATCGAAGTGTCTAGCCGTCACATTTTTCCGGGACCCTTGGGTAGCGGACAACTGACGCACATCTCGACTTCCCGCATAGCGCCCGTCTCGGGATCGGGCATGCCTGCCACGATAGATTGATGGTTGCGATGCTGCACGCCAACGCCAAGATTACAATTGTATATTGTCGACGATCCCGCTGTCAAGGTTGGTGGAGGTTTGGAAAGCACGGAGGTCGCCAACGCCGCTTGCAGCATGCTGAGCCAGGGACCATAATGGTTCATTGCATCGAATGGCGGCGCGATGGTGTTTGCGCGCCATGATCTCTGTAGAGTGTCCTGATGCAGCTAGGCGGCACGCCTTGACGTCATCGCGCGGAGCAAACGGATCGGTAGAGTTCCGTCACTTCGGCAGCCTCGGGGTCGCCATGAGCCCCGGCTTTTGGCCTTCTCTGAGAAGGGTCTCAAAATGCAGGCATGGAAGATTACTCTGAATTCCTTGCATTTTCTGGAGCTGTGGTTGAACCTGACAAGATAAAATCAGCGCTGCCGCTCCTTCGGAATCTCTTCTCCCGGCCATAGCACTCACGCCGCGTCGCGGGAGTAGGATGTGATGATGCCGCCAAGCTGGCGCCGGCGGCGGATCGGGCCGTCTCGGGCGGGGCGGAAGTCGACTTGCAGCACGTTGTTCCCGATGTCCCGCCCACGATGCGGGCGCTCGGTATTGTAATGGCGCACCCAGGTCCGGAGGATGAGGTCGAGCTGTGCGCGGCTGAAGCAGACGAAGAAGTCCAGACATTCGCGCTTGATGGTCGCGATCAAGGACTCGGCGAAGGCATTGGCGTCGGGCGCCCTGTGCGGGATCTGGATGACCCGAGCGGCCTCTGACTCCCAGACGGTATCGAAGCTGGCGCTGAACTTGGTGTCGGCGTCCCGGATCAGGAAACCCGGCGCGATGCCCTCATTTGCGCACCACATCAGCGTGTTGCGGGCCTGCTGCGTCACCCAGGCCCCGTCAGGCGCATAGGTCGGAGCACTGCAATAAACGCGGCGGCTGCCGAGGTGGATGAAGATCAGCACATAGGCTATCCTTGGCCCTCGGAGCGTGAACACGGTCTTGGTGAAGAAGTCGCAGGCGATCATGGTCTCCATGTGCGCACGGATGAACGTGCTCCACGGCAGGGCGGGCTTCTTCCTGTGCCGCTCGGGGCTCGGGTGGATGCCCGCCTCGTTCAGGATGCGCTTGACGGAATTGGCGCCGGCGTAGAGCCCGAGCTTCTTCAGCTCTCCAACGATCCGCTTGGCGCCCCAGAGGAGGTTTTCGGAACCGATGCGGATGACGACATCGCGCAACTCTTGCGTCAGGCGCGGCCGTCCCAGGGCCTTGAAAGGGGTCCCGGCACGCATCTGGGCGAGCCAGCGCCTGTAGGTCGCGGGCCTGGCCACGGCCAGAAACCCGTCGATCTCGTGCCCGCACTCGGCCCCGATGCGCAGGAGTTCGGCTTTCTCGGCGGGCGACAGAATGATCCGTTGGGTCGGGATGCGGGCCCGCAGGATCGCGATCTGGGCCTTCAGCAGCCTCAGTTGCGCGTTGTGGCGCGGCATGAAGAAGTGGTTGAGGAAGACCAGAAGCAGGGAGAGGGTCGATTTCATCTTGCCGGGCTCCGCCACGGCACTTAAAAAAATGCCGCCATGCCAAGGTGATGGCCCCCGCTTACATTTTGGCACCCCTCTCAGGGAAGGCCAGAAACGCGGATGGTCGCGGGTGGCCGTCGTAGAACCCGGGATGGGCGCCTGGTCGGCCCCCCACTGCTACACGGATGCAGTCAACCGCGACGCTGCGAGCAAATTTCGCTGCCAGTCGCGTATGAACCGAATGACGAGCCAAACCATCGGCTCTTCAATTATAACAAAGGCTTAGAGGGCAGAGAGGGTTGGGCGCCAGACCCATCCCCTCCGGCAGTTATACATGAAGCGGTTCATGAGTGTGATGCGGATGTATATTTCGGCGGTTTGGCGGTCTGGGTCCCTCGCGGCGATGCGCTCGCCAAAGGACTTGAGGCAGCGCATCTTGGCTTCGGCGCGGCTGCGGGCGTG
>JBIKVM010000006.1:0-41068 GCA_044356825.1 Limisphaerales bacterium
GCGAACGCCGATTTCGACGAGTTGCTGACGAAGGCTATGGCAATCGCCAACGCCGATGAGCGTCGGGTCGTGATGGAGCGGATCGAGCAGATCATGCAAGAGCAGGGCGTGATGATCCAGCCCTACTGGCGCTCGCTCTTCCGCCACTTCGACGCCAAGGTGAAGGGCGCCGACATGCACCCGACATTCGAGCACCACCACTACAAGTGGTGGATCGCCTGATCCACGACAGCCCGGGCGCGCGGTCAGACCGCGCGCCCGGCGCCCCGAAGGGCACGACCCCCGCCGCCGCCCAGCCCCAACGCGGGCGCGACATGGAGGCCTGATGCTGCGTTTCCTTCTTCGGCGATCCGGTGTCATGGCGCTCACGGCGCTGTGCCTGACCTTTGTCGTCTTCTACCTCACGAACCTGCCGCCCAAGCTCGAACAGCTGGCCAAGACCGAAGCCTCGCAGCGGATGTCGGACGCCGAGGTCGAAAGCTGGATCGAACGCAACGGCTATGGCCGCCACGTCGTGCTGCGCTATGGCGAATGGCTGGGCGTCGTGCCGGGCTGGACACGCACCGAAGATGGCGTGACGCGCGGCCGCTGCATCCGCGGTGACACCGCCGCCGCCGAGGCACCGCGCCATTGCGGCCTGCTGCAGGGGTCGTGGGGCTTCTCGACCGTCTTCAAGGAACCGGTCGCACAGGTCATCGCCACGAGCGTGTCCGCCACCGGCAAACTCATGGCGGCCGTCATGCTCGTGATGGTGCCCGCCTCTCTCATCCTCGGAGTTCTCGCGGGCATGCGCGAAGGCTCGCGCACCGACCGCAGCCTCTCGACGGTCGCGATCGTCACGACGGCGACACCCGAATACGTCTCGGGCGTGATCCTCGTGGTCGTCTTCGCCTCCGCCACCGCCGGCATCTCGCCCATCCTCAACAGCTGGGGCTGGATCGAGGCCAAGACCCTCTTCATGGGCACGGCAACCTCGGCGATGGAAGACATCACCTTCTGGAACTTCACCCTCCCGGTCATGACGATCGCGCTCTACGCGATCGGCTACATCGCCCGCATGACCCGCGCCTCGATGGCCGAGGTGATGACCTCGCAGTACATCCGCACGGCCCGGCTCAAGGGCGTCTCGTTCCCGGGCGTGATCATCCGGCACGCGCTGCGCAACGCCCTCATCGCCCCCTTCACCGTCATCATGCTGCAGTTTCCCTGGCTCCTGAACGGCGTCGTGATCACCGAGACCCTCTTCAACTACAAAGGCTTCGGCTGGACCCTCGTGCAGGCCGCGGGCAACAACGACATCGAGCTGCTTGCCGCATGCTCGGTGGTGGCCGTCCTCGTCGTGCTCGTGACACAGCTCATTTCCGACATCGGCTACGCGGCCCTCAACCCCCGCATCCGTCTCGGCTGAAGGAGGGCAGGCATGGAACCCCTCGGCACCGGCATGATCCTCGTCAAGGTCGCGGCACAATTCGCCCCGGTCTGGATCGCGCTTGTCCTGCTCTTCGCGGTCTCGATCGCCTTCCGCCGCCGACTGGCCCTCTATGGCCGCCTGTTCGAGAGCCCGATCGGCATGACGGGCTTCGCCATCGTCATGTTCTGGGTCTTCACCGCGATCTTCGCCGACCTCATCATCACCCACGACCCGCTGAGCCAGGTCTCGGGCATGAAGAACGCCCTGCCCGGTAGCCCGGTGCGCGGCGCGCCCGACAGCTGGTACCTCCTCGGCGGAGACAACCTCGCCCGCGACGTCTTCTCGCGCATGGTCATGGGCGCGCGCCGCGTGCTCGCCATCGCACCGGCCGCGACGGGCTTCGCCTTCATGGTGGGCATCATGCTCGGCCTCGCCGCCGGCTACTTCGGCGGCCGCGCCGACACGGTGCTGACCTTCCCCGCCAACCTCGTGCTCGCCTTCCCGGTGATCTTGCTCTTCTATCTCCTCGTCACCCCCGAGATCCGCCAAACCGGCATCCCGACGGTGCTCGCCGCCATCCTCTTCGCCTTCCCGATCGCCTTTCTCGTCGTACTCTGGAACAGCCGCTACCGCACGACCCCCGCAGCACGCAACCTGCGCGTGGGCCTCACCCTCGCAATCGGACTCTGGGCCTATGCGGGCCTTGCCTTCAATGCCGATCCGCTCGGCATCTGGTCGATGGACCCCAATCTTCTCAACGTCTTCGTCTCCGTCGTCTTCGTGAACGCCCCCACCGTCTTCCGCATCGTCCGCGGCCTCACGCTCGATCTCAAGGAGCGCGAATACGTGGCCGCCGCCCAGACCCGCGGCGAGGGGCCGTTCTACATCATGCTGTGGGAAATCCTGCCCAACGCGCGCGGACCCCTGATCGTCGATTTCTGCCTGCGGGTGGGCTACACCACGATCCTGCTCGGCACGCTCGGCTTCTTCGGCCTCGGCGTCAGCCCCGAAAGCCCCGACTGGGGCTCGACCATCAACGAGGGGCGCAAGCTCCTCGTGATGTTCCCCCACCCTGCCATCGTGCCCGCCCTTGCCCTCATGAGCCTCGTTCTGGGCCTCAACCTCCTCGCCGACGGCCTGCGCGAGGAAAGCCTCAGGGACTGACCGATGCCCGACCTCCCCCCCATCTTCTGCCTTGAAATATCCCGGGGGCGCGGGGGCAGCGCCCCCGCTCCCGTCGCGGCTGCCCGGGGTCCGCGCGCATGACCGCCTGGACACCCGACCAGCCCATCCTCGAGATCGAGAACCTCTCGATCTCCTTCGCCACGCGCCTGCGCGACATCCCCGCGGTGATGGATTTCTCGCTTCGCCTGATGGCGGGCGAGGCGATGGGGCTCGTGGGCGAATCGGGTTGCGGCAAGTCGACGGTCGCGCTCGGGATCATGCGCGATCTGGGGCGCACCGGCCGGATCGCCGGCGGGCGGATCCTCTTCAAGGGCCAGGACCTCGCAACCATGTCCGAGGCCGGCCTGCGCCGCATCCGGGGCAGCCAGATCGCGATGATCTACCAGGAGCCGATGGCGAGCCTCAACCCGGCGATGAAGATCGGCGCACAGCTTGCCGAGGTGCCGATGATCCACGAGGGGATGGATCGCGCGCGCGCCTGGGATCTCGCGGCAAAGATGGTCGCGGATGTCCGCCTGCCCGACCCCGCGCGCATCCTGCAGAGCTATCCCCACCAGCTTTCGGGCGGCCAGCAGCAGCGCATCGTCATCGCCATGGCGCTGATGTCGAAGCCCGCCCTTCTCATCCTCGACGAGCCGACCACCGCGCTCGATGTCACGGTCGAGGCGGGGATCGTCGATCTTGTCAAGGAGCTCGGCCGCACCACCGGCACGGCGATGCTCTTCATCAGCCACAACCTCGGGCTCGTCCTCGATGTCTGCGACCGCATCTGCGTGATGTATTCGGGCGAGGCGGTCGAGACCGGGCGGATCGAGGATGTGTTCGACACGATGCGCCACCCCTACACGCAGGCGCTCTTCCGCTCGATCCCGCTGCCCGGGGCCGACAAGACGGCGCGCCCGCTCGTGCCCATCCCGGGCAACTTCCCGCTGCCGCACGAGCGCCCGCAGGGCTGCAACTTCGGACCCCGCTGCAGCTATTTCCGCGCCGGCACCTGCGATGCGCCCGAGGGCATCGCGATGGCGCCCGTCGCGGGCGATGCCCGCCACGACAGCCGCTGTGCCCGCATGGCCGAAATCGACTGGTCCACCCCCCCGGCCGTGGCCGGGACCCAAGCGCGCGCCGCCCTGGGCGAGCCCGTCCTGCAGGTCGAGGGCTTGCGGAAATACTACGATGTCTCCTCGGGCATGTTCGGCACCGGATCGCGCCGGGTCGTGAAGGCCAACGAGACGCTGAGCTTTTCCGCGCGCCGGGGCGAGACTCTTGCCATCGTGGGCGAATCGGGCTGCGGCAAGTCCACCTTCGCCAAGGTGCTGATGGGCCTCGAGACCGCGACCGCGGGCGAGATCAGTCTCTTTGGTGCCCGGGTGGAGCGGATGCCGATCGAGCAGCGCCCGACCGAGACGGTATCGGGCGTGCAGATGATCTTCCAGAACCCCTTCGACACGCTCAATCCCTCGATGACCGTCGGCCGCCAGATCATCCGCGCACTCGAGGTCTTCGTTCAGGGCGGATCGGACGCCGCGCGCGAGGCGCGGATGCTCGAACTCCTCGACCTCGTGCGCCTGCCGCGTGCCTTCGCAACGCGGATGCCGCGCCAGCTTTCGGGTGGGCAGAAACAGCGCGTGGGCATCGCGCGCGCCTTCGCCGGGGGCGCCAAGGTCGTGGTCGCGGATGAGCCGGTCTCGGCGCTCGACGTGTCGGTGCAGGCGGCGGTGACAGCGCTTCTGACCGACATCCAGCGCGAGAACGGCACGACTCTGCTGTTCATCAGCCACGACCTGTCGATCGTGCGCTATCTCTCGGACCGTGTCCTCGTCATGTATCTGGGCCATGTCGTGGAAATCGGAACGACCGATCAGGTCTTTTCCCCGCCCTATCACCCCTATACCGAGGCGCTGCTGTCGGCCGTGCCCATCGCCGACACGCGCGTCACCCGCAAGCGCATCGTGCTCGAGGGTGACATCCCCTCGGCCATGAATCCGCCTCCCGGCTGCCCCTTCCAGACGCGCTGCCGCTGGAAGGCCCGGGTCGCGGGCGGTCTGTGCGAAACCGAGGTGCCCCCCCTGCGGGAGCTTGCGCCGGGCCATGCGATCCGCTGCCATCTCGCGGCCGAGGATCTCGCGCGGATGGAGCCGGTCATCACGCTCGGCGCAGAGACGGCGCGCGAGGATCAGGCCGAGATCGTCTGAACCGCCTCGAAGATCTCGAGCTCGGGCGGGCCGAGGTAGATCTCGGCATGCGACCCAGCCCCGCGATGGGCGGCGCGGAACGCCTCGGAGCGCGTCCAGTCGGTGAAGGCCTGCTCGGAGGCCCAGAGCGTGTGCGAGGCATAGAGGCGATAGCCCTCGCGCTCGGGCCCCTTCATGAGGTGAAAGGCGACAAAGCCCTTGACCTCGGGCAGATGACTGTCGCGCCCGGTCCAGATCGCCTCGAAGGCGCCCTCCTGCCCGGGCCGGACCTTGAAGCGGTTCATGGTCAGGAACATGAGGCCCTCCGTCTTGCTGCCTGCGCCGACTATCGCGGCACGGGCAGGCGCCGGTCAAGCCCGCGGCAAAGGTTGAGGGCGGGGGCCGGCGGGTCTATATCGGGGCGGTGACAGCGCGGGACGGGCGGCGATGAAACTCTGGGCAGGGCTCGGCAATCCGGGCGCGCAATACGCCGGCAACCGCCACAACGTGGGGTTCATGGCGCTTGATCGGATCGCGGCCGACCACGGCTTCGGCCCCTGGCGCAAGGGTTTTCAGGGGCAGATGGCCGAGGGCCGCATCGGGGCCGAGCGGATCGTGCTGCTGAAGCCCCAGACCTTCATGAACCTCTCGGGCCAGTCGGTGGGCGAGGCGGTGCGCTTTCACAAGATCGACCCCGCCGATGTCACCGTCTTTCATGATGAGCTCGACCTCGCGCCGGGGCGGGTGCGGCACAAGCGGGGCGGGGGGCACGCGGGGCACAACGGCCTGCGCTCGATCCACGCCCATATCGGCGAGGGCTATGACCGCGTGCGCATCGGCATCGGCCATCCGGGCCACAAGGACGCGGTCGCGGGCTATGTGCTGCACGATTTCGCCCGCGCCGATGAGGCGTGGCTCGACGACGTGCTGCGCGGGATGGCGGACGGCGCGCCGGCGCTGGCCGCGGGCGATGCGGCGGGGTTCATGAACGCGGTCGCGCTGCGCACCGCCCCGCCCCGCCCCCCGAGCGGGACACGCCCGGTCGTGGCCCCCGCACCGCCCGCCCGCTCGACGCCGCCCGAGGCGAACCCGCTGCGCCGCCTCCTCGACCGGTTCTCGTGAAAGGTGATGCGATGACGACGATGGAGCCTTCGCTGAACGTGCTCGGCGGCCCGCTCGAGCCCTGTTCGACCGCCCCGCTCACGGGGTTCTTCCGTGACGGGCACTGCAACACCTGCGCCGAGGATCGCGGGCGCCACACCGTCTGCGCGGTGATGACGGCCGAGTTCCTCGCGCTGTCGAAATATCTCGGCAACGACCTCTCGACGCCACGGCCCGAATACCGCTTTGCCGGGCTGAAGCCGGGGGATTGCTGGTGCCTGTGCGCCGCGCGTTTCCTCCAGGCGCATGAGGAAGGGGCCGCGCCGCAGATCCGGCTGGCCGCGACGCACGCCCGCACGCTCGAGATCGTGCCGCTGGAGGTGCTGCGCGCCCACGCCCTCGACGCGGGCTGACGCCTCAGGGGGCCGCGGCCTCGATCAGGCGGGGGGCGTCGCGCAGGCGCGCCACCTCGGCCTCGAGCGTCAGCACCCGCGCCTCGAGTTCCTGCACCGCGGCGACGAGGGGGGCGATGATCTGGTCGTATTCGACCGACATGATCCCCGTCGCGGGGTCGGTCGCGACCAGATCGGGAAACTCGGCCGCGACATCCTGCGCGACAAAGCCCATCGCCGGCCGGCCATCGGCCTTCATCCGGTAGGCGACGGGGATCAGCCGCGTCACCACCGGCAGACCGGCCAGCGCCGCGATGTCGGTCTTGAGCCGCCGGTCCGAGGTGTGGAAATAGACCCCGCTCCAGTGCTCGGCCGCGGTGACGCGCGTCGTCGTGCGGATTTCTCCCGATGCACTGATGCTCGAGGCGGCAAGGATCGCCATCGCGTTCATGTTGAGCGGCAGGACCGCGGTATGGTTGCCGAGGTTGTCGCCCGGGGTGTTCGTATCTTGCCACTCGGCGAAGTTCACGCCCGTGCTGTCGAGCGGGCTGAGAGCGGTTCCATCGGTGGTCGAGCGAGTCTGGGCGATGGCGGCGCCGCAAAAAAGGGCTGCCGAAAGAACCGCCACGAAGGTGGGCAGAAACGGGCTGCGGTCAATCTTCATGTGCGACAATCCCGGGGTAGCAATGTCCGGAACCTAGCAGAAACCAGCCCGCCGCGCCACAAGAATCGCGGAGGCCCCGAAGACCGATTCTGTCGCGCAATCGGCGGTTGCGCAGCCCCGGCTTGTCGCACAACCCCGAATCGTCGCCGATCTGCGAGTTGTGGGAAACTGTGGCATTTCTGCCGCTCTTCTGGGGCCGAAACGGGGCAAGGAGTGTGACAGGGGTCAATTTTCTTGTCTTTTCGTGAGCCCGACGGCACAACTTCACGCATTGGGGGAAGTAGTTGTCACCAATTCAATCGAGCAGCACATAACCAAGGATGGGTTTCACCATGTCGACCACCGCCACCGCCACGTTCGCGCGCGCCGCGCGCCGCGGCGTCACCCTGATCGAGGCGATTCTCTTCATCTCGATCGCGCTCGGCCTCATCGTCGGGGGCATCGTCTTCTACAACCAGGCCAACACCGCCTCGACGACGAACGACGCCGCCCGCAACATCAACGCGATGGCCTCCGAGATCCGGTCACTTTACAATGGCCAAGCGGATTTCACTGGGCTCGACGCGACAACACTCATAAATGCCGGCGCGGTGCCGGCAAACCTTGTCAACGGCACAACGATCAACAACGAATTCGCAGGGGGCAGCTATACGGTCGGCGTCGATCCCGCGAACGCCAACCAGTTCTTCATCCAGTCGAATAACATCGACACCGAGGTCTGCGCCCGGATCGGAGTATTCGACGACGACACCGACCAGGGCGTGGTCGGCATCGGTATCGCGCAGATGAACATGTATTCCGACGCGACTACGGTTCTCGCCGGTGCCAATGGCGCGAACTTCACCGGTGCACCCAACGACGCGGCGACGAAGTGCGAGGCAGCAGACAACTTGCGGATCACCTTCACCCGCTAACCGCCCGCTCCCCAGCGCCGCCAAGGCCCCGCCCCGCACGGGCGGGGCCTTTCAGCTTGCGAGGGCGAGGATCACCACGGGCGGCACGATCACGGGCAGGAAGGCCACGGCGGCGGCGGGCGGTTCGGCCCGGCCGGTATCGGCGAGGGCCGCGCCGAGCGGGGCCTCGGGGCTCAGCGCCCGGCGCAGCGCCGGGACCCGCAGACAGAGCACAAGCAGCCCCGCCACCACCCCGTAGGCCACGACCGTCGCCGAGCCCATCCCGAGCACGAGCGGCGGCAGCGCCAGCGCCGCGAGATCGGGCGGCGGCACCAGATGGCGGCCGATCGCCACCTGCCCCACCCAGCCCAGATGAGCGAGCACGAACACCGCCCCGCCCGCCGCCGCGCCCGCCCAGCCGCCCCAGCCCAGCGCCCCGCCGAGCATCAGCGCGGGGACGAGCACCGCCTCGGGCACCCAGGCCGTCTGCCGGTCAACCCAGGCGGCCGTCAGCGCCAGCCCCCCGAATGCCGCGAGGAGCGCCCCTCCCCCGAACCCGAGCAGCATGAGCACCGGCCACAGCGCGAACGCCAGCGCCGGGGTGCGAAGACGCGCGCGCGTCGTCGGGTCGGGTTCGAGCCAGAGGAGGCTCAGCGCCGCCCCCGCCGCCAGTGCCGCGGCCCCGGCCCCGGCGGCGATCGTGGCAAGAATCAGCTCGATCACTGGACCGACGCCGCGATCTGGCTTTGCAGGTCGTACATTCCCGCCACCACCCCGATGATGACGAGGAACACGACCACGAGCGAGAGCGTCCGCGTGGTCGCCATAGACCGCTCCATCCCCTCTTGCGTGGCGTCGAGCCAATCCGCCGCGAGCTGCGCCATCTGCTTGGAGAGGTCCTGCGTGCGCGAGAAGATCTTGATTGACAGCGCCATGTTGTAATCGGGCCAGGAGGTGCCCGAACGGTGCAGCGCCTCGCCGAAGTCGAGACCGTTGAGGATCCCCCGCCGGATCAGCACCAGCCGCTCGCGCACATAGGGGGTGGTGGTGGGCAGGATGCGTTCGATCGCGGCAATGGGCGGCATGCCGCCACGCATCAGCGCCGCGAGTGCGACCATGAACGAGATGCCCGTATAGACCCGGTAGAGTGCATATATGGGCAGCCGGTCGGCCAGGATGCGCAGGCGCCCCCGCCACCGCGCAAGTCTGAAGGTCACGGCCGTGAGGACGACGGCTGTCGAAATCACGAAGACAAGCGCCGGCCCCTGCGCGAAATCACCCAGAGCGGCCAGAAAGCGCGCCGCACCCTGCCAGTCCTCGACCGGCAGCAGCCGCCCCATCTGGGGCACGATCGAGCGCCCGAAATAGACGAGCATCCCCAGCACCATCAGGAACAGGAAGACGGGATAGGTCAGGCCCGACAGGATCGTGCCGACGATCTGGCGCTTCTTGCGCATGGTCGCGCAATAGGCATCGAGCTGGCCCGGGAAATCGTCCGAGTTCTCGATCGCCTCGAGGATCATGCGGTCATCTGGGGGCACGAAGGGGCGGATCGCCTCGCCGAAGGACTGTCCGTTGCGCATGGCGCGCAGCACCTCGCCAAGGATCAGCGCATCGGGTTCGCCCGTGCGCCGGCCTTCGTCGCTGGCGACCGTCGCGAGGAGTGCGATCGCCTCGGACTTGGCCATGCCCGCGCGCAGCAGCGCGGCGAATTCCTTGTAGAACTTGACGCGCGCCCGGAATCCGAACTGGATCAGCGCGAAGGCGATGGCGAGCCGGCTAGCCATGCCCGACCCCGGGGTGGCGCAGCACCGCGATGTCGCGCCGCAACCGGTCGGTCAGCGATGCGAATTCGCGCTCATAGGTCTCGAGCAGGTCGACCTCTTCCTGGATCTCGTTGATGTCGGCGATGGCAGCGCCGGCCTTGGCGAGCGCGTGATGCAAGACGGGCGCACCGCCAAGACCGCCCCCCTCGCGCGGGGCAAGCCAGTATTTCTCGGCCTCGAGTCGCGAGCGGTCCATGTAGATCTCGAGCAGGGCCGCATCGGGGCGGATCGTCTCGGCGACGACGGTGCGTCCGGTGAGGCCCGCCTGGCATCGTGGGCAGCCCCGCCCGCGGACGAACAGATCGCCCAGCCGCTGCCCCGTCAGCCGCGCGAAGCGGACCGCAAGATCCCCATCGAGTACCCCGTCGGCAACGGCCTCGGGAAAGCTCACGCGGCAGTGGCGGCACATCACCCCGATCAGCCGCTGATAGATGAGGCCGCCTACCGTGCGCGGATCCTTGAGATCCTCGCGATCGACCCCGAGGTTGATCAGACGGTTGAGGATCCCGAGCGCCGAGCCCGCATGGACGGTGGACCAGAGCGCATGCCCGGTCTTGGCGGCCTCCATCGCCATTTCTGCCAGCTCGGATGAGCGGATCTCGCCCAGCACGATCACGTTCGGATCAGACCGAAGCGCCGCCTTCATCGCGGTGCGGAAGGCCTCGGTCGCGCTGTGACCCGCGCTGATCTGGGCCTGGATCGCACCGTCGAGTTCGAGTTCCTTGGGATCCTCGGCGGCATAGATGCTGATCTCGCCGCGTTTCTCGACATACATCGCGTTGAGGCAACGCTGCAGGGTCGTCGTCTTGCCCGATGAGACCTTGCCCGCGAGGATGTACATCCCGTTTGTCTTGAGGCGCATGTTGCGCAGGTCGGCAACCTGTTCGGGGGCGTAGCCCAGTGCGTCGACATCGGTGTCGCCGCTACTGCCGACATACTTCAGGCGCATTACAAGCGCGCCGCGCTGATCCGATGTCGGGGTGTATTGCAGGCGGATCATCTCGACATTGGGCGGCAGCAGGCCAGAGCGGTTGCCGAGCGCGCCCTGCTGAAAGGTCGAATCCGTCCCCGTCGCGCCCTGGCCCGATGCGACCGCAAAGGCCGCCCGGATCATCGCCTGCCCGATCTCGGGCGACATCGCGACGAGTGCGCGCATCCGCCCGTTGACACGGATCTTGAGTTCGGTGTGCGTGGGCAGCACCCGCATGTGGATGTCCGACGCACGCTCGGCGGCAGCCTCTTCGAACAGGCGCGCCAGATCGCGCTGGCGCTCGAGATCGAGCAGGTCGCGCGCCGTCGGTCCGAGGCGGACGTCGAGCCGCTCGTAGATGGCCAGAAGGACGGGAACATCGGCCTCGCGATAGTGGCGGAAGGCAACCCCCGCGTGTCGGGCACGATCGAGGACCGACTTGACCTCGGCGGTATGGCGCATGCCCCGCGCGATCACCGCGACGCCGTTGCCGAAGACCGCGATCGACCGGCGCAGATCGCGAGAGACCTCGACGGGCTTGCCCGTGCCGGTGACCAGATCCCAATCGCCCGCCATCTGCAGGAAGCTTTCCTGCGCGCCGAGCGATGCGAGGTCGGGGATGATGACCTGCTGCTCCATCGGACTGCTCCTAGCCGGGAATGGCGAGCCGCTCCTCGAGGCCCGTACGGATCAGGCGCACGAAGGCGGGGCCGATTTCGAGGATCTGCGTGCCGTCGCTCAGCACGTCGCCGGCATAGACCCGCTCGATCTCGGCGCCAAAGGCGACCACGGCCCAGAAGGTGCCGCCGCTGCCGGCAACCTCGATCAGGCGGATGGGCACGGGCGAGGGCGGCGGAGAAATTGGCACGGGGGCAGCGGCGGCAGCTTCGGTGGCCGCGGGCAGGCCGGCGGCGGTCTGGGGCGCGCTCTGCGCCTCGCTGCCGTCCGACCGGCCACCCTCGACCATTCCGCCGGGAACCGACCCCGCATCCTCGCCAGCCTCGACCCGAGCGAGTTCCTGCCGCAGGCGCGCAACCTCGATCCGGCGGCGAAGCGCCTCGGGCGAGTCCGGATCGGAATCGCGCAGCGCGGCAAGTTCGCGTTCGAGTTGTTCGCGTTCGATCTCGCGGCGCAACGTCTCGGGGCTGGTCGCGGCAGCCTCGCCGGTAGCCTCGGCCAGTTCGCGCTCGAGCCTGATGCGCTCGATCTCGCGCCGGAGCTTTTCAGGCGAGGCGTCGATCTCGGCCTGCAACGCCGCGAGTTCGCGCTCTAGCTGGCCAAGCTCGATGCGCTGGCGCAGGGCATCGGGGGTGTCGTTGAAGGTGCGGAAGACGCCCGGCGCAATCTCGACCGGGGCATCCGGGCCAAGGGTCGCGAGCAGCGTCTTGATCAACTCGGCCTGACGGATCTGCCGCTCGATCAAAAGCAGGCTCTGGCTCAGTTCTGCCTGGCGGGCGATCATCCCCGACTGATCGAGCAGCCGCGCCGCCGCCTCGGTGATGGGATCGACCGCTGCTCCGGAAGTGTTGGCCTGCACGCCCGAGGCGGCGGCGGCAGGCGCGGCGGCCTCGGGCGTGGCCTGCGCCCATGCCCCGGTCGCGGCGACGAATGCACCGGCGGCCGCCCATGCCGTGAGGGGCATGAGGGGGCGAAGGGTGCGAGGGCGTCGGGGCATGGGCGTCTCCTGTGGTCTTCGGGCGGCCCGGGCATCAGCCGGAGGGCAGCGGGTGGTAGATGCGCACGACGAGGCTCCAGCTCAGGTTCGCCGGATCCCAGACGTAACTGTCGGCAACGAGTGCGGGCATGTCGGAGAGAAGGCGCACAAACGCCTGCGGTGCGATGGAACTGCCCAGTGCGAGTTCGTGAAAGGCAAAGGCAGCGGGGCCGCCCGGCAGCGGCGCCTCGCGCAGGGTGCCGAGCGGGCCGCGCGCCTCGAGCGCGTAGGCCAGTGCCAGCGTATCGAAGCGCGCGCGCAGCCGCGCCTCGATGGCGGCAGGATCGAGCGGCATCTCGGCCGTGTCCGAAGGCCGAGGCGCAAGCGCGACCGCGCGGCGCTGGATCGCCTGCAACTGCCCAGCCTCGGCGGAGATGGCCGGATCGGCAAGGCCATGGGCGCGGAACGTCGCCAGAAGCTCGGGCAGACGCCCGCCGTCGGGGTGCCAGACGGCGACCACCTCAACCCCGCCCGGGGTGGGCGTGCAGGCAATCGGGTCCATCCGCCACCCCGGTACGGCCAGGTGCAGCCCCGCTGTCTCGGCCTCGCAGGTGGCAACGAAGGCCTCGAACCGCGGTGCAACCGTCCATGGCGGAGGGGGAGGCGGTTCGATCGCGCGCGCCTGACGCTCGATCCGGGCCAACTCCTCGGCAAGGCGCGCCTGTTCGAGTTGCCAGAGGCGATAGGCAAACCACAGACCGCCGCCAAGGATGAGGGCCATGCCCGCGATGACGATCCGCGGACCCCACTGGCGGATCGGATTGACCGCGCGCAGCGCCTCGCCTTTGGGCCGGAGCGGTACCGCGAGCGAAAGGTCCGACGGATCGGCGCCCGGCATCGACCATCCGGGTGGGCAGACGATGCGCTGCCAGCCGGGCGCCTCGGCCGCGTCGGCGAAGGCGGCGCGGGCCTCGCCTTCATCGAAGAGGATCCGATCCTCATAGATGAGCCCAGCGCGCTCGGCGACGATCCACCAGGCGCGCCGGGTGCCATCGACGGCGCTGTCGAGGGCGAAGACCCCCAGCCAGTTCTGCTCTCCCGAAACCAGATCGAGGTTCGTAGCCCCGGCCCGCATCCCCCGGCGCGCACCGTGCTGGCGCGTCGCGAAACCGATCTGGCGGCCCTCGGCATGGGGTGCGTAGAGGTCGAGTTCGTCCCCGCCCTGCCCCGAGCGGCGCGCCTGCTCGCGCAGGCTCTGTCCCTCGGCCCGCAACTGCCAGAGCAGCCCCACCGCAAAGCGCGACCGCCCCGACCGGACGACACCGCGGGCGACAAGGACGAAGGGCCCGCCCGTTGGCCCCGGCGCAGCGGCCTGGGCTTCGAAGGGGGCGGGCGCCGCTGCGGCGGATGTCGACGATTTCGCCCTGCGCATCCGCCCTCCTGACTAGCGTGTGGTGCCCCAGCGGGCGACGATGCGCGGCGTGATCATGATGACCTGTGCGACCCGGTCGAGGCTTGCCTGATCGCCGCCGCCGCCGAAGACGTTCTGGATGATGCCGGTCTGGACCGTGTTCGAGGTGACGCGCTGGCGTTCGAAACCGGCAAGCACGAGCGTCTGCCCGTTCTCGAGGATGGCCTGCTGCGAGAGCGAGGTGCGCGAGATCTCAGGCAGTTGCACGATGGCCTCGCCCTCGCCGAAATTCTCGAGCGCGTTGAGGTCCGACAACTCGATGGCATATTCGACCATCACCTCGCGCGAGTTCAGGACGCGCGGGAGAAGGAACATCGAGAAGCCCGTCTCGATCGTGTCGGTGTTGTAGGTGACACCCGTGACCGCGCCGTCAGTGTTGGTCTGGGTCGTCGTCGATCGGACATAGCCCTGCGTGTCCGTGACGCGGATCGGAACCATGCGGTTGTTCGTCGTGGTCGCGCCGGTGCGGGTCTCGATGGCGACGCGGCCCTGGCGGGAAAGCGCCGAAACAAGCGCGCTGATCTCGAAATCGGGATTGAGGATCGCGACGTTGACGACACTGACGGCACCTTGCACCGCCCCGCCGCCCTCGGCCATCACTTCGCCGAAGGTACCCGAGGCGACATCATCCGCGATGCCCGTGCCGCTCAGCACGGCCGCGATGTCGATGCCCACCGCATCGTTGTTCGAGAGCGTGACGGTGATGACGTTGACATCGAAGCTGACCTGCTGGCCCATGATCGCGTTCATCCGCGCCACATAGTCGCGCAGGCGCTCGTGGTCGGGGATGCGCGCCGTGACGGAGATGACCCCCGTGCCCGATCCGATGGAGATGTTCGCCCCTTCGCCCACGAGGGTTTCCATCGTCGCAGTGATTTCCTGCCAGGGGTCCACCTCGCCGTCGAGCGAGACGTTGCCGACGCTGCCCGACAGGGCCGTGCGGGTCGACAGGAGCGAGAACTGGTATTGTCGCGTCACGAAGTCGCGAAAGACGATGCGGCGGTCCTCATAGGTCCACTCCACGTCGAAATGTGCGGCAACCTCGTTCAGCACCTCGGCCAGAGACCCCGCAAGCCTTGGGCGCATCGTCAGATCCCCCGCGCCCGTCGCACCCGCGGGGCGCGCGACGCGTCCGCCCGGCGCCGGTTCGGGGGCGGCCTGCGCCGGGGTCTGCTGCGCCTCCTCGCCGGTCGAGCGGCCGAGCGCGGCCCCGTCGGCGGCCGCGATGCTGCCTGCGGTCGGCAGGCCTGAGGGTCCGAGTGCCGTGACATGGGCGATCCCGGTGATCTCGCTCAGCCGCAGCGAGATGTCGGCAAGCGACATCGGCTCGCGCGAGATCAGGCTCACGGCGTCGGAGACCTGCATCTCGGGCGGCAGAAGGCCCGCCTGGCTCGCGCGTTCGGCGCTTGCGGCCATGAACACGGCATCCGACACCTGCGCACCGCCCGCGCGCATCCGTGGCCGGCTCCCAAGCGAGGCGATGCGCTCGCCCACGCGCGCGTCGATTGCCGTGATCTGGCCGCGCAGCGCCTCTTGCGTCTCGGTGCAGGCCGCAAGACCGGTGAGCATCGCCACCGCAAGGCCCCGACGGACCCACGCCGCCATTCCCTGTGCTGCGTCGGAGGCCATCATCGCGTCTCCACGGGAACGGTCACGACATGCACGACGCGGTTGCCGCGATAGAGCGTGACCGACAATTCGGGGTTGCCGCGGTGCACGGCATCGACCAGGCGCGTGACGGCATCCTCGAACCGCCCGGTAAAGCGGCCTCCGGCGCGGATGCGGTAATCGAGCGGGCTGTCCCAGATGAGCGTCCAGCCCGCGCTGCCAGACCATTGCCCCAGCGTGTCGCGCAGATATGAGCCGGCAGGAATAGGCCAGTCACCCGACCCCGACCGCGCTGCGCCCTGTCCGGTTTCGTCGGCCATTGCCGCACGCACACCGTGCAGCGCGCACAAGAGTGCCGCGGCCATGCCACCGATCAGGACGCGACGAAGGGGATCATCCGCCGCCTGACCCCGCCCCCGCCTATCCGGCGGGGAAGCCGTCCGTGTCGCGATGTTCGTGCTGGGTGCCATCTGCCTATCCTCAACTCGCGGGTTCGTCTGCGCGAACCTCGGTTTCTGCCGTGTCGGTCGGATCGCGGGATCGCTGCCTGTCATGCAACACCGCGGGTCAGTAGCAGCGCGTAAGCGCCAGGATGTAGCCGTCATCGGCCGCGAAGGGTGCGGTGTCGGCGATGTTGTCATCATCGACGTCCGCAAAGACCTGCCCCACAAGGCTTACACGCCAGGATGGGCCAGCGTCGGCGACCCTGACCTCGAGGCTGACAAGCGGGACGCCCTGGTTCGAGCGATAGGCGACCGGAATTGCGTATATCCGCGGCGTCATCGCCTCACCCGTCAGGGCAGCAGCAGGGCAGGCAGGTTTGGCGACCGTCCCGTCGTTCCGCACGATGGTCGCGCCGAGGATCGCCTCCGAGAGGTCGGCCCCCCCCGCCCCGTGCGCGGCCAGCACCATGCGATCCGCCGTCGCCCGCCCCGCGACCCCAAGGTCGGCCGCGAGAGCCGCATCCTCTGAGACTCCCAGCGTGCCGTTGAGCTGTGCGGCAGCATTGACCGTGAGCGCGCCGCCCAGCGTCGTCGGCCCCGTGACGCCCAGCGTGCTGCCCAGTTGCGCAGCCCCCGCGGCCGTGAGGGTGCCGCCAAGCATCGTGTTGCCGGTGACGCCCAGCGTGCCGCCGACCGCAGCATTGCCTGCGACATCGAGCGCCCCGCCCAGACGGGTCTGCGGACAGGTGACAACGAGCGTGCCCGCCACAGCGGTGCCGGCGGGCACGTCGCAGGCGATCTCGCGCAGACCCTCGATCCGGGGGGTGGTGCCCGCAAAGGCCACCCGCTCGATCCCTTCCAGGTCGGGAAAACGGTCGGCCGTGCCGTCGCCATTGCTGTCGAAGCCGGTGAAGACGATCGTGGAATAGACATCCTGGCTGGCAAGGCAGGCCTGAAAGGTTGCCGAGGTGCGCGGCAGGCCGGCCGCGAGGATGTCGTCGCAGCGGCGCAGGAATTCGCGCAGGTCGGTCGTCTCGAGCGTGTCGGCACCGGCAAGCGCCACGATCGAGGCGAACTGTCCCGGCCCCGGCAGGCCTGCGGCACCGGCAAACCCCGCAAGGTCGAGCGACCAAGCTCCATAGGCCCCCGTCGCGGTGTTCTCGGCGGTCACGAAGCCCGCTGTCGCGCGTTCCGCGTCGCTCACGACCCGGATGCCGCGCACCTGCGGCAGCGCGACTGCCGGACGGGCGGGGTCGGAATTGTGGGTCACGAGCATGACGTCAAGCTCCAGCTCGCCGTCCCCGGCTACGCCGTTGCGCCAGGGGGCATCGATCTGGCCGTCGTTGTTGGCATCGACCGCGCCGCGCGTCAGCGTCGGCCGGGGGTTCGCAGCCGCTCGATCGACCCCGCGCAGGAGCAGCGCGTAATCCTGCCCGAAAGCATTGCGGGCGGTCCTGCTGCCGCCGGTCAGCGGCTGGTTGAGGTAGGGGTCAGCAAGAAGGCCGGCTTCAACCAGCGGGCGGAGATCCGTGAGGGTCGCGAGCAGCGGCGCATCCGCGTTGGCCGCGCCGGCGAAGGCGACAGTGACGAGGTCACCGTAGTTGTTCGCCGCATAGCCCTGCGCCGCCGCGAGCATGAGCGCGAGATCGGCCGCTGCGGCCTTCTCCTGCGTGCGCTGCGTCTGGTCACGCAGGATCTGCCCGGTGAAACTCAGAACCCCCGCCGCGATCGAGAGATAGAGGATCCCCTCGACAAGGGTGACACCGCGCCGGCCCCCGAGGCGGAGGCGTCTCGCGAAATCGCGGGCGGGACGACGGATCACATTCGGCCTGCTGTAAAAATTAACCGCAACAATCGGACGTCACTAACCTTTTCAGATTAGACGTTTCCGACTCGCGGCGCAACAGCGCAGATTTTGGCGCCGAGGGGCGTGAAATCGGCTAGGCGTGCGGGATGGCGGCTGCTAGAGAGGGCGCGTTTTCGAGAACGGATTTGCCATGTCCGGATTTGCCGATGTGCCAATTGCGCCGCCGCCGCCCATGAATGCGCCCCAACGGCTGGTGGATGTCGGATTTGCCGACCTCTATCTGTCGTCCGATCCAGATATTCCCGTTCTGGTGAGCCATCTGCGCCTTGATGGCCAGCCCGCCTCGGAGGGCCCTCTTGTCGTGTTGCCACCAACTCTTGCAACCGATGCCGCGCGGCTTGGCGCGAAGGTCGCGGCGATGGCCGGCACCGATGCCGAGTTCAGCGTCGAGCACGACGGGATCGCCTATCGCTGCGCGCGCATCGCCTCGCCCGCGACGCGGGAGGACGCAGCCGGCTGGGTGCTGCGCCAGATCCGCAACGACCGCCGCACCCTTGCCGATCTGGGCATGCCCGACTGGCTGGTGGGCGAATTGCACCGCGCCGGCCTGCGGGGCGGGCTGCTGCTCGTGACCGGTCCCTTCGCTTCGGGCAAGACGACGACGGCCGCCGCGTGCCTGACGGATTGGGTCGCGCGACACGGGGGCGTGGGCGTCACCTTCGAGGATCCGCCCGAGCGGCGGATCGCGGGCTTTCATGGTCGCGGTCCGATCTATCAGATCGCGGTGCCGCAAAACGGTTTTGCCGACGCCGTGCGCGCCTCGCGCCGCTGGGCCTATCGCTTTGCGCTCATCGGCGAGATCCGCAGCCACGAGACGGCGGCCGAGACGATCCAGCTTGCGCTGTCTGGGGCTACGATTGTCGCGACGATCCACGGGGCGGGGCCGGTCGAGGGGTTGATGGCACTGGCGAAGTTCGCCGCCGCCCCGGATGAGCCGCGCGGCCCGGACGATCGTATCGCCGCAGCGATTTCGGGCGTGCTGCACCAGACGCTCGCGCGCGACCGGCCCGAGGTGCGCTATCTGTCCTTCGCCGGCCGCAACGCCCCGGCGATGCGCACCAAGATCATCAACGGCCAGTTCCACCTGCTCGCGGATGATCTCGAATACCAGACGCGCCTGCGCGGCCTCGGGCGCGCGAACGAGAGTTTCTGACCCTCAGAGCCGGGTGGCAAGGACCGGCGCGAAGGCTGCCGGGGGGCTGATGGCGGGTGCGGGCAGGACCACGCCGTCGACCGAAAACTGCGGTGCTGCCGGGTTGGCGGGCAAGACGGGGCGCCACTGCCCAAAGGTCGTGCCGGGTGGGATCCGGCCCCAATGCGCCGGCAGGGCCGCGAGTGGAGCAAGACCGAGGCGCGTGGCCCCTGCGGGCGGATAGCTCAGCACCCAGCGCGCACCCGACGTGTCCGTGACGACGACGCTTTGCCAGGCTGCGAGGGGCTCGAACGGCGCGGGCATCGCGACGCGCAGCGGCCCCGCCGGGGCATCGCGCGCCGCCGTGATCGCGGCCAGGTGATGGCGGCGGAGATTGTCGGCAATCACGGCTGTGCCCGCCGGTTCTTCCCGGCGCAGATCGACAAGGAAGATCGCCGCGACAAGGGCCGTGATGGCGACAGCGGGGGGCACGAACGTCAGCATCGGACACCGTGGAATGCGAGAGGAGCGAAAGGCATTGGGCGCGATTGGAAGAAAATAGCACACAAAGGCGCCTGATGCACACCGTTTCGCGCCCGCCCTGGGCGCGCGCGGGGCTTGCCATCGCGCGCCGGTCGGGGCATGTCGGACATGGTGGCAGGAAGGTCCGAGGGGTCTTGCGATGTCGGGAAATGTCCTCGGGGCGGTACTCAAACCCCTTCACCCCGAAGGCTGGCGGTTCGTCGGTGGCTTTGCCGCGGCATCGGTGCTGCTCGCGCTGCTGTGGCTTCCGCTCGGGCTGGTCGGGGCGGGGCTGACGGTCTGGTGCTATTATTTCTTTCGCGATCCGCCGCGCATCACCCCGCAGCGCGAGGGGTTGATCATCAGCCCTGCCGACGGGATCGTCTCGATGATCGTGCCAGCAGTGCCGCCCGCCGAACTCGGGCTCGGCCCCGAGAGTCGGATTCGCGTCTCCGTGTTCATGAACGTCTTCAACTGCCATGTGAACCGCATCCCGGTTGCCGGGCGGATCACCGCAGTCGCCTATCGCAAGGGACGGTTCGTCAATGCCGCATTCGACAAGGCAAGCAGCGAGAACGAACGCAACGCGCTGGCGATCGCCCTCATGGACGGGCGCACACTGGCCGTCGTGCAGATCGCTGGGCTGGTGGCGCGGCGGATCCTGTGCACCGCCGTGCCCGGCCAGAGCGTCGCGGCAGGCGAGCGCTTCGGGCTGATCCGCTTCGGATCGCGCCTCGATGTCTATCTGCCCGAAGGGGTGGCTCCGCTGGTGGCCGTCGGTCAGACGATGGTGGCGGGCGAGACGGTGCTTGCGGATCTCCGATCCGGCGAACCCGCCCGCACCGGCGAGGCGCGCTGAGATGCTCGATGATCCGAGACCGGGCGAGGCGCAGTCGGAAAATGTCACCTTGCGGCAGCTTCTGCCCAATGCGGTGACGATCCTCGGGATCTGCTCGGGGCTGATGTCGCTGCGGTTCGTGCAGGCGGGGCGGGTCGATCTGGCGGTGATGTTCATCCTGCTCGCGGCGGTTCTCGACGGCCTCGACGGGATGCTCGCGCGCCGGCTCGACGCGACATCGAAGATGGGGGCGGAACTCGACTCGCTCGCGGATTTCCTGAACTTCGGCGTAGCACCTGCAATCGTGGTCTTTCACGCCGCGATGGCGTCGGCGCCGCCCATCGTGTGGGTGCCGGTGCTGGTCTACAGCGTCTGCGCCTGCCTGAGGCTCGCGCGCTTCAACATCGACCGGAGCCGGCCCGAGACGGCCGACCGGCTGCATTTCGTGGGGGTTCCGACACCGGCCGGGGCGCTGCTCGGGTTGTGGCCGATCCTGATGGGGCAGGCCGGAATCATCGATCCTGCGGCCCACCCTGAAGCCTATGCGTTGTGGCTCGCGCTCGTGGGGCTGATGATGATCAGCCGCGTACCGACGCTATCGACGAAGTCGATCCGCATCCCGCGCGCACGGGCCAAGCTCGTGCTGATCGGGGTTGCGGTGCTGATGGGCCTTCTCATCACCCGGTTCTGGCTGACGATGAGCCTCTTGGCGCTGGCCTACGCGCTGATCCTCGGTCGAGATATCGCGCTCTGGCTGCGCAAGTCCCGCTGAGGTTCAGCCGCGAGTCTTGGCAAGCTCGGCCTTGAGCGCCTCGATGTAGCCCTTCTTGGCGGTGGTATAGACCGCGATCTCGTTGCGCAGCTTCTGCATCTGCACTTCAAGGAACTGCAGGCTCGCGAGTTGCGCCTTGCCGTTGTCGCTCAGGTCCTCGGTGTTGTAGTCGATGCCGTCCACGGTGATCTTGGGCATGGGGTCCTCTGGGGTCAATCGTCGGAAAAGAGATCGGAAAATCTGAGGCCGGTCCGGCCTTGCACCATCTCGAGCTTGAGATCGGTGATGTAGGCGTTGCGCGCCTTGGTGAGCAGTGCCTGCATGTTGACAAGCTCCTGCAGGCGCCCCTCGATGAAGCGCAGCCTGTCATAGAGCGCGCGCCCCTCGGGGCTCAGCCGCGCAGGGTCGAACGCCGCTCCGTCGGGCCGGCCCTCGGGCTGCGGCGTCTGGGGCGCGGGGGCATCCATGTCAGGCCTTTGCCGCCTTCATCTCGCGCCGCAGGGCACCAAGATAGGCCAGCCGCGCCGTGTCGCTGATCGCGAGTTCATTGGTGAGCTGCACGAGTCCCGCCTGAACGAACTCGAGCGAGGCGAGGAGGTTGCGCGCTTCGGTGCTCAGGCTATCGAGCGGGTAGTCGACCCCGTCGAGGGTAAGCTTGCGGGGTGCGGGGGTATCGGTCATGGCTTTTCCAGTTGATACGACAAAAATGGGACTAACACGCGACGCGGCGTTTGTGAACCCGCGGCCGGGCACGCGCCGATCACATGTTGGGATAGTTCGGCCCGTCGCCGCCCTGCGGCGTCGTCCAGACGATGTTCTGCGAGGGGTCCTTGATGTCGCAGGTCTTGCAGTGCACGCAATTCTGATAGTTGATCACGAAGCGCGGATCGCGCCCTTCCTCGCGCACGACCTCATAGACGCCGGCCGGGCAGTAGCGCTGCGCGGGTTCGGCGTATTCGGGCAGGTTGACGCGGATCGGCACGCTCGCATCGCGCAGCGTGAGATGCGCGGGCTGCCCCTCGGCGTGGTAGGTGAAGGAAAACGCCACGTTCGTCAGCCGGTCGAACGACAGAACGCCATCGGGCTTGGGATAGTCGATCGGGGCGTGGTCGGCCGCCGGGCCGGTCGCGGCCGCGTCCGACTTGCCGTGCCTGAGCGTCCCGAAAAGCGAGACGCCGAAGAGGTTGTTCGTCCACATGTCGAGGCCCCCGAGCGCGAGCGAGGGCACGAGGCCCCAGCGCGACCACATCGGCTTGACGTTGCGCACGCGCCTGAGGTCGCGCCCGACCGGGCCCTCGCGCAGCGCGGTGTCGTAGGCGGTCAGCTCATCCCCCGACCGGCCGGCGGCGATGGCCGCCGCCGCCGCCTCGGCCGCCGCGATGCCCGAGAGCATCGCGTTGTGGTTGCCCTTGATGCGCGGCACATTGACAAGCCCCGCCGAGCAGCCGAGCAGCGCGCCCCCCGGGAACACCGTCTTGGGGATCGACTGCCAGCCGCCCTCGGAGATTGCCCGCGCGCCATAGGCCACGCGCTTGCCGCCCCGCAGCAGGTCGGCCACCATCGGGTGATGCTTGAAGCGCTGGAATTCCATGTAGGGGTAAAGGTGCGGGTTCTCGTAGTTCAGATGGACGACGAAGCCGACATAGACCTGATTTTTATCGAGATGATAGATGAACGCCCCCCCGCCCGCATTGGAGCCGAGCGGCCAGCCCATGGTGTGGGTGACCGTCCCCTCGCGGTGCTTGGCGGGGTCGATCTCCCAGATTTCCTTCATGCCGATGCCGAATTTCTGCGGGCAGCGCCCGCGGCCGAGATCGAAGGCCTCGATCGCCTGCTTCGAGAGCGACCCGCGCACCCCCTCGGCGAGCAGGACGTATTTGCCGCGCAGCTCCATCCCGGGCTCGTAGGCGGGGCCCGGCGTGCCGTCGGGGTTCTTGCCGAACTCGCCCGCGACCACGCCCGCCACACGGCCATCTTCGCCCCGGACAAGCTCCGAGCACGACATGCCCGGAAAGATCTCGACCCCGAGCGCCTCGGCCTCGGTCGCGAGCCAGCGGCAGACGTTCGCCATGCTGACGATGAAATTGCCGTGGTTGTTCATCAGGGGCGGCATCGGCCAGTTCGGGATCCGCAGCTGCCCCGCCGGCCCCAGCATGTAGAAATTGTCCTCGCGCACCGGCACCTTCACCGGCGTGTCGCGCTCGCGCCAGTCGGGCAGCAGCGCATCGAGGCCCACAGGGTCGAGGACCGCGCCCGACAGGATGTGCGCCCCGACCTCGGAGCCCTTCTCGAGCAGCACGACCGACAGCGCCGGATCGATCTGCTTGAGCCGGATCGCCGCCGACAGCCCGGCAGGCCCGGCTCCGACGATCACGACATCATACTCCATCGCCTCGCGCGCCATAGCTTTCCCCTTCACGAGCGGGGATCGCATCCCCATGTCATGCTCTCTGTCCGATCGTGCGTAGCGCAAGGGCGAAGCCATGGTCAATCGCAAGGCTGCCGATCATGGTGCACACTTGCAAAATGCAGTCAGGTCGGGTGAGACTTGGGCGCCTGGGGGGCATGCAAGAACCGCGAAGGCGGTGCGCATGATCGATCCCTGAGCGGATTGGAGGCGGCGATGGAAAAGATCCCCCTGACGCGGGCAGGGTTCGACGCGCTTGATGCCGAGTTGCGTCAACTGAAGTCGGTCGACCGGCCGGCCATCATCGAGGCCATCGCCGAGGCCCGCGCACATGGCGACCTGTCCGAGAACGCCGAATATCATTCCGCCCGCGAAAAGCAGAGCTTCATCGAGGGGCGGATCAAGGAACTCGAATCGATCCTCGGCAGGGCCGAGGTGATCGACACCGGGCGCCTGACGGGATCGATCAAGTTCGGCGCCCGCATCGTCATCATCGACGAGGACACCGAGGAAGAGCACGCCTATCAGATCGTGGGCGAGGCCGAGGCCAATCTCGAGCGCGGATTGCTCAACATCCGCTCGCCGCTCGCGCAGGCGCTGATCGGCAAGGACAAGGGCGACAGCGTCGAAGTCCGTACACCGGGTGGACAGCGCAGCTACGAGATCATCGCGGTCAGCTTCGAGTGACGCGGCTACGAATTCGGACAGCGGGGGCCGCGGCCCTGTGGATCGTGCTGTCGGGCGCCGCTGCCGTATTCGGCCTGCCCGGCTGGAGCGTGATCTCGAGCCTGCTTGCGATGGTCGCGCCGGCGGCGCTGATCGCGCTCGTGCTGCACAACCGCGATGCCCCGAAGGCCGCGCCACCCCCCCGGGCCGACGCCCCCATCCGTGCGCAGGCGCCGGTTGCGGGCGCGTGGCGGCGCGATACCGGGGTGGTCCCGGTCCGGGCGGGGCAGATCCCTGCTGCGACCCTCACTGCCCACCCGACGCTGCATCCCGCCGCGCCGCCCCCCCGCGCCGAGGAGACGAGTCCCACGGCCATGCCGCCGCGGCAGGGCGTGGGCGAATTCGTCACCGGGCAGGAGGCGTTCGGCTTTGCCACCGAGCCTGCCCATCCCTCGCCCGGCGAGATCGCGCTGGCACTCGATTTCGCTCGCTCGCCCGACGATCGGCAGGCGATTGCGGCGATGCGGCGCTGCCTTGCCGATCCTGACCTCGCGCGACTGATCCGCGCGGCGCAAGACGCGATCGTGCTGATGGGTCAGGCGGGCCTCTATGCGGGCGACGTCGTGCCGGTGCCGGGTCGGATCGACCTGTGGCGGCGCTTTGCCGCCGGCGAACGGGGTCGCGATTTCGCAGCTCTCGCGCCGCGCGGCGAGGCCGAGATCTTCGCGCTCGCCTCCGATCGGCTGCGCGAGGACGAGGTGCTGCGCGACGCGGTCCACCATTTCCTGCGCCGCTTCGACGCGATGCTCGGACGGGTCGTGCCGCTGTCCGACGACGCCACCGTCCAGGCGCTCGTCGCCGGCACATCGGGTCGGACGTTCGCCCTGATGGCGCGGGCGGTCGGCACCTTCGGCTGATCGTCAGTCGCGCAGCGCCAGTTCCTGGACCTTGGCCATCGGCTGCCAGATGTATTCAAGCACCGTCCGCTTGCCCGAGAGCACATCGACGGTGGCCTGCATCCCCGGTATGAAGGTGACGGGCTGGCCCTTCTCGTCGCTGATGCCGCCGTCGATCGAAACCTCGATGACGTAATGGCTTTCGCCCGTCTCGCGGTTCTGGATCGCGTCGGGGCTGATCGAGGTGACGGCACCCGGAACCGTGCCATACTTGGCCGAATCGTAGGCGGACAGGCGGATCTTCACTTCGTCCCCGAGGCGGATGTTGGCGATGTCGGCGGGCTTGATCTGCGCCTCGATCACGAGGTCGTCGCCCGTCGGGACAAGCTCCAGGATGACGTCGCCCTTGTTGACGTACCCGCCCGTTGTCCGGAAGTTGAGCTGGTTCACGATGCCCTGAACGGGGGCGCGGATGGTGGTGCGGCTCACGCGTTCCTCGAGCGCCGGGATGACCTTCTCGAGTTCACCGATCTCGGCCACGACGCCAGAAAGCTCGCGCATGGATTCCAAAAGCGCCGTTTCCGACCGGTTCTGGATCTCGCGGTTGACCTGCTCGATCCCGGCGCGGGCGCGGCTTGCGGCGGTCTCGGCGCTCTGGCGGCTTCCCTCGGCGCCTTCGAGTTGGCGACGCAACTCGAGCAGACGCGTCTCAGGCGCGATCGACTGGGCGACGAGCGGCTCCATGATCGCGATTTCGCGCCGCAGCAAGTCGGCCGTGTTCGACGCCGTCATGATCGAGACCTCGGCATCGGCAAGCTCCTGCTCGCGCTGCATCCGGCTCTGGGTCAGGACGGCGAGCGCACCCTGCAACTCGCTCTCGCGCGCACGGTAGAGGCTCTCCTCGACTGCGACCACGGTAGGGGCTGACGCGACAAGCTCGGCGGGGAATGTGGGGGCGGTGCCCGCCACCTCGGCCTGCAGACGCAATTCGCGCACCTTGAGCGCGGCATTGCGCTGGTTGGCGCGGTCGAGTTCCCCAACGACATCGATCGGGTCGATTTCGAAGAGGATCTCGCCCTCGGCAACGACCGATCCCTCGGACACGTTGCGGCGCAAGATCACGCCACCTTCGGCGGCCTGCACCGTCTGGTTCTGCATCGCCGAAACGATGCGCCCCTCACCCCGGGTGACGTTGTCAAGCTCGGTCAGATGCGCCCACGCGCCGGCAAGCAGCACGAGCAGGATAATGCTGAACATCAGCAGCGAGTTGCGCGCGCCTTCACGACCGGAGAGTTCGCTCGAAAGCTTGCGGAAGTCCGTACTGTCCATGCGGTGTGCCTATCGTGACGCCGCTTGCAAGCGGTCGGGCGTAGTGTCGGTGACGACGGCCCCTCCCTCGACGACGAGGACGCGGTCGACGAGGCGCAGGATCGAATTGCGGTGCGTCACGACGATCATCGTGCGTCCGCGCAGCCAGCCCGAGAGTTGATCGAGAACGTGCTTCTCGGTGCCCGTGTCCATCGCGGCAGTGGGCTCGTCGAGGACAAGGATCCCCGGATCGTGCAGGAGGGCGCGCGCGAGGTTGATCGACTGGCGCTGCCCCCCCGAAAGGCCTTCGCCGCGCTCGCGCACCGTGAGGTCATAGCCCGCCGGGTGCTTGGAGACGAAGCCATCCACACCGGTGATCCGCCCGAGGTCAAGCAGATGCTGATCGTCGTATTCGTGGTTTCCCATCAGGATGTTGTCGCGCAGCGTCCCGGAGAAGAGCCACGCATCCTGAAGCATCACGCCCATGTTTCGGCGCAGGTCCGCGCGGTCGATCTGGCGCAGGTCGACCCCATCGATCCGGATCGCGCCCTCGGTCGGCTGGATGAGGCCCGCCGCGAGGCGGGTCAGGGTGGACTTTCCCGAACCCATGCGGCCGAGCAGCGCGACCTTCTGCCCCGCCGGGATCTTGATCGAAAGGTTCGAGATGATCGGCTGACGCGCTCCGGGGAAGGTGTAGCTCACGCCCTGGAACTCGATGTCGCCACGCAGGCGGGGGCGGCTCACGCGCTGGCCCGTCTCGGCGCCCGTGCCGTCATCCTCGGGGCGCATGAGCTTGTCGAGCGTACGATAGGCTTGCCGCGCGCTGTTGGTGCGGGTCAGCGCCTGCGCAAGTTGCGACAGCGGCGCCAGCGTCTTGCCTGACAGGATAACCGCCGCGATCATGGCGCCCATGGTGATGGCGCCATCCTGGATCAGGAACACACCGTAGAAGATGATCGCGATCTGCGCGAGCTGCTGCACCGATGTCGCGGCGTTGATCGCGAACTGCGACAGGAGGCGCGAGCGAAGCCCGAGGTCGGACTGGCTGTCCGATGCTTCCTCGAACCGCCGGCGCATGAGCCGCCCCGACCCGGTGGCCTGCACGGTCTCGAGGCCGTTCAGCGTCTCGACGAGGACCGATTGCTTCGACATCGCCGTATCCATGCTCGCGGCCGCGATGCGGGCAAGGAACGGCTGGATCACGAGGCCCGCGAACATCACGATCGGGACGCATAGGAGCGGCACGAGATAGAGCGGCCCGGCGATGAGCGAGATCACCCAGACAAAGAAGAAGATGAAGGGTAGATCGACCACGGCAACAAGCGTGGCCGAGGTGAAGAATTCGCGCAGCGTGTCGAACTCGCGCACGACGCTCGCCATCGCGCCCGAAGAGTTGCGCCGCTTGTCGAGCGGCATCGACAGGATCTTGTCGAAGACAAGCCGCGACATGCGCGCATCGGCCCGTTTGCCGGCGCGGTCAATGAAGCTCGCGCGGAGCGTCTTGAGGATGAACTCGAATCCGAGCGCGATCAGGACCCCGACCGTCAGCGCGATGAGCGATTCGATCGCCTCGTTCGGGACGACGCGGTCATAGACCACCATGATGAAGAGCGACGATGACAGTCCGAGTATGTTGGTGACGGCTGCCGCGACGAGAACCTGCACATAGAGCCAGCGCCCGCGCCGCAGCGAACCCCAGAACCAGTGCCCACCATCCTTTTCCGCCTCGCTCGCATGGCGTTTGCGGGCAAGGATCAGATGCTCGCCGAAACTGCGGCGGAACTGATCCATCGGGATGGTTTCGGGCAGGAAATCAGTCTCGGCACGGGCGATCTCGACGTTCGCGGCGTTGGGGATCGCGGTCACGATCGCGGCAGCGCCGTCCGATCCGAGCGCGATGAAGGGGCAGTGGGCCGGGCGCAGGTCGCGCCGGGCCAGCGCGCCGAACGCCGCCGAAAATCCGCAATGCGACAGCGCCGAGACCGCCTCGCGCACACCGAACCCCGCCTCTGACGACAGGTCGGGCAATTCACGGATCGCGGCCTCGGAATAATGCAGACCGTTGATCCGCAGCAGCCGCTGCACCGTCCGCACGAGCGCACGATCGGCTGAGTCCGGGCGCTCTTCGGGCACGGGCTCGGCATCGGCGGGCGCGCCCTCGGGGCGCATCCGCACGATGGTTCCGGGCGCAGCCTGAAGGTCGGCACGCTCGGTGCTTTGCGGATCGGTGGGTAGGGTCATGGTGTGCCGGATCCTGTGCAGACGGCTTCAGGGTGTCGTGATGCCGAGGCGGCGCAGCAGGGATCCCGTGCCAGCCTGCACGCGCAGGCCGGTCGCGAGCAGCTCAGCCTCGGTCACGATCGACTGGTTGACGGCGCGATAGTGGCTGACCTCGATATCGAAAAGCTGGTTGAGGTTGGCCTGACCAGATGCCAGCTGCGAGCGCAGGGTCGTACGCTCGGTCGCGAGCAGGTCGATCTGGCTTGCGAGCGCGGCTTGCGTCGCGATGAGCGCGCGGTAGGATGCGACCGCCCCCTCATAAGACGCGCGCCCCTGACGTCGGGCGTCCTCGAGATCGTCGCGGGCAGCGATGGCGCGTGCACGCAGCGCGTCGATATCTGCCTGCCTGCGGCCGCCATCGCCGAAGATGTGCTGCAGATAGAGACCGGCCGTCAGATCGGGGGAGTCACTGCTCGAGAGCGGGCTGCGCACGCCGGTCCGCAGGCTGACCTTGGGTTTCATGCGCGCCTCGGCCGCGGCAAGCTGCAGGTCGATCGCAACGATCCCGGCGGCCGCTGAGGCAAGGCGGGGGGCATTGCCAAGTGCGGCCTCCTCGCGCTCGATCGCAGCCAGCGCCAGCGGCCCCGCAGGCTTTGCGAGGGTTGCCGGGACGGCGCCGAAATGGCGGCGGAACCGCGCCTCGGCGTCACGCAACTCGGCCCCGATCTGCTCCCGCTCGAGGCGCAGCCCGATCACGGAACGCTCGACGGTCAGGACAGCCGTGCGGTCGATCATGCCCGACTCGGTCAGCTTGCCCAGTTGGGCCGCAAGGGGTTCGAGATCGGCAAAGCGGGCTTCGAGTTCGGCGCCCTGCGCACGCGCGCGCCAGAGATCGACCCACGCCGTTGCCGCCGCGAGGGCCGTGTCGTTGCCAGCGACCGCGACTTCGGCCGCCGCCGCAAGGGAGCGGGCCTCGGCAGCGCCGATACCCGCAGCCGCCTCGCCGCCGTCATAGACGAGTTTGGAGAGCGTCAGGTCGACACCCGCGCCGACCGTGGTCGAATTCGCCCCGCCCAGATCCTCGGCAATCCCGCCGAGCGTGCCGCTTGCGCTGACCTGCGGGCGCTCCACGCTGGCGGCGGCTGCCAGCCCCATCCGCGCCTCTTCGGCACGACGGAGGGCCGCCGCGAAGGAAGGGTGGTTTTCAACCGAGGCACGAAGCGCGCGATCAAACCCCGATTCGAGATTGATCTTGACGGCAACCGACCCTGTCGCCTCTCCGCCCGGTACCGGCAACTCACCCCGCGCGGCGGCTGCGATCGATTCTGCAACTGCAGGATCGGACGGAAAAATCGGCGACTGGGAACATGCGGACAGCGAAGCGAGGCCAATGAGTGCCGCGAATGAAAGGAATCTTGATGGCATCTTGAACGGCCCCTCACTTCGATCCGTCAGAAGGCAGTAGCAAGATTAGCACACAAATCGCAACTATTTACTATCCAAAAGATGCAGCTTGGGTGTCCTTTTCCCTCCCCGACCTGCCGTCAAGGCCCCGTCGGGACGAAGAGATCGTCCTTCCAAGTGCCTTCGTTCACGGTTCCGTCAGCATAGACGAGGCGGCCCTGCCCATGACGGCGGCCATCGAGGAACGCGCCCTCGTAGATCTCTCCGGTCGGCCATTGGGCACGCCCCTGTCCGGTCATCGCTCCGGCGCGCCACTCCCCCTCATACGTGAAGCCGTCGGGTACAGTCAGCCGGCCGCGCCCGTGGGGTCGATCGTCCGCGAACTCTCCCTCGTAGGTCGAACCGTCGGGCCAGAGCGTGCGGCCGGCACCGGCGCGCTTGCCCATCCGCCAGTTCCCCTCGTAACGAGCGCCGTCCGGCGACTGCAATGCGCCCTGCCCGTCGAAGAGCCCATCCTTGAACGTGCCCGCGTAGATGCTGCCATCCGCCCGGCGCAACTCGCCCGCCCCGTCGATGCGGCCGCCGCGCCACGTGCCGTCATAGGTGAGGCCGTCGGGATAGACGATGCGCCCGCGCCCTTCGAACAGGCCCGCCGCGAGGTTGCCCTCGTAGACGGTGCCATCGGGATAGTCGAAGCGCCCCTCGCCCTCGATGATGCCGTTGGCCCAACTGCCAGCGTATTTCTGGCCATCAGCGCTTGCATAGGTGCCGCGCCCGTGGCGCAGATCGGCGCGGAAGTCGCCGGCATAGAGGCTGCCGTCCGGATACCGGCTGACGCCCCGGCCCTCGCGAAGGCCATTGACGAAGGTGCCCTCGTAGATCTCGCCCCCCGGCAACTCGAGCCGCCCCTGCCCCGATCGCTTGTCATCGAGCCAGGCGCCGACATAGATGGCGCCATCCGCAGTGGTATGGCGCCCGCTGCCGGAACGGACCCCGGCGCGGATCTCGCCTTCATAGACGGAACCGTCCGCATAGCTGACGCGCGCCTTGCCCTCTGGCTGGCCGTCCTGCCAGCCGCCTTCATAGCGATAGCCGTCGGGGGATACGCGCGTTCCCTCGCCATGGGGGCGTCCGTTGCGGAATGTCCCGGTATGGATCGACCCGTCGGCATGGGTCAGTCGCCCCTGCCCCGTCATCTGCCCTTCGACCCAGGCACCCTCATAGACCGTCCCGTCGGGATGAACGATCCGGCCCGTGCCGTGGGGGAGGCCTTCGGCGAAATCCCCTTCGTAGACGGCGCCATTGGGGAAGCGCGCACGCCCCTTGCCACGGATCGTCCCATCGACCCAGCTGCCCTCGTATTCATAGCCCGCGGGGGTGCGGAAGGTTCCCTGCCCATGCTGGAGGCCGTTTCGCGTCTCGCCCGTATAGACCGAACCATCGTCGTATTGCTTGGTGAAGGTCTGCGCCCCGCCGGCATCCGCGGCCCCGAGGCCAAAAGCGAGAAGGCCGGCGCGCAGCACCGTGCGCGACAGGGTTGACGGCATGGCTTACCCCTTCGCCCGAGTCGTCGCCGCGGCCTGCGCGCGACAGGTCAGAGGATAGCCCCACCCCCCCTGTGCCGCAAGGCAGCCGAGGGCGAAGCCGGGACGAAGTCACGCAAGGGTGCGCAGGGGCATCCGGGCAGGCCCGAAGCGCACCCCAGCGCCGAGGTCAGCGGCGGGCGGCGCGCCGGGTGATGGTGGCGCCGTCGAACCGCCCGAGGCCCGCGTCGATCGCCGCCCGATACTGCCCGACCGCAGCCTTCGCGAGGGGCATGTCGACGGCTTCGGATGTCCCGAGATCAAGGGCGATGCGCAGATCCTTCATCAATCCTTCGACATCGAAGGTGCCAGTCTGATCGCCGCGCGCGAGGGTGTCGAGGACGATCTGCCCGCGGGTCTTCAGCACGGCCGGCCCGGCGGAGCTGTCTGCGATCAGGCTTATCGCAAGGTCGTCCGACACCCCGCCGGCGCGCAAGAGCCCGAGGGCCTCGCCCAGCGTCTGCCAGTAGAGGACAAGCGGAAGGTTGATCGCGAGCTTCATCCGTGCGGCATCGGACGCCTTGCCCACATGTTCGACCCGTCGGCAAAGCCGATCGAGCAGCGGCCGCGCACGTTCCACGGCTGCAGCGCTGCCGCCCGCCAGCCCCAGAAGCTGCCCCTTGAGTGCGGGACCGACCGTGCCGCCGACGGGGCAATGGACGAACTCCGCCCCCGCGGCGGTGGCCTGCACGGACAGTGCGTCGGCCTCGGCGGGGGAATGCGTCGAGAGGTCGAGCACCAGCGCCCCGTCAAGGCCGGCGCGCGCGAGATCCTCGATCACGCGGCGCGAGGCGGCAGCATCGGTCAGGACGAGCAAGATCGCATCGCAGCGGGCAAGCTCTGCAAGCTCGGCCGCCTGCGCGCCCGCGTCGAGCGCAGGTGCGAGGCGCGCGGGCGTGCGGTTCCAGACAAGCACCCGCGATCCCGTCTCGATCAGCCGCCGGGCAAAGGCTGTTCCCATGCGGCCTGTTCCGGCAATCCCGACCCGTTGCGTCATGCGTCTCTCCTTCGTCTGTGGCACCGGCCGTCAGGTGGCCCGCGGTCCGATCCTGACCTTCATGGGCTGAAGGCCGTCGACGCTGCAATCGAGAATGTCGCCCGTCACGACAGCCCCGACACCGGCGGGTGTGCCCGTCATGATGATGTCGCCCGCCATCAGGCGATGCTGCTCGGAGAGCTTGGCGATGATCTCGTCCGTCTTCCAGATCATGAGCGAGATGTCGGCATCTTGCCGGACCGTGCCGTTGACGGAGAGGCGCACATGCCCCCGGGTCAGGATCCCGCAGTCGGTGGCGCGCGTCACCGGACCCACAGGCGCCGAATGGTCGAAGGCCTTCGTGACCTCCCACGGCAGCCCCTTGGCAAGGGCGGCGGCCTGATGGTCGCGCCGCGTCATGTCGAGGCCCACCGCATAGCCGAAGATGTGGCGCGAGGCTTCGGACACAGGAATGTCATAGCCCCCCGATTTCAGCGCCACCACCAGTTCGCATTCGTAATGGAAGTTCGTCGTGAAGACCGGATAGGGAATGCCCCCGCCGTTGCGCACGATCGCGTCGGCGGGCTTCATGAAGACCACGGGCGGGTCGCGCTCGTCGGCGTTCATCTCGTGGATGTGGGCAAGATAGTTCTTGCCGATGCAATAGACGCGGCGGACCGGAAACTTCTCGTCGGTACCGGCGATGTCGAGATAGGCACGATCCGGGGGGGGCATGGCAAATGAGGTCATCGGCTGTCCTTCTGGAAGAGGGGCGGGCCGACCCGGAGCCGGGTCGAGTCGAGTCGATGGCGGCAGGATTTCGCGCAATCTGCGGCAGTTCAAGATACAAAGCGACATGCTCGATGCAGACATATATTTTTTTGGACATTCATCCAGAATCATATAGTTTTCTTCCTGCGCCTCCGGGCGAACGAAGGGTCGAAGTTTGTCCGCGCGTGACGGGCACCAAGGGAGGAGAACCCAGCATGACCATGACTACGACACTGAGCCGCCGCAGTTTCGGCCTTCTGGCGGCCGGCGGGGCAGCCAGCCTCGTGATCGGGGCACCGGCAATCGTTCGGGCCCAGACGGCCGTGACATTCGCGGTGCCGAACCCCTCGGCACTGACGTGGCTTCCCTACTGGGTGGCGGTCGGCGAGGGCTACTTCGCCGAAGAAGGTCTCGATCTGCGTCTGGAAGCGGTGGATGGATCGTCCTCGGTGCTGCAGGCGATGTCGGCCGGTCAGGCACAGATCGGGGCGCCCGGCCCGGGTCCGACGCTCGGCGCGCGCTCTCGCGGGATCGATGTCAAGTTCCTCTACAACCTTTATCCCAAGTCGGTGTTCGGCATCCTCGTGAAGGCCGACAGCGCGGCGCAGACCCCCGCCGACCTCAAGGGCACGGTGATCGGCGTCGGCACGGCGGACGGGGCGGAGGTGTCCTTCACCCGCGCCATCATGACCGATCTCGGGTTCAAGGACGGTACCGATTACACCTTCCTGCCGGTGGGCGATGGCGGCACCGCAGCGGTGGCCTTCCTGCGCGATGAGGTGGGCAGCTATGCCGGCGCCGTCTCGGATGCCGCGATCCTCGCCGCGCGCGGCCTGACCCTGCGCGAGATCACGCCCGAGGCCTATCTCGGCTTTTTCGGCAACGGCATCGCGATGCTCGAAAGCCAGCTTGCAGCGACACCCGACCTTGCACCGAAGTTCGGGCGCGCCCTCGTGCGCGGCATCCGCTTCGCCTCGGACGCCGCCAACAAGGAGAAGGCGCTCGCCCATTGCGCGGCCGGCAACCCGCAGGAAGGCGAGCAGGATTATGCGGCCTCGCTCTATGACGGGGTGGTGCACCGCATGACGCCGACGGACGCCTTCATCGGACAGGGCTACGGCTACCAGCCGCCCGAGCACTGGCAGCGCATCCACGATTCGGCCGTTGCCTCGGGTGCGCTCCAGGCCCCGCTTGAGGACCTTGCGGCGGTCTACACGAACGACTTCGTGGCCGGCTGGAACGCCTGATGCAGACAGCCGGGCGTCGCATGCCCGGCATCGGACCGGCCGCATGCGGGTGGCCGGTCCGCTTCGATCGACAGGGTCCTTTCCTTTTGCCCGGCGCAAAGGCAATGTCCGCGACGTGGGCGGCGCCTCCCGCATGCCTGATCCAGGATGGGCTCTGATGAACGTCTCCGACAAGGCTCTGGGCGATCCGCGCAACCTCTCGGAACAGGCCCATGAGCGCATCCGGCGCGACATCCTGCGCGGAGAGTTGTTCCCGGGCGAGAAGCTGCAGCTCGAGGCGATTTCGGAACGCTACGGCATCGGCATCGTGCCCGTGCGCGAAGCACTGAACCGGCTGTCGTCCGAGGGGCTTGTCGCGCGCCGCAGCCAGCGCGGCTTCTTCGTGAGCGAGATCTCGATGGCCGCGCTCGAGGAACTGGTCAAGACGCGGATCTGGCTCGAGACGCTCGCCTTGCGGGAATCGATCGCGCGCGGCGGCGAAGCGTGGGAAGAGGACCTCGTGCTCGCCTATCATCGTCTCGCGCGGACAAACCGCCGCATGCCGCCCGAGGCAGGGCGCGAATTGTCCGAGGAGTGGGAACTGCGGCACACCGAGTTCCACATGTTGCTGCTCGGGCAGTGCGGATCGTCGTGGTTGCTCGGCTTTTGCTCGACGATGATGGATCAGGCGGCGCGCTATCGCAACCTGTCGATGAACGTCCACCCGAGCTTGCAGCGGCGCGAGGGTGCCACGGCCGAGCACGAGGCATTGCTGCAAGCGACGCTCGACCGGGATGCGGACCGCGCCTGTGGGTTGCTGTCCGAGCACTACACGATCACCTATGAGGGGCTCCGCGCGGCGATCGAGAGCAGCACGGTCTGAGGCAACGGTCAGCGCCGCCCGACGCGGCCCATCGCGCCGAAGGCCAGCGCCGCCATCACCCCCGCCGCAGCCAGGCAGAGCGGCAGCCCCCCCGCCTGATAGCTGAGCCCCGACAGGAGCGTCCCCGCAAGCCGCCCCGCCGCGTTCGCCATGTAGTAGAACCCCACGTCGCGGGTGATCCGCCCGGCATCCCCGAAGGCGAGGATGAGGTAGGAATGGACCGCCGAATTGATCGCGAACACCGCGCCGAACAGCAGGAGCCCCGCCACCAGCGTGGCCGTCAGCCATGGCGCGGGGCCGTCCGCGAGCCAGGCGGCAAGCGCGAGCGCAAGCGGGATCGGCACCAGCGCGCCCGACCAGCGCACGGCGAGGCGGACCGTCTCGGCCTCGGGCTGGCCCTTCGCGCCGAGGATGCGGGGGGCGAGCGCCTGCACCCCGCCATAGGCGATGATCCAGAGCGCCATGAATCCGCCCACCAGAAAGAACGCCTCGCGCCGGCCCTCGGCCGTGCCGTCCGACAGCACCGCCTGAAAATAGATCGGGATGCCCACGACGAACCATACGTCGCGCGCCCCGAAGAGAAAGAGCCGCGCGAGCGAGAGCCGGTTGATCCGGCCGTCGCGCGACCGCCAGCCGCTCCAGGCCTCTTCGCCCTTCATCCGCCCCGGCAGCCCCTCGGGCAAGAACAGCACGACGGCGACGAGGATCGCGGCCAGCACCGCCGCCATCCCCCAGACCGCCGCCTCGAACCCCGCGAGCGCGAGCATCGCCGCGCCGATGAAGAAGCCGAGCCCCTTGATCGCGTTCTTCGACCCCGTGAGGCGCGCGACCCAGCCGAAAAGCGCCCCCTCGGGCGCGAGCAGCTTCACCGCCGATTTCGAAGACATCTTGGCAAGGTCCTTCGCGACCCCCGACACCCCCTGCACCGCCATGACGAAGGCCACCGACGCCGCGATCCCCCATGCCGGATCGAGCTGCGCGAGCGCCACCAGCGCGCCGATCTGGAGCGCGAGCCCGCCATAGAGCGTCGCCGCCAGCCCGAAGCGCGCCGCCAGCCAGCCCGCGGCAAGGTTCGTCGCGATGCCCGCGAGTTCGTAGAGCAGAAACAGCCACGCGAGCTCGACGGGCGAGAAGCCGAGCGCGTTGAAGTGCAAGAGCACCAGCATCCGGAGCGCGCCGTCGGTCAGCATGAAGGCCCAATAGGCGGCCGTCACCGCCCCGTAGGCGCGCAGCGGCGAGCCAGCGGTCACATCCGCCCCGCGACCATCCGCACGATGTCGGCCATGCGGCAGGCATAGCCCCATTCGTTGTCATACCACGCATAGACCTTGAGCTGCGTGCCGTTGACGACCATTGTCGAAGGCCCGTCCACGATGGCCGAGCGCCGGTCGCCCCGGAAATCGCCCGAGACGAGCGGGCGCGCCTCGAAGCCCAGGATGCCGCGAAGCGGCCCCTCGGCGGCGGCGGCGAAGAGGGCGTTCACCTCATCCGCCGTCGTCGCGCGCGCGAGTTCGAACACCGCGTCGGTCAGCGAGGCATTAAGCAGCGGCACCCGCACCGCATGGCCGTTCAGCCGCCCCTTGAGTTCGGGATAGATGAGGGTGATCGCCGTCGCGCTCCCGGTCGTCGTGGGGATGAGGTTCAGAAGCGCCGAGCGCGCGCGGCGCATGTCCTTGGCGGGCCGGTCGACGATGGTCTGGGTATTGGTCACGTCGTGGATCGTCGTGATCATGCCGTGGCGGATGCCGAGGGCCTCGTGGATGACCTTCACCACCGGGGCGAGGCAGTTCGTCGTGCAGGAGGCGGCCGTCAGGAGCGGCTGCGTGCCATCGTAGAGGTGGTGGTTGACGCCATAGACGAGGTTCAGCGCGCCGCCGTCCTTGACCGGCGCGCTGACGATGACCTTCGCGACCCCGGCCGCGAAATAGGGCGCGACCTTCGCCGCCGTCTTGAAGACGCCCGTGCAGTCGATGACGATATCGACGCCGAGGGCCGCGAGCGGCAGCGCCTCGATCGTGCGTTCCTGCGCGAGCGCGATGGGCCGGCCCGCGATCACGAGCGCCCCCTCGGTTGCCCTGAGCGGCGTCGCCCAGCGGCCGTGCACGCTGTCGAACTCCATGAGCAGCGCGTGCTGCGCGGCATCGCCCGCGGCGTCGTTCACGAGCACGATCTCACCGCCCGCGCCCGTGTCGATGAGGTCGCGCAGCACGAGTTTTCCGATCCGGCCGAGGCCGTTCAGCGCGATGCGGGGCATGGCCTAGACCCCCTCGGCGCCGGTGCCGATGGCATCGACGCGCGCCTGCAGCGACAGCCGGCTCAGGCTGTCGAAGGGAAGTTCGACAAAGGCCGCGATCCGCCGGCGCAGGCCGGCGTAGGTCTGGGCGAAGACGAGCGCCCTTTCGGCGTCCGTGCCGCCCGCCTTCACCGGGTCGGGCATGCCCCAATGGCCGGTGATGGGCTGGCCCGGCCAGGGCGGGCATTCCTCGGCGGCGGCCGTGTCGCAGACGGTGAAGACGAAATCCATCGGGGTCGCGCCCGGTTGCTGGAATTCCGAGACATGCTTGGAGCGCAGCGCCGAGACATCGTGCCCGTTGCGCCGCAGCACCTCGAGCGCGAAGGGGTTCAGCGCGGTGTTGGGGCGCACGCCGGCCGAGAAGGCCTGGAACTTGCCCCGCCCCAGATCGCGCAACAGCGCCTCGGCAGAGATCGAGCGGGCGGAATTGCCTGTGCAGATGAACAGGACGTCGAAATCGGTCTCGCGCATGGCGAACTCCCTCCGGGTGGCGAGGATGGGGGCGAGCAGGTCGGGCCGGGCACGGCCCACATCGAGCGCGAGGTAGCCGATCAGCGCCTCGGCCGTATCGAGATCGACGGCATAACGCAGCGAGCGGCCCTCGCGCGTCACGCGGATCAGGCGCGCGGCCTGAAGGTCTGCCAGATGGTGCGAGAGCGTGTTGGGCCGCACACCGAGCATCCGCGCGATCTCGGTCGGCCGCGCGCCGAGCGGCACGCACCGCATGAGCAGGCGCAAGACTGCGAGCCGGCCGGGATGGCCGAGCGTCGCGAAGGCAAGGGATGCCGATGACATTTCCATGATGCGTGAATATCGGAACTGTTTGCCTCGGGCCAGTGAAGGTTTGATGACAGTCCTGTCGCATGACCGATGCCGCCCGGATCGGGGTTGCGCCCCTGCCGCGCTTGGGGTCATCCTTGCGCGGCAGGAGGGGGTCGGGGGTGGGCATGATCCTTGTCACGGGGTTTCAGGGCTATGGCGGGCGCAGTGCGAACCCGGCCGAGGCCGTCGCGATGGCGCTCGATGGCACCGCCATTGCCGGCATGGCGGTGCGGGGTGTGGCCCTGCCAGTCGAGTTCCACGCGGTGCGGCGGATCGTTCCCGACCTGATCGACGCGTTGCGGCCGCGGATCGTCCTCTCGCTCGGGCTCTGGCCGGGTGAGGCGATGATCCGCCTCGAACGGGTAGCGGCGAATTGGTCGGTGTTCGAGATGCCCGACATGGCCGGCCACCGCCAGATCGGTGCCGTTCTGGCCGGCGGTCCGGACGGTCATCTCTCGACCCTGCCGCACGACGCGATCGAGGCGCGGCTGCGCGCGGCGGGCATTCCCTGCCGCCAGTCCGGCAGCGCGGGCACGTATCTGTGCAACGCGCTCTCCTACCTCGTGCTCGACCACTGCCGGCGCAGCCATCCGGGCACGCGGGCGGGGTTCGTGCATTTGCCCTATCTGCCGGCGCAGGTGGCGGCACTGCTCGATGAACTGGCCGCGGCGGGCACGCTCGAACAGCACCAGCGCGCCGATTACGCCTCGATGGGCCTTGCCATGATGATCGAGGCGATCCGCCTTGCGCTGGCGACCACGGCCGGGACATTCGCGCCATGATCCGCAGGGGCCGCGGGTGAAGATCCTGGCCGTACGCCCGCTTGCCGATCGGGCGGTGACACTCGATCTGGCCGAGGCGCCCGGGGCTGATGCCGCCGCGGCCGTCGGCGCCGCGCTGCGCGCGATCGAGGCGGCGGCGGCGGCGGGCGCGCTCGCGGGACTTGAAGAGGCGGCGGGCGCCTTCTGCTCGGTGACACTGCATTACGATCCCTGCGCGACATCGCAGGCGGTGCTGGTCGGCAAGCTGCACGAGATCCTTGCGCCCGTTGCACGGGCCGAGGCCGCAGAGGGCGTGCTGTGGCAGCTGCCCTGCTGCTACGAGGCGCCCCACGCCATCGACCTGACCGATCTTGCCGCCTTCCTCGGCCTGCCCGCGGCGGAGATCGCGGCACGCCACGCGGGGGTCGAGTTCCGCGTCCACGCCCTGGGCTTTCTGCCGGGCCTGCCGTTTCTGGGCGAGTTGCCGCCCGACCTCGCACGGCCGCGCAGGACAGAACCGCGCACGGCCGTTCCGGCCGGATCGGTCGCGATCGCCAACCGGATGTGCGTGATCTACCCTTGGATCAGTCCGGGCGGCTGGCATATCGTCGGAGCCTGCCCGGTGCCGCTCTTCGATGCGGGGCGGGCGGTGCCCGCGCTTCTGGGCGTGGGCGACCGGGTGCGCTTCATTCCGGTTGCGGCGGCGGAATTCGACCGGATCGCTGCAGATGCGGGCCGGACCGATCCCGCAATCTACCGGGTCGGGGGCTGAGATGGCGGCGCTCGTGGTGATTGCGCCCGGCGCGCGCTCGACCGTGCAGGATCTGGGCTTTCGCCAAGCGCGCGGGCAGGGCGTGCCCGCGGGCGGGGTGATGGACCGGCGCGCGCTCCTGCTGCTCAATGCGCTGCTCGGCGATCCGCCGGGAACCGAGGCGATCGAGGTCGCGCTTCTGCCCCCCGTTTTGCGGGCCGAGGGCGGCGCCGTGCGCATCGCGCTTGGCGGCACGCTGAGGGGGCGCATCATCGGCGCGGACGGCACAGCGCGCCCCTGCCCGTCCTGGACCGCCACCACCTTGCGTGAAGGCGAGACGCTCCACCCCGACCCGCCCGATCGCGGCGGGCTGGGGCTGATCGGGGTGGCGGGCGGGATCGAGGTGCCGCGGGTTCTGGGCAGCCGCTCCACCTGCCTGCGCGCGGGCTTCGGCGGTGTCGCGGGCCGGGCTCTGCGGGCGGGCGACCGGCTGGGCTGCTGCCCGGCGGCCGAGGGGCTGCCCGCGCTCGGGCTTCGTCCCCCACCGCAGGCAGATGGGCCGATCCGCATCGTCCCCGGCCCACAGGGGGAATGGTTCGCCCCCGACGCGATCGCGGCCTTCTGCGCCACGCCCTGGGGGGTGACGGCGCAGACCGACCGGATGGGCATGCGGCTCGATGGCCCGCCCTTGGCGTTCGCCGCCGGGAAAGGGGCCGACATCGTGTCGGACGGCATCGCGCCGGGTGCGGTTCAGGTACCCGGAAACGGGCGGCCCATCGTCTTGCTGGCCGATGCGCAGACGACCGGCGGCTACGCCAAGATCGCGACCGTCATCGGCGCCGATCTGCCGCGCCTTGCCGCGGCCATGCCCGGCGACACGCTGCGCTTCGCCGCGGTCGACGTGGCCGCAGCCGAGGCGGCGGCCCGCGCCGAGGCGGCCACCATCGCGCGCGCGGCCGCGACCATCGGCCCCCGCATGCCGGGCGCACCGGATCCGGGCACACTGATGGCGCTGAACCTGGTCGATGGCATGATCGACATGGCGCGCCCCGACCACTTCCCCGGCCATCTCGGCTGAACACCCGAAAGGACAGGCCATGCTCCTCAACCTCAATTCCGACCTCGGAGAAAGCTGGGGTGCCTTCGTCATGGGCGACGATGCGGCGCTCCTCAGCATCGTC
>JBIKVM010000250.1:0-3800 GCA_044356825.1 Limisphaerales bacterium
CCCCGGTCAAGGCCGCGCTCCTCGATCAGCGGCTGATCGCGGGGCTTGGCAACATCTATGTCTGCGAGGCGCTCCATCGCGCGGGCATCGACCCGCGCCGTCAGGCCGGGCGCATCGCGGCACCCCGTGTGGGGGCGCTCGCGCGCGCCATCCGCGAGGTTCTGGCCGAGGCGATCGCGGCGGGGGGGTCGTCCTTGCGCGACTACCGCCAGACCGACGGCGAGCTCGGCTATTTCCAGCACGCCTTCCGCGTCTATGGCCGCGAGGGGGAACCCTGCCTGCGCGAGGGCTGCGGCGGCACCGTCCGGCGCATCGTGCAGGCGGGGCGGTCGAGCTTCTTCTGCCCGCGCTGCCAGAGGTGACTTGATAGCCGACCCCGGCAGGACTAGGAGTCCGCGCCGTATTCCTCAGAAAGGGGACGCAGCGGTGGCCTACGAGACCCTCATCGTCGAGATCGAGGACGACATCGCCCTCATCCGCCTCAACCGCCCCGAGGCGCTCAATGCCCTGAACCAGAAACTGCTGGGCGAACTCTCGGCCTGCATGCTCGGGCTCGATGCCAACGACAAGGTGCGCTGCATCATCCTGACGGGTTCCGACAAGGCCTTCGCCGCGGGCGCCGACATCGGCGAGATGGCAGAGAAGAGCTTTGTCGAGGTCTTCACGGCCGACCTCTTCACCCCCGAGACCGAGGCGATCCTGCGCGTGCGCAAGCCCGTGATCGCGGCCGTCGCCGGCTATGCGCTGGGCGGGGGGTGCGAGCTTGCGATGATGTGCGACTTCATCATCGCGGCCGACACCGCGAAGTTCGGCCAGCCCGAGATCAACCTCGGGATCGTGGCGGGAATCGGCGGCACGCAGCGCCTGACGCGCTTTGTCGGCAAGTCGAAGGCCATGGACATGCACCTGACGGGCCGCTTCATGGATGCCGCCGAGGCCGAGCGCTCGGGGTTGGTGAGTCGCGTCGTGCCGGCGCGCGCGCTCATCGACGAGGCGAAGGCGGCGGCGCGCAAGGTCGCCGAGAAATCTGCGCTGACGGCGATGGTCGTCAAGGAAGCCGTCAACCGCAGCTACGAGACGACGCTGCGCGAGGGGCTGTTGTTCGAACGCCGCGTCTTCAACGCGCTGTTTGCGACCGAGGACCAGAAGGAGGGGATGGCGGCCTTCCTCGAAAAGCGGCAGCCCCAGTTCCGTGATCGATGAGGATCGCCCGTTGACAGGCCCGGGCCGAACGTCTAGACGCCCGGACTTGATCGGAACTTCCGGCTGACCGAAAGCGAATCCATGGCCAATACGCCCCAGTCCAAGAAGCGCGCCCGCCAGAACGAGCGTCGCAAGATGATCAACAAGTCGCGCCGGTCGCGCATCCGCACCTTCGTGCGCAAGGTCGAAGAGGCGCTGGCCTCCGGAGACGGCGCTGCGGCGACGGCGGCGCTGCGGGTGGCTGCGCCCGAACTCGCGCGTGGCGTGACGAAGGGCGTGCTGAAGAAGAACACCGTCTCGCGCAAGATTTCGCGCCTTGCTCAACGCGTGCGGGCTGTCGCTACCGCCTGACGCAAGAGACACGTCGCGTTTCGGACAGGGCATCCCTCGGGGTGCCCTTTGTCTTTTTGGGGGTCCGGCGCACCGCAGGCAGATTCGCGCCCGACCGTCCGCGAAACCCACTGTCAACAACGAAGTTTGGTTGCGCCGCCGGCGCGCCGCTTGCTAACCTCCACACAGCGATTCCTGTCGTCCTTGGGGGGCCTTGGCGCGGAGTGTCGAGCGGATCAGCCGCGGATGTCATCATCCGCGCGCTGTAGGCGTGTGGCGGGCCGAAGGCAGATTGCCGGCTGCGCCCCTGTTCGGCGCGCTCTGTCATACCCCCGAAGTCCGGCTCGGGTCGAAGTTGCTGCGGCACCGCGATGGCGAGAAGAACCGCAGATATCCGAAGGGTCGGGGGATGATGACGGATGATGTTTGGACGCGTGCGTGTGACGATCTCGTTTCCCGGCTTGGAAGAAACAATTACCTGACCTGGATCGAACCGCTGCGATTCCTCGGGCAAACCTCGGGAATCGCCCGCTTTGGGGTTCCGACCACCTTCTTCGGCGATTGGGTGTCGCGCCATTTCGGCGACCAGATCCGCGCGGCCCTCGGCGCCTGCGGCGCGACGGTCGAGCGCATAGAATTCTGCATCCCGCGCCAGGCGCAGGATCGGCCTCCCGAGACCGAAGCGCCGGTCTCCGAACAGCCGCGGCGTCCTCTCCTCGCGGGGCGGGGCAGTCCGGCCGACGCGGAGTTGCCGGGGGCCCCGCTCGACGCGCGTTTCACGTTCGAGAGCTTCGTCGTCGGCAAGCCCAACGAACTCGCCCATGCCGCGGCGCGGCGCGTTGCCGAAGGTGCGGCCGTCACCTTCAACCCGCTTTTTCTCTATGGCGGGGTTGGACTGGGCAAGACGCACCTCATGCACGCGATCGCGCACGAACTCATCGCGCGCAACCCGGCCAAGCGGGTGCTGTATCTCTCGGCCGAGCAGTTCATGTACCGCTTCATCCAGGCGCTGCGCGACAAGCAGATCATGGACTTCAAGGAACTCTTCCGCTCGGTCGACGTGCTCATGGTCGATGACGTGCAGTTCATCGCGGGCAAGGACAGCACGCAGGAGGAATTCTTTCACACCTTCAACGCACTCGTCGATCAGAACAAGCAGATCGTCTTCTCGGCCGACCGCGCGCCGGGTGAGATCAAGGGCATCCAGGAGCGGATCCGCTCGCGCATGCAATGCGGCCTCATCGTCGATCTGCACCCGACGGACTATGAGTTGCGCCTCGGCATCCTCCAGCAGAAGGTCGATTACTACCGCGGCCAGTATCCGGGGCTGAAGATCGCGCCCGGCGTTCTCGAATTCCTCGCCCACCGCATCACGACGAACGTGCGCGTCCTCGAAGGGGCGCTGACGCGGCTTTTCGCCTTCGCCTCGCTCGTGGGGCGCGAGATCACGCTCGAACTCGCGCAGGACTGCCTGTCGGATATCTTGCGCGCCTCGGACCGCAAGGTCAGCATCGACGAGATCCAGCGCCGCGTGGCGGAGCATTACAACATCCGCCTCGCCGACCTGATCGGCCCCAAGCGCATCCGCACGATCGCGCGCCCGCGTCAGATTGCCATGTATCTATCCAAGCACATGACGCTGCGCAGCCTGCCCGAAATCGGGCGCCGCTTCGGCGGGCGCGACCACACCACGATCATGCACGGCGTGCGCAAGATCGAGGAGATGATGGCGACCGACAGCCAGCTTGCCGACGATCTTCAGCTTCTGCGCCGCATGCTTGAGGCCTGAGGCCCGACAAGGGCCTTGCCGTGGCGCGCAGATGCTCTAGGGTCGTTGTCCCGCAATTCGCGGCAGGTGCGGGGGCGCGCGCACGGGGGTAGCCATGAAGATCAGCATTGAACGCAGTGTCCTCCTGAAGGCCGTGGCGCAGGCGCAATCGGTTGTCGAACGGCGCAACACCATCCCGATCCTCAGCAACGTGCTGATCGACGCCGACGCGAACGGTGTGATCCTGCGGGCGACCGACCTCGATATCGAGGTGCTCGACCGCGCACCGGCGGGCGTCGATCGGACGGGCAGCACCACGGTCAATGCCGTGACGCTGCACGACATCGTGCGCAAGCTGCCCGAGGGCGCGCTCGTCAACCTCTCGGACGATCCGGCGGCGGGGCGCCTGACGGTGCAGGCGGGGCGGTCGACCTTCTCGCTCGCCACGCTCCCGCGCGAGGATTTCCCGCAGATGGCCTCGAGCGAATACGCCACCAAC
>JBIKVM010000063.1:0-13331 GCA_044356825.1 Limisphaerales bacterium
GCTCGCGCTCGTACTCATCATCGGGGGGGTGATCGGGGCGCAGATCGGCACCACCATCGGCGCGCGCCTCAAGGCCGAGCAATTGCGCATCCTGCTCGCACTTCTGGTGCTTGCGGTGTCGTTCAAGATCGCGCTCGACCTGCTGCTGCAGCCAGCCGAACTCTACTCTGTCGTCCCGGGAATCTTGCCATGAGGGGGATCGCCCTGGCGTTTGCGCTTCTGGCCATGTCCCCCGCCGGCGTGGCGGCGAACGAGGCGATCGTCGCCGGGCTGAGCCAGAACCGCATCGGCATCAGCGCCAATTTCGACGGCTCCGAGATCATCGTCTATGGCGCGGTCCGCCGCGACGGCCCCGCCCCCGGGGGGGCGCTCGACGTGATCGTCACGGTCGAGGGACCGGAGGTGCCTCTCGTGGTGCGGCGCAAGTCGCGCGAGATGGGGATCTGGATCAACACTGACGAGGTGCGCCTGACCGCCGCGCCCGCCTTCTATGCCATCGCGACGACCGCCCCGCTCGACACGATCCTGACCGACACCGACAATCTGCGCTACAAGATCGCGATCCCCAACGCGATCCGCTCGGTCGGAATCGCCGCGGTCGGAGAGGATGCGCCCGATTTCATCGACGCGCTGATCCGGATCCGCAGCCGGACAGGATCCTATCTTCTTGAGGAAGGCGCGGTCGAACTCACCGACGAGACCCTCTTTCGTGCCGACTTCGTGCTGCCCGCCAATCTGACCGAGGGTCTTTTTGACGTGCGGATCTTCCTTCTGCGCGGGGGCGTTGTCGTCGATGCGCTCGAGACGCAGATCGACGTGCGCAAGGAGGGGCTGGAGCGGTTTCTCTATCGCCTCGCGCACGACCAGCCGCTGATCTACGGGCTCTTGGCGCTTGCGATTGCCGGCCTCGCGGGTTGGGCGGCCAACGCGGCCTTCCGCGCGATCCGCTCCTGATCCCCCCGGGCATCAGCCCTCGGGATACATGGTCTGGCAGCGCGCGATCTCGCGATCGGCCCGGGCCGAGACATCCTCGCGCTTGGTACGCAACTGCGCCAGGAGACGCCGCTCTCCCTCGAGGTCGACGGCGCGTGGCCTCTCGAATGTCACCGGAACATTCTCGAGGCAGAGCGTCTCGACCTGGGGAAGTGGCTTGCCCTGCGCGTCCGTCGCGGGTTCTGGAGGCTTGAGGCAGGGCACCCAGCGCGGCTCGAACAGTTGCACGGTGTCGATGGCGTAGCCGCGCGCGACCGTCGCCTCGGATTCGAGGATGAGATCGTCGAGCACGCGCAGATCGCGCATCGCGGACGAGACGCAAAGCTCGTAGGGTGTGGCGCATCCGGTCAGGAACAGGATCGCGCAAAGGCCGATACCACGCTTCATGACAGCAGCTTAGATCGCAACGGCCGCCCGCGAAAGGACATTCGTCATCCCTGCGCGATGTTGCGCACAAGGGCAGGCTTGGCTAAGCGTCGCACAAATCTGGTGCATGCAGGAGGGTTCGATGCGCGCCTATCTCTTTCCCGGTCAGGGGGCGCAGGCGGTCGGCATGGGCCGGGCGCTCGCCGACGCCTATCCGGCCGCGCGCGCGGTGTTCGAGACGGTGGACGAGGCGCTGGGCGAGCGCCTCTCGACCCTCATCTGGGAGGGGCCGATCGAGACCTTGACGCTGACCGCCAACGCCCAGCCCGCGCTGATGGCGATGTCGATGGCGGCCCTTGCCGCGCTCGAGGCCGAGGGCCGGGCGTGGGAGGGGGTGGGCTTTGTCGCGGGCCACAGCCTTGGCGAATATTCCGCGCTCTGTGCGGCGGGCGCGATCGGGCTTGCCGATACCGCGCGACTCCTGCGCCTGCGCGGGCAGGCGATGCAGGCGGCGGTGCCGGTCGGGACGGGGGCGATGGCGGCGCTTCTGGGCCTCGATCTCGCGACCGCGGCCGAAGTCGCGGCCGAGGCCGCGCAGGGCGAGGTCTGCGCCGCGGCGAACGACAACGACCCCGCGCAGGTCGTCGTGTCGGGCCATGCCGCGGCGGTGGCGCGCGCGGTCGAGATCGCGCGGGGCCGCGGCGCCAAGCGCGCGGTGATGCTGCCCGTCTCGGCGCCCTTCCACTGCGCGCTGATGCAGCCCGCGGCCGAGGCGATGGAGGCCGCACTCGCGCATGTCGACATCCGCACCCCGCGCGTTCCGGTCGTGTCGAACGTCGCGGCCGAGGGTGTGTCGGACCCCGCGCGGATCCGCGCGCTGCTGGTGGCGCAGGTCACGGGCGCCGTGCGCTGGCGCGAGAGCATCGCCTGGATGGGCGCGCAGGGCGTGAGCGAATTCTGCGAGATCGGCGCGGGCAAGGCGCTGTCGGGCATGGTGCGGCGCATCCTGCCCGAGGCCGCGACGCGCGCCGTCTCCACCCCCGAGGACGCGCGCGCCTGATGGAGGACGACGGCATCCTCGAGACGCCCGAGGGCCGGCGCATCGCGTGGCAGCGCGTTTCGGGGGCCGCGCCCGGGGTCGTGTTCCTCGGCGGTCTGCGCTCGGACATGACGGGAACGAAGGCCGCGCATCTGCACGGCTGGGCCGCGCGGAGGGGTCGGGCCCTTCTGCGGTTCGACTATTCGGGGCACGGCACCTCGGGCGGGCGGTTCGAGGAAGGCACGATCGGGGCCTGGGCGCAGGACGCGCGCGCCGCGATCGACGCGCTGACGACGGGGCCGCAGGTGCTCGTCGGCTCCTCGATGGGCGGCTGGATCGCGCTTCTGCTGGCGCGCGCGGCGCCCGAGCGGGTCGCGGGGCTGGTGGGCATCGCGGCCGCGCCGGATTTCACCGACGCGCTCGGGCGCGAGATCGGGGCCGAGGGGCGCGCCCGCCTCGCCGCGGGCGGGCAGGTCCGGCTGGCTTCGGAATATGGCGACCCGCTGCCGATCAGCCGCGCGCTGCTGGCCGACGGGCGCCGCAACCGGGTGCTGCGCGCGCCGCTGCACCTGCCCTTTCCCGTCCGCCTCTTGCAGGGCGAGGCCGACCGCGACGTGCCCGTGGCGACCGCGCTGCGGCTATTCGCCCATGCGACGGGGCCCGATATCCGGCTGACCCTCGTCAAGGGCGCCGATCACCGGTTCTCGAGTGCGGCCTGCCTCGCGCTGATCGAAGACGCCATCACCGAAACCCTGGCCGGAGCCCTGCCATGATCCGCGCGCTGTTCCTTCTGTTTCTCGCCGGTGCGGTGGCCTTCGGCGCGCTCTGGGTCTGGAACCCGGTGCGCCTGCCCGCTCCGCCCCGCCTCGATGCCGCCGCGATCCCCGAGGATCTCGACGCCTATCTGGCCGGGCGCGAGGGGGTGGTGCCCGGCATCACGCCCGGTACGGAAAAGCGGATTGTGTGGGCCGGCGCGCCGGGCGTGCGCACGCCGCTCGCCATCGTCTATCTGCATGGGTTTTCCGCGACCTCCGAGGAAATCCGCCCCGTGCCCGACCGCGCCGCGGCCGCCCTTGGCGCCAACCTCTATTTCGCGCGCCTCGCCGGCCACGGCCGCGACGGCGAGGCGCTCGCCACCGCGACGGTCGAGGATTGGCTGACCGATCTGGCCGAGGCGCTGGCGATCGGGGCGCGGATCGGGGATCGGGTCATCATCGTCGGCACCTCGACGGGGGCGACGCTCGCGCTTGCGGGGATGGGGACGCCGCAGATCGCGGCCGCGCTGCCGGGCGCCGGGGCGGTGGCGGGGTTCGTCTTCGTCTCGCCCAACCTGCGGCTGGCCGACAAGGTCGCGGGCGCGCTGCTCGATGCGCCGGGGGTCGGCTGGTGGGGGCCGCTGATCGTAGGGCGCACGCGCAGCTTCGCGACCGAGAACGAGGGCCACGCGCGCTTCTGGACGACCCGCTATCCGACGCGCGCGGTGGTGCCGATGGCCGATCTGATGGCGATGGCGCGCGCGGTCGATCCGGGCAGCATGCGCCTGCCGCTCATGCTCGTGCGCTCGCCGGCCGATCGCGTCGTCTCGCCCGGCGCGGCCGAGGCGCTCGAGCGCGGCTGGGGCGGGCCGGTCACCGATGTCGTGATCGCGCCGGGGCCCGGCATTGACCCCGCGGCGCATGTGATCGCGGGCGACATCCTGTCGCCCGCCCAGACGGGGCCAATTGCCGATCAGATCGTGCGATTCGCCCAAGAGCTCTGACCGGGGGCTCCGCGCAGCCTCAGACCACCTGCAGATGCGCCTTGCGCCCCGGCGTGCCGCCCGAATGGGTGTCGATGAAGTTCAGGACGAGCGGCCGGATGTTGGTGCGCCACGACTTGCCCGCGAAGATGCCGTAATGCCCTGCGCCAGGCTCGAGGTGGTGGCGCTTCATCCCGTCATCGAGACCCGTCAGTAGATCGAGCGCCGCGACGCACTGGCCGGGCGCCGAGATGTCGTCGTTCGCGCCCTCGGCCGTCATCACCGCGACGCGGTTGATCGCGCCGATGTCGACCCGCGTTCCGGCCACTTCGAAGACGTTGCGTGCGATCTCGCGGTTCTTGAAGATGCGCTCGACGGTTGAGAGATAGAACTCGGCCGTCATGTCCATGACCGAAAGGTATTCGTCATAGAAACGGTTGTGGGCGTCACGCTCGCCGTCCTTGCCCTGCGCGGCTGCCACGATCTTTTCGGCAAAGGCACGGCCGTGGCGTTCGGCATTCATCGACATGAAGGAGGCGAGCTGCAAGAGCCCCGGATAGACCATCCGGCCCACGCCCGCGTGCTTCATGCCCACGCGCTGGATCGCGAGATATTCGAGTTGGCCCATCGTCACGCGCCGGCCAAAATCCGTGACGTCGGTCGCGGCCGCGTCCGGATCGACCGGCCCTCCGATCAGCGTGAGGGAGCGCGGTTGGGCGTCCGGGTCCTGGCCGGCGAGATAGGCGGTGGCGGCGAGGGTCAGGGGCACAGGCTGGCAGACCGCGATCACATGCAGGTCCGGCCCGAGGTGGCGCATGAACTCGACGAGGTAGAGGGTGTAATCCTCGACGTCGAACTTGCCGACCGACACGGGGATGTCGCGCGCGTTGTTCCAGTCGGTCACATACACATCGCAATCGGGCAGGAGGCTGATCACGGTCGAGCGCAGAAGGGTCGCGTAATGGCCCGACATGGGCGCCACGAGCAGCACGCGGCGCGGCTTGGGCGGGCGGTTCGTGACACGGAAATGCACAAGATCGCCGAAGGGCCGGGCAAGAACGGTTTCGACCTGCACGAGATGGTCGCGCCCGTCATCCCCGACGACAGCCTGGATGCCCCAGTCGGGCTTGATGACCATGCGCGCAAAGCTGCGCTCCGTCACCCGGCCCCAGGCGGACATGAGCTTGAACGCAGGGTTCGGCACCATGCCGAAGATGGGATATGAGGCAAATGCGCGCGCGGAAGCACCGAGCCACTCATTGGTATTGCGCGCCGTTTCCATCAGGTCGTATGTGGGCAGATACCGCATGACGTCTCCTTGCCGGGGGGGCCGGCCCGTATTGTCGCGTCCCTCCCCGTCGGCGACCATATTTCTGGGCGGTCAATAGGACGATAAATATCACATGGCAACCGATGAGACCGCGGCCGCGCCGGCCTCCGAAAATCTCCGCCGGAACATGGAGCGGATCGAGACCCTGACCCAGCGTCTGGTGTCCTCGCTGGCCCTGACCGGCCCGGTCAATCCGGCGCTGAACGCGCCGGGGCCGGAGTTCTTCGCCAAGGCCGCGACCGCCTACATGACCGAGATGATGACGAACCCCGCACGGATCGTCGAGCAGCAGGTCGAATACTGGGGCAAGACCTTCGCCCACTACCTCGAGGCGCAGCAGCATCTCGCGCAGGGGCGCGCCGCGATCCCCGCCGCCCAGGAGGATGCCGCCGAGCGTCCGCGCGACCGCCGCTTTGCCAATCCCCTGTGGGACAATCACCCCTATTTCGCCTATCTCAAGCAGCAGTATCTGCTGAACGCCGAAGCCGTGAACAAGGCGGTGGCGAGCCTTGATCATCTCGAACCGCGAGACCGCTGGCGGGTCGAGTATTTTGCGCGCCAGATCGTCGACATGATGTCGCCCGCGAACTTCTTCGCGACCAATCCCGATGCGCTTGAGCGCGCGGTCGAGACGGACGGGGAATCGCTCGTACGCGGGCTCGAGAACCTCGTGCACGACATCGAGTCACATGGGGGAGAGTTGCAGGTGACGCTCTCGGATCCCGAGGCGTTCCGCATCGGCGGCAACATCGGCACGACGGCGGGCAGCGTCGTCTTTCGCAACCGCCTGTTCGAGCTGATCCAGTACGCGCCGACGACCGAGCGGGTGCACCGCACGCCGCTGCTGATCTTTCCGCCCTGGATCAACAAGTTCTACATCCTCGACCTCAAGCCCGAGAACAGCCTCGTGAAGTGGATCGTCGATCAGGGCTTCACCCTCTTCGTCGTGAGCTGGGTCAACCCCGACGAGAGCTATGCCGACACCGGGATGGATGACTATGTCTCCGAGGGCTACCTCGCGGCGATCGCGGCGGTGAAGGCCATCACGGGCGAGAAGAAGATCAACGCGGTCGGCTATTGCATCGCGGGCACCACGCTGTCGCTGACGCTGGGCTACATGGCGCGGACCAAGGACCGCTCGGTCAAGGCGGCGACGCTCTTCACCACGCTCACCGATTTCTCGGATCAGGGCGAGGTCGGGGTCTTTCTCGACGACGATTTCGTCGACGGCATCGAGCGCGAATGCGCCCGGACGGGGGTGCTGCACAAGAAATACATGTCGCGCACCTTTTCCTTCCTGCGCGCCAACGACCTCATCTATGCGCCGGCGATCCGCAGCTACATGCTGGGCGAACGCCCGCCCGCCTTCGATCTGCTCTACTGGAACGGCGACGGCACCAACCTGCCGGGGCGCATGGCGGTGGAGTATCTGCGCGGCCTGTGCCAGCGCGACGAACTCGCGAAGGGCGAGTTCAAGGTTCTGGGCAAGAAGGTGCGCCTTGGCGACATCACCCAGCCCCTCTTCGCGGTCGCCTGCGAAACCGACCACATCGCGGCGTGGCGATCCTCCTACAACGGAGTGCGGCGGTTCGGGTCCGAGGACAAGACCTTCGTGCTGTCCCAGTCGGGCCATATCGCGGGCATCGTAAACCCGCCCACCAAGCGCAAGTATGGCCACTACACCAACCCCGGCCCGATGACGACGCCCGAGGAATTCCGCCACAACGCGAACTTCGGCGCCGGCAGTTGGTGGCCGCACTGGGGCGAGTGGCTGGCGAAGCACTCGGGCCCGATGGTGGCGGCGCGGTTGCCCGGAATGGTCGAGGGCTTCCCGGTGCTTGCCCCTGCGCCGGGCACCTATGTGACGGCCGATCCCGAGGCGTGACGCTTTTTGCTGCGTCGCAGCAATTCCCTCTTGCAATGCTGCGGCGCAGCATGTATGTGCGTGTCATGATGCCCGAGGGCCAAGGCCCACACCCCCTGAGGAGACCGCCATGAACAAGCCGACCGACATGACCAAGATGATGCAGGACATGATGCAGATGTTCCCCTTCGACACGAATGCGATGCAGGACGCGTTCCGCTCGCAGGCGCAGCTGGGCGAGAAGATGACGCGCGTTGCCCTCGACGCGGCCGAGAAGTCGACCGACATCACCGCCAAGTGGGCCCGCGACACGCTGGCCCGCGTCGGCGAGATGAGCCGCGCCAAGGCTGAGCCCGCCGACATCTCGAAGGCCGCGACCGATTTCGCGACCGCCGCCGCCGAGCTTGCCGCCGAGAACATGGCCGCCTTCGCCGAAGTCGCGAAGAAGGTGCAGATGGAGACGGTCGAACTCATGCTCGCCGCCGGCAAGGATTTCTCCGAGGATGCGACCGCGGCCGTCAAGAAGGCCTCAGCCGACGTCGCGGGCGTCGCCAAGAAAGCCGCCGCGAAGTGATCGGGCGCCGGGCGCCCCCCCTCCCCGGGTAGCGCGCGGCACCCGCAAGGGCGGACCCCCAGGGTCCGCCCTTTTGCTTTGCCGCAGCGCCGCGGCAGCCCCGCAGAAAACGGTTTCCACGGCCGCCCGCCTCGTCTAGGCTGATCGCGTCACGGGGTCGGAGGCAGGACCATGGCAGAACCGGCGGAAAAGCCGCTTCTCATCAAGCGATACGCGAGCCGGCGGCTCTACAACACCGAGACGAGCGATTATGTCACGCTCGAGGATATCGCGGGCTTCATACGGGCGGGGCGCGATGTCGAGATCATCGACCTCAAGTCGGGCGAGAACCTGACGCGGCAATATCTCCTCCAGATCATCGCCGAACACGAAAGCAAGGGCGAGAGCGTCCTGCCGGTCAACGTCCTGACCGACCTCGTGCGCAGCTATACGACCGGGATGAACAGCATGGTGCCGCAGTTCCTCGCCCAGGCCTTCGAGACGATGCGCACCCAGCAGGAGCGTCTGGTCGAGAATCTCTCGGCCTTCGGCGGCCCGATGGCGGGCGTGCCCGGCTTCGAGGCGATGCAGCGCCAGCAGGAGGCCTTCATGAAGGCGATGATGGGAGCCTTCGTGCCGCCCGCCGCTGCTGCAAAGCCCACGCCCGACAGCCCGGCTGCGCCAGGCGGACCCGCGGACGAGCTGGCCCAGATCAAGGCACAGCTGGCCGAACTGCAATCGCGCCTCGCGCGCTTCTGAAGGTCAGCGCCCCTCGAACTGCGGCGGGCGCTTTTCGGCGAAGGCGCGCACCCCCTCGGCAAAGTCGCGCGTGCGCCCGCAGTGCCCCTGCAATACGGCCTCGAGCGCGAGTTGGGCATCCAGCGTGTTCGTCGCCGCCGCAGCCATCGCCTGCTTGACGGCCGCATAGGCAACCGTAGGCCCTTGTGCGAGGGCTATGGCACGGTCGCGCCAGTGGGCATCGAATGAGGTCTCGGGCACGGCTTCCCAGATCAGGCCCCAATCGGCCGCCTGCCGCGCGCCGATCTTGTCGGCAAACAGCGCCATGCCCATGGCCCGCGCCATACCGACTTGTCGCGGCAACCGCCACGTGCCCCCCGCATCGGGCATGAGGCCGATGCGCGTGAAGGCCTGCACGAAGGATGCCGCCTCGGAGGCGATGACGACATCGGCCGCCAGCGCCAGATTGGCCCCTGCCCCGGCCGCGACCCCGTTCACCGCCGCGATCACCGGCTGTCGAAGCGCCCCGAGTGCCGCCAGCATCGGCTCATACTCATCCCGCAGCGTCGCCTCGAGGTCGAGCCCCGCGCCCGCCTGTGCATCGCCAAGATCCTGACCCGAACAGAAGGCCCGACCGGCCCCGGTCAGGACCACCGTCCGCGCCCCCGAAGCGGACTGCCCGAGCGCGCGCAGCACGTGGATGAGTTCGGCGCGCATCCGCGCGTTCAGCGCGTTCATCACCTCGGGCCGGTTCAGCGTCACGACGGCGACGGCGTCGTGCAGATCTAGGCGGATCGTCCGATAATCCAAGGCGCGTCCTCCGGCCGGGGTCAGTCCTTCAGCAGCTCGCGCAGGCGTTCCTCTTCGTCGGGACTGAGGCCCGCGGGCGCTACGGCGCGCGCGCGCCGGCGCAGATAGGCAGCGGCAATCCCTCCCGCGATGAGCAGCATCGCCGGCCCCGCCAGCCACAGCAGCAGGTTCGCCCCCCCGAGCGTCGGGCGCAACAGCACATATTCGCCGTAGCGGTCGACGACGAAGGCCACCACCTCGGCGTCGCTGTCGCCCGCGACCAGCCGCTCGCGCACCAGCAGCCGCAGGTCGCGCGCGAGGCCCGCGTTCGATTCGTCGATCGATTCGTTGCGGCACACGAGGCAGCGCAGCCCCGCCGAGATGCCGCGCGCGCGTTCTTCGAGTGCCGGGTCGGGCAGCACCTCGTCGGGTTGCACCGCATGCGCGGGCGCCGACCAGAGCGCGAGCGCCACGCAGAGGGCGCGAAGGATCATTCGGCCGGCACCCCGGCGGGCGCCGTCCGCCGCGCCCCCGCCGCGATCCGATAGCGCCGGTCCGACAGGCTCAGAAGCCCGCCCAGCGCCATCAGCGCACACCCCGCCCAGAGCCAGTTGGCGAAGGGTTTGACATAGCTGCGCACCGCCCAGCCGCCGTCCGATTGCGCGTCGCCCAGCACCAGATAGACGTCGCGCCAGAGGCCATAGTCGATGCCCGCCTCGGTCGTGGGCATGCCGGCGGCCGGATAGATCCGCTTTTCGGGCCTGAGCACGAAGCTCCGCCCGTTCTCGGTCACCTCGAAGACGCCCTGCGTCGCCAGATAGTTCGGCCCCTCGACCTCGCGCACCTCGATCAGGCGCACCTCGCGCCCGGCAAGATCGAACCCCTCGCCCGCCTGCAGCACGCGGATGTCCTCGCGCTGCCAGGCCATCATCGCCGAGACGGCAAAGATCGTGACGCCAAGCCCGCCATGCGCCACCGCCTTGCCCCAGTCGGCGCGCGGCAGCCGCGCGATGCGCCGCAGCCGCAGCCCGACCCCCTCGTGCCCGCCGCGCGCCCAGATGTCGGCGCCCGCCCCCGCCACGACCCAGAGCCCCAGCGCCGCGCCGATGGGGCCGAGCGCGCTCTGCCCCGTCTGCATGGCCCAGGCGAGCGCGCCCGCCGCCAGCGCGAGCAGCGCCGGCACCCGCAGCGCGCGCAACCCGCGCCCCGCGTCGGCGCGCTTCCACGCCAGCATCGCCCCGAAGGGCAAGAGCACCGCGATGGCGACCACGAAGGGCGTGAAGGCCGCGTTGAAGAAGGGAGGACCGACCGACAGCTTGCGCCCGGCCAGCAGCTCGGCCACGAGCGGCCAGATCGTGCCGACGAAGACGACGAAGCACGACACCGACAACAGCACGTTGTTGGCGACGATCCCCGCCTCGCGGCTGAGCGTGCCGAACACGCCGCGCGCCTCCATCACGCCCGCCCGCAGCGCATAGAGCATGAGCGCGCCGCCGGTGAAGAACGCGAGGATGAGCAGGATGAAGACGCCCCGGTCGGGATCGTTGGCGAAGGCGTGCACGCTCGTGATGATGCCCGAGCGCACGATGAAGGTGCCGATGAGCGAGAAGCCGAAGGCGAGGATCGCGAGCAGGATCGTCCACGACTTCAGCGCCTCGCGCTTTTCGACCACGATCGCGGAATGGAGGAGTGCGGCGGCGATCAGCCAGGGCATGAACGAGGCGTTCTCGACCGGATCCCAGAACCAGAACCCGCCCCAGCCCAGTTCGTAATAGGCCCACCAGGAGCCGAGCGCGATCCCGATCGTGAGGAACACCCAGGCCGCCAGCGTCCACGGCCGCACCCAGCGCCCCCAGGCGGCATCGACCCGCCCCTCGAGCAAGGCCGCGACGGCGAAGGAATAGGCCATCGAGAGGCCGACATAGCCGAGATAGAGGAAGGGCGGATGGAAGGCGAGGCCGGGATCCTGCAAGAGCGGGTTCAGATCCTGCCCGTCGAACGGCGGCACCTCGAGCCGCAGAAAGGGGTTCGAGGTCAAGAGCATGAAGAGCAGGAACGCAACCCCGATCGAGCCCTGCACCGCCAGCACGCGGGCGCGCAGCGTATCGGGCAGATTGCCCCCGAACCACGCCGCCGATGCCCCGAACAGCGCGAGGATCAGCGTCCAGAGCAGCAGCGACCCCTCATGATTGCCCCACACGCCCGAGATCTTGTAGATGAGCGGCTTCAGCGTGTGCGAGTTCGACACGACCAGCGCGACCGAGAAATCCGAGGTCACGAAGGCCCAGGTCAGCGCCGCGAAGGCAAACCCCAAGAGCAGCAGTTGCGTGACCGCGAGCGGCTCGGCCGCCGCCATCCACGCCCCCCGCCGCTGCGCCGCCCCGATGAGCGGGACGGCCGTCTGCAAGAGCGCGACGACAAGCGCAAGGATCAGGGCGAAGTGGCCGAGTTCTACGATCATGCCCGCTTTATAGGACGCGCGGGGCGTCGCCGGAAGGGTCTGCGCCGATGGGTCGCGCGGGCGTGACCGCAGCGACGGTCCGCCCGCTCAGGCGCCGCGCCCGCTCCGCCGCCAGTCCTCGAGCGCGGGATTGCCGCGCGCGGGCGGGGCGGGCACCGCGGCCTCGGGCGCCGCGGGCGCGGTTTCGGGCCGGGCCGCGATCTGGCGGGCGCGGAAATGATGCGTCTCGCGCGCGCCGAAATAGAAGGCGACGACCGCCCCCATCAGCCACCACAGCGGCTCGGGCACGCGCCCGAGCGCCTCCATCCGCACGCCGAAGCCCGGCGGATCGGCCATCGCATAGGCGAAAAGCCCGATCGAGCCGAAGGCGAGCATCGGCCGCGGCAGGCGATTGAGCCCGTTCACGAGCCCATCGAACCACCCCCGCGGCGCGTTGCGGAACTCGGCCGCGTGCTGGGCAAGCGCGGCCGATTGCGCCTCGGCCGACAGCTCGAGGCTGCGGGTGGCGTTGGGGATGAAGACCTCGGCCACCCCGCGCGTGGCCTCGGCCAGCGCGCCCACCGCCTGCGGGGCGCCGAAGAGGCGCGAGATCAGGCCCATTGCGACACCCGCGCGCTGTGCTCGGCCTCGCTGAGGTGGAAGCGGGGCGAGATGAACTCCTCGGCGCGCAGGATCCAGCCGCCCTTGCCGCCGTTGCGGCGGCGGACGAACTTGCGGCTGGCCTTCCGGGCATCGCCGATGGCGTAGTAATAATCGCGCCGCGCGATGCCGTAGGCGTCGGCGATGTGGTCGGGGGCGGCCGCCGCGGCGGCGGCGGCGTTGGCGGCGGTCTTGGGCCCGATCAGGCCGTCATCGCCCGTGGGATAGCCCATCTCGGTCAGCAGGCGCTGCAGGATCTTCACCGCATTGGCGCCCGCGTTCACATACATGTCGAAGACGCTCGCCTGCAGCACGTGCGGCAGGCGGTCGATCCTCGGCCCGTGGAAATAGTGGCGCACGAAGATCGCGGCCGCGTCATCGACGCTCAGCATCTTCAGATCGTCGGCGTCCGCGTCGCCGTCCCCGTCCAGATCGACGCCGAGCCGGCGCAGGGTCGCGAGCGTCACCCCCCGGTTCGTCAACCCTCCGGGATCGTCCGGATCGTTCACGAGGCCGCCCTCGCGGGCGACGATCTCCAAGGCAATCTCTTCGATGGTCTGCATGTGCTCTGCCCCCATGTGCCGCGGGCCAAAATGTCTTCATGAAAGGTAAACGAAGGCTGAGGGGGGCGCGCGCCGTGCGGCGCCCCCGCCGGGATCAGGGCGCGACGCGGACCGTCGCCATGCGGTCGGGGGTGGCCACCTCGCCGTTCTGGCCGGTGCCGCGGGTGATCGCGTCCACGACCTCCATCCCCGAGATCACGCGGCCCACGACCGTATACTGGCCATCGAGATGCGGCGCAGGGGCGAACATGATGAAGA
>JBIKVM010000251.1:0-3793 GCA_044356825.1 Limisphaerales bacterium
ATCCTCGCCGAGATGGGCACGCTGCCCATCGCCGAGAAGGAGGCCGCGCGCCTGCGCATCGCCCCCACGGGTGCGATCCTTACCGATTGCCCGGTCTCGGGCACGGGCGCGCAGGCGGCGCGCGGCGATCTCGTCGTGTTCATGTCGGGCCCCGAAGCGGCAACCGAGCGGCTGATGCCCGTGTTCGCGGGGCTTGCCCGCGACGTGCGCCACATCGGCCCCTTCGGCCATGGCATGAAGCTCAAGATCGTGGCGAACCTGCTGGTCACGATCCACAACCTCGCCGCCGCCGAGGCGCTGCTGCTGGCCGAACGGTCCGGCCTCGATCTGGCGGCGACGCTCGATGCGCTGACGGCCGGCGCGGGGTCGAGCCGGATGCTCGAGGTGCGCGGTCCGCTCATGGTGGCCGGCAGCTACACGCCGGCGACGATGAAGATGGATGTCTACCAGAAGGATCTCGATGTCATCCTGGATCACGCGGCGGCGATGCGCACGCCGGTGCCGCTGATGGCTGCCTCGGTTCCCTATTACAGCGCGGCGCTGGCGCAGGGGCGTGACAAGGAAGACACCGCCGCCCTCTTTGCCGTGCTGCGCCGCCTTGCCGGAGAAACCGATGCTGACGCTTGAGGTCGCGGACCGGATCGCGGATGCGACCCTTGCCGCAGGACGCGCGCGGGGGGCGGATCCGCTCTGCGTGGCCGTCCTCGATGCGGGGGGGCATGCCGTCGTGATCAAGCGCGCCGACGGCGCGGGCATCCTGCGGGTCGAGATCGCCTTCGGCAAGGCCTATGGCGCGCTCGGGATGGGGCTTGCCTCGCGCACGCTGTTTGAGCGCGCGCCGGGCAATCCGACCTTCTTCGCCGCCGTCGCCGCGGCGTCGGGCGGACGCTTCGTGCCCAACCCCGGCGGCGTGCTGCTGCGCGACGCGGCGGGCCGGATCGTCGGCGCGGTGGGCGTGAGCGGCGACACCGGCGACATGGACGAGCTTTGCATCATGGATGGCGTGGCCGCTTCGGGCCTTGCCGCCGACAACGGAAAGGCATGAGGGGGCGGAATGCTCAGGGCAGCAATCGTCGGTTTGGGCTGGTGGGGGCGCACGATCACGGATCGGATGCGCGCTTCGGAAGAGATGCGCATCACCCGCGCGGTCGATCTCTGGCCGCAGAACCACGCCGACTACAGCGCGCGCCACGGCATTCCCGTGGGCGACAGCTATGAGGCCGTGCTGGTCGACCCGGCGATCGATGCCGTGATCCTCTGCACCCCCAATTCGCTCCATACGCCGCAGGTCGCGGCGGCGGCGCGGGCGGGCAAGCACGTGTTTTGCGAAAAGCCCCTCGCGCTCAACGCAGCCGAGGCGCGTGCGTCGGTCGCGATCTGCGCCGCACACGGGGTCCAGCTCGGCATCGGCCACGAGCGGCGCTTCGAAACGGCCATGCTCGAGATCGAGCGGATGGTGCGCGCGGGCGAGCTTGGCACGATCATGCACGCCGAGGCGAACTTCAGCCACGACAAGCTCATCAACGTGCCGCCGACGGACTGGCGCCGGCGCGCCGACGAAAGCCCCGCCGCCGGCATGACGGCGATGGGGATCCATCTGTCGGACGCCTTCGTGAACCTCTTTGGCGAGGCGACCGAGGTGCAGGCCCAGACGGCCGCCCGCGTCCTGCCCGGCGAGAACGGCGATGTCGTCTCGGCGCTGATCCGCTTCGCCTCGGGGCCGACGGCCTATCTCAATGCCGTGCTCTACACGCCGCTCTATCTGCGGCTGGCGATCTTCGGGACCACGGCCTGGGTCGAATACCGCAACGAGACCCACCCCGACACGCCCGGGCCCGCGACCCTGACGATCCAGCGGACGGGCGCCCCGGCAGAGGTGCACCGCCACGAATGGACCGATTCGGTGCGCGCCAACCTCGACCTCTTCGCACGCGCCGCGACCGGGCGGGGCAACTATCCGTTCACCGACGCCCAGAAGGTCGGCAACATCGCCGTGCTCGAGGCGATCGTGCGCTCGGCCAAGACGGGGGAGTGCGTGCGGATCTGACGCGCCGGCCGGGCCGGCCGGGGGCTTGACGCGGCTCCGCGAATGAATAGCTTTTGGTGAAATATCACCAGCTTGGTCTATTCATGAATCTGGCGCGCAACATCGTCTTCGAGATGGTCCGGGGCGACATCCTCGCCTGTCGCCTGATGCCCGGCGAGGAACTGCGCGAGGGAGAGCTGGCGCAGCGATATGGCGTCTCGAAATCGCCCGTGCGCGATGCGATGCGCAAGCTTGAGGCCGAGGGTCTGATCGAGATCGAACCGCGCCGGGGCCACCGCGTCCGCCCTGTCTCGGTGGGTGATGCCGAGGACATCCTTGAGTTGCGCGTCATTCTCGAGACCTCCGCGATCCGCAAGATCGCCCGCATGGCACCCGACGAAGATCTGGCCTCGCTCGATCGATTCCGCACGCCCGACACGTCATCGATTGAATCTTTTGCGATCTATAACAGGGACTTTCATTCGTCACTGGGGCGCATGTCGGGCAACCAGCGCCTAGCCGAGGAAATGCGCCGCCTGATGGAGATGTATGACCGGCTGTGCATGGTCTCGCTCGCCAACAAGCGCGGCGGAAGCTTCGACGAACCCCTTGCCGATCATGTCGCGATCATCGAGGCGCTGCAGCGCCGAGACGGTGCCGCTGCTGCGAGACGTCTCGAGAGGCATGTGGGACGCTCGCGAAACTCGCTGATGCGCGGGTTGGGCCAGCGCCCGATTATCGGGTGATAACGTCGCCCTTGATATTCCACGAATCTAGGTTAAACCTCTTCGTGAAATATCACCGATCCATGTCGAAACACCCGCTTGATGATCCGACCGAAGGGGTAGCCAGATGACTCGCATGGCCGAAACCGCCCGGACTGCCGGCACCGCAGCGCCCATCATCAGCGCGCGCGATGTCGGCAAGACCTTCGGAGGTGGGGCGGTCGTGGCGCTGCAAGGGGCGAGCTTCGATGTAGCCCAAGGCTCGTTCGTCTCGCTTGTCGGCCCCTCGGGCTGCGGAAAATCGACGCTGCTGCGCCTGATCGCGGGCCTGATCGATCGCACCTCGGGCAGCCTCAGCGTGCATGGCCGGCCCGTGACGGGGCCGCACACGGACGTGGGCCTGATGTTCCAGAAGGCGACGCTGCTCGATTGGCGCACCGCGCTCGAGAACGTGCTTCTGCCGACCGAGATCGCGCGCACGCCCACGGCCGAGGATCGCCGCCGGGCCTTCGACCTGCTCAAGATGGTAGGTCTTGGCGATTTCGCCTTCTCCTTCCCCTCGCAACTCTCGGGCGGGATGCAGCAGCGCGTGGCGCTCGCGCGGCTCTTGCAGACGGGCGCCGATGTGCTGCTGCTCGACGAACCCTTCGGTGCGCTTGACGAATTCACGCGCGAACGGCTCAACGTCGAACTCATGCGGATCGTGGCGGAGGTGCGCGCCACGACCGTCTTCGTCACGCACAACATCCTTGAGGCGATCTTCCTTGCCGATCAGGTGGTGGTGATGTCGCCCCGACCCGGTCGGATATCGGCCATCATCGAGGTTCCGTTCGAGCGTCCGCGCGCCCTGTCGCTCCAGACCTCGGTCGAGTTCAACCGGATCGTCGAAGAGGTCCGCTCCACCTTGGGTGAGCACTGATGTCGGCCGGCTCGGATCGCACGCTGGCGGTCCGGCGTGCCGCGACCCACGGGGCGATCTTCCTGTGCCTGATCGCCGGCTGGGAAATCGGCGCGCGGGCGGGCTGGCTCGATCCTCTGTTCT
>JBIKVM010000252.1:0-3762 GCA_044356825.1 Limisphaerales bacterium
GACGACCTCGCCCATCCGCTCGGGGCCGCGCGCGATCAGGCCCATGGCGATGCCCCGCCCGAGCGTGGGCGAGAAATAGGTCGAGGTCACGCGGCCTTGGGTGTTGCGCTGGCCGTTGGCGTTCGTCCCCGGCGCCACCGCATAGGCGCCATCGGGCAGCACCGAGCCGTCGAGCGTCTCGAGCCCGACGAGCCGCCAGCGGTCGGGATGGCTGAGGAAGCTGCGCTCCTGCCCGCGCTTGCCGAGGTAATCGGCCTTCTTCTTCGAGATCGCCCACTGCAGGTTCAGGTCCTGCGGCGTCACCGTGCCGTCGGTCTCATCCCCGATCATGATGAAGCCCTTCTCGGCACGGAGCACGTGCAGCGCCTCGGTGCCGTAGGGGGTCGCGCCATGCGGGGCGGCGGCGGCCATCAGCCGCTCCCACATCTCGAGCCCGCGGGCGGCGGGCACGGCGATCTCATAGGACAGCTCGCCCGAGAAGGAGATGCGGAAGACGCGCGCCGGGATCCCGCCCAGCGTGCCCTCGACCCACGCCATGAAGGGGAACGCCTCGGCCGAGACGTCGAGCCCGCCGAGCGCCTCGAGCACGGCGCGCGCCCTGGGGCCCGCGACCGCGATCTGGGCATACTGCTCGGTCAGGTTGGCGGTGTAGACCTTCCAGTCCCACCACTCGCACTGCAGCCAGTCCTCCATCCAGCCGTGGATGCGGTCGGCCCCGCCCGAGGTGGTGTGGCACAGGAACGTGTCCTCGGAGAGGCGCGCGACCACGCCATCGTCGCTGAGGAACCCGTTCTCGTTGCACATGAGGCCATAGCGGCACTTGCCGACGGGCAGCGTCGACATCACGCCCGTATAGAGCATGTCGAGGAAGCGGCCCGCGTCGGGCCCCTTGACGAGGATCTTGCCGAGCGTCGAGGCATCGAGCAGCCCGACCGAATTGCGCACCGCGAGCACCTCGCGCCGGACGGCGTCGGCGTGGCTCTCGCCGCCCTGCGGGAAGCAATAGGGCCGGCGCCACTGGCCGACGGGCTCCCAATGGGCGCCGCGGGCCTCGTGCCAGCCATGCATCGGGGTGCGCCGCAAGGGCTGGAAGACCGCGCCGCGCGCCTCGCCCGCGAGCGTGCCGATGACGACGGGGGTGTAGGGCGGGCGGAAGGTCGTGGTGCCGACGGCCGGGATCGGCGCGTCGATCGCGCCCGCGAGCACGGCGAGCCCGTTGATGTTCGAGGTCTTGCCCTGATCGGTCGCCATGCCGAGGGTGGTGTAGCGCTTGGCGTGCTCGACCGACTGGTAGCCCTCGCGGGCGGCGAGCTCGACGTCCGAGACCTTCACGTCGTTCTGGAAGTCGAGCCACATCTTGGCGGCGAGCTTGACGCCCGCGCCCTGCGGCATCCGCCAGACGGGGCTGAGCGGCGCCTCGGCCGGGGCTTCGGCGCGGGGGGCAGCATCCCGGGGCGTGCCGGGGGGAGCGGCCTCGGGGGGCATCGAGCCCCCCTCGGCCGCGGCGCGCCGCCCCGCCGCATGGGCATCGGCAAGGCAGGCCGCGGCATGCAGCGCGCCGGCGGCGGCCCCGGCCGGGATCACCATGGCCGCGCCGTCGGCGCCCGTCGGCGGGCGCGCGGGGTCGGGGCGGAACATGGCGCCCGCGTCATCCCAGAGCAGCTTGCCGCCGCAATGGGACCAGAGGTGCACGACGGGCGACCAGCCGCCCGACATGGCGACGGCCTCGCAGGGGATCTCGTCGATGACGGCGCCTTCGCCGGCCTGCAGGCAGGTCTGCACCGCCCGCACCCGGCCGCGGCCGAGCACGCGGGCGATGGCGCGCCCCGTCTCGACCCGGACGCCGCGGGCCCTGACGGCGGCCGGCAGCGCCCCCGTCGCCTCGGGGCGGGCATCGAGGATCACGGGCACCGAGAGGCCGGCATCAAGGAGCGCGAGCGCCGTGCGATAGGCATCGTCGTTGTTCGTCACGATCACGGTGCGGTCGCCCGGGCTCACGCCCCAGTTCACGACGTAATCGCGCACGGCCGAGGCGAGCATGACACCCGGGCGGTCGTTGCCGGCGAAGGTGAGCGGGCGCTCGATCGCGCCCGTGGCCGCGATGACGCGCCCCGCGCGGATGCGCCACAGGCGCCGGCGGACCCTTCCGGGTGCCGGATCGTCGGCGAGCGTCTCTTCGGCAAGCGCATAGCCGTGATCGTAGATGCCCGCGACCATGGTGCGGGGCAGGAGCGTGACATTGGCCATCGCGCGCAGGCGGGCGATCGCGGCCTCGACCCAGTCGGCCGCCGCGAGCCCGTCGATGCGGTCGCCGTCGACCGGGGCGCGGCCGCCCCAATGCGCCGCCTGTTCGGCAAGGATGACCCGCGCCCCGCCGCCGGCGGCGGCAAGCGCGGCCGCGATCCCCGCCACCCCGCCGCCCGCGACGAGCACGTCGGCGAAGGCGTAGACCTGTTCGTAGCGGTCGGCGTCGCGCGCGCGCGGGGGACGGCCGAGGCCGGCGGCGCGGCGGATCACCGGCTCGAAGAGGTGCTTCCAGAAGGGGCGGGGGTGGATGAAGGTCTTGTAGTAGAAGCCCGCGGGCAGAAGCCGGGCGGCAAGATCGTTGAGGATGCCGATGTCGAAGGCGAGCGTGGGCCAGGCGTTCTGGCTGGCGGCAGTCGCGCCCTCGAAGAGCGGCTGCTGGGTGGCGCGGACGTTGGGCTCGAACCGCGCGCCCTCGCCCAGGCCGAGAAGCGCGTTCGGCTCCTCGGCGCCCGAGGCGAGGATGCCGCGGGGGCGGTGATACTTGAAGGATCGCCCGACCATGACGCGGTCGTTGGCCAGAAGCGCCGAGGCGAGCGTGTCGCCCGCATAGCCGCGCAGCCGCGCCCCGTCGAAGGTGAAGGCCATGGGGCGGGTGCGGTCGATGAGACGGCCGCCGGTGGCGAGGCGCGTGCTCATGCCCGGCCCTCCCAGCCCGGCCGGCGGGCGCGGATCGCGGCGAGGACGGACTCGGGCGGGGCCGCGCTCTGGGCCGGGTAGGTGGCGAAGACCTCGAGCGTCGCGGTGCAGCGGGCGGCGAGGAACCACTTGCCGCAGCCGTAGGCGTGGCGCCAGCGTTCGAAATGCACGCCCTTGGGGTTCTCGCGGGCGAACATGTAGGCCTCGAACGCCTCGTCCGGGGAGCCGGGGCCGAAGCGCTTGAGATGGGCCTCGCCGCCGGGGGCGAGTTCGGTCTCGTCGGCCGTGACGCCGCAGTTGGGGCAGGTGAGGATCAGCATGGCGCGACATCCGGGGTTCGGGGGAGGGGCCGGGCGGGGGGGGGGGGGGGGGGGGGGGGGCGGGCCCGGGCGGGGCGGGGCGGGGGGGGGGGGGGGGGGGGGGGGGGGGGGGGGGGGGGGGGGGGGGGCGGGCCCCCGCGGGGTATTTGGGCCAGGATGAGGAGGCGGGGCGGGGGGCGGAGGTGCGGCGCATCAGTGCGCGACCCCGGCGGCGACGGATTCGTCGATGAAGCGGCCCTCGCGGAAGCGGTACATGGAGAAGTCGGCGGCGAGGGCCCCGGGTTCGCCGCGGGCCATGAGATCGGCCATCGCCCAGCCCGAGCCGGGGATCGCCTTGAAGCCGCCGGTGCCCCAGCCGCAGTTGATGAAGCAGTTGCCGAGCGGGGTCTTCGAGATGATGGGCGAGCGGTCGCCCGTCATGTCGACGATGCCGCCCCACTGGCGCAGCATCCGGAGCCGCGAGAGCATGGGGAAGGTCTCGACGAGGGCGCGCAGCGTT
>JBIKVM010000064.1:0-13081 GCA_044356825.1 Limisphaerales bacterium
CACAGGTCATGTCGGTGTAAAGCCGCCAGAACGCGCCCGCGTCGAGCGCCATGTCATGCGGCTCGACCCGGTGGCCCATCCCTTCGAGCACGCGCGCCACCGCCTCGACCGAGGCGCGGATCGCGGGATCGACCGGGTTGCCCGAGGGGTCGGTGAAGGTGAAGCCCACCCGCAACCCGCGCGGGGCCTCGCGCGCCAGATCGGCAAAGGGCCGGTCGGGCGGGGGCAGGTAGTAGGCATCGCCCGGGAGCGCGCCCGCCACCGCATCGAGATAGGCGGCCGTGTCGCGCACGCTGCGGCTGTTGCACAGGAAATAGGCCCCGCCCGCCCAGTAGTCGGCGAAGGGCGCGAGCGTCACCCGCCCGCGCGAGGGCTTGAGCCCGACCACCCCGCAGCACGAGGCCGGCACCCGGATCGAGCCCGCCCCGTCCGAGGCCTCGGCGATCGGGACCATGCCGGTCGCGACCGCGACCGCCGTGCCGCCCGAGGATCCGCCGCAGGTGACGGACGGATCCCAGGGGTTCAGCGTCGGGCCATAGAGTACGGGCTCGCAGCCGATCGACCAGCCGTTCTCGGGCGCGTTCGTCTTGCCGAGCATGACAAGTCCCGCCGCCCTGACGCGCCGCGCGATCTCGTTGTCGGCGAGCGCGATCTGGTCCTTGAGGAAACGGCTCGAACTCGTCGCCTGCACGCCCGCCCAGTTCGTGGCGAGCTCCTTGAGCAGGAAGGGAACGCCCGCGAGCGGCGCGTCGGGTGAAACCGCCGCCGCCATCGCGCGGCCGATGTCGTAGCGGGTGTGGATGACCGCGTTCAGCGCCGGGTTCAACGCCTCGATCGCGCGGATCGCGGCCTCGGCGATCTCGGGCGCGCTCACCTCGCCCGACCGCACGGCCGCCGCGATCGCGACCCCGTCGGAACTGCGATAGAGGCGGTCGATATCGTCCAACACCCTTGCCTTTCAGTCGAGCCGGATCGCCCGTTCCTCCTCGATGCTCTGCTCGGCCGCGAGCACGATCCGCAGCGAGTTGACGGCCGCATCCATCGATTCCGTCAGGTCGAGATCCTCGCGGATCGCGCGCAGGAAGAAGGCCTGCTCGCGGTCGCAGAGATCCTGGTGGCCCGGCTCGTCCTCCATCGAGAGGATCTCGTCGGGGCGCAGGAAGTGCTTGTCGGGCCCGACGGCGGCATGGTGGACGCGGATCGCGTCGGTCTTGGTATGCTTGTCGATGTCGGAGCTGTCCGAGAGATCCTCGGCACCGCTGCGCGCCTGATCGTTCGGCACGAGCGACACCGACCCCTTCGGCCCCACGATGTCTTTGACGAAGAAGGCCGTCTCGCTCATCATCGGGCCCCAGCCGGCCTCGTACCAGCCGACCGAGCCATCGTCGAAGGTGACGTGCAGGTGGCCATAGTTCTGCTTGTCGGCCTCGGCCCACAGCGCCGCGCCGATGCCGTGGACGCGCACGGGCTTGGCACCCGTCAGCTGGCACATGACATCGACGTAATGGACCCCGCAATCGACGATGGGGATCAGGCTGTCGATGAGGTTCTTGTGCCACATCCACGCATCGCCCGAGGACTGCTGGTTGAGGTTGAGCCGCATCACCAGCGGCTTGCCCAGCGTCTTGCCGATCTCGATGAACTTCATCCAGCTCGGGTGAACGCGCAGGATATAGCCGAGCACGAGCTTGCGGTCCCGCGCGCGCGCCGTCGCGACCACGCGGGCGGCGTCCTCGTTGTTGGTCGCGATGGGCTTTTCCATGAAGACATGGGCGCCCGCCTCCATCGCCTGAATCGCATAGGCCGCGTGCGTGTTGGGCCAGGTATTGATCGAGACCGCATCGGGATTCGTCGCCGCCAGCGCCTCGGTGTAGTCCTCGAACAGCGGATAGCCGCGCAATTCCTCGGGGATCGACTTCGAGCGGATCGTCCGGCTCATCAGCCCCACGATCTCGAAGCCGTCGTTGCGGTGATAGGCGCTCGCATGCGAGGCCCCCATGTTGCCGAGCCCGACGACGAGCACGCGCACCTTCCCGGCCATCCCTGCACCCTCCGCAATTCGAGCCATGTGAAGCGCACCGGGCGGCGCGAAGCCGCCCGGTGCAAGATCGCGTCAGATCGCCTGCGCAAAGAGGTTCGCGCGCACGGCCTCGACGTCCACCGCCTCGAATTCGGGCGTGAGCGCGGTGCCCTCGGCGTCGGCCTTGACCTTCGCGGCGTCGAAGGCGTTGGCGCCGGGGATGAGGTCGTTCGTGCAGACGTCCTCGGCCTTGATCGGGGTCTTGTTCTGGCCGATCGAGGCCGACATGTCGAAGAAGTTCTGCCAGCTCGACATGTCGTGCCAGCCCCAGCCCTGACGCTTGGACCAATCGCCGCGCATGACGTTCATGAGCTGCAGGCAGGACATGGTGCCGAGTTGCGGCCCCACGTTCTGGGCGAGCGTCGGGAACTGCTCGAACACCGCCTGGACGGCCGCGCGCGGGTTGTGCTCGGCGAATTCGAGGCCCATCGCCCAGCCGCGCAGATACTGCTCGAGGAAGGCGCGCTTGTCGGCGTCCTCGAGATCATCGGCGCGTACGACGAAGGTGTTCATCGGGAAGTTCGACTTCTGCACCCCGAGCCAGTATTCGAAGTCGAGCCCGGTCGAGATCCACTCGGCCCGCAGCCCTTCCCACGAAAGCGCGGCATCGCCCTGCCCGGCCGCGAGCGCCGTGCCCCAGGTTGGCCAGCCGGCCTCGACATAGGTGACCTTCGAGACGTCGACGCCCTGCGCGGCGAGCATCGGATCGGTGATCGCCTGCCAGGCGGCCGAACCGAGAAGGATCGTCTTGCCCTCGATGTCCTTGAGGTTCGAGAGCCCCTCGCCCTTGCGGAAGGCGAAGGAGAAGCCGTCGGCCGCCGCCTCGTGGAAGCAGGACTTGAGCTTCATGCCGTTCTCGATCGCGAACGAGAACACGCCCGGCGAGGGGAAGCCCATGTCGGCCTGGCCCACGTCGACGAACTTGACCGTCGCGGTGCCGTCCGACGGGCCCGGCTGGATGTCGATGTTGAGATCGCCGAAATAGCCCATCTTCTTGGCGACCCAATAGGCGTAGTCGTCGACGACCTCGAGCGTGCCGCGCGGCGAGATCCAGGTGAAGGCGCGGTCGTAGCCCGCCCCGAAGGCCGGCCGGAGCCCGCCGAGGCCGATGGCCGCAACGCCGCCCGCCGTCACGGTCAGAAGCTGGCGCCGGCTGAGGCCCGGGCCGCGTGTCGTGTTCATCATGTCGTAACCCCCTGTCGTTTGAGTGGTGAACGTCTTGCAGATGCGCGCCGGGATGCCGCTCAGGCCTCCCAGCTCGCGTACTTCTTGCCGATGAGGAAGAAGATCACATAGATCAGGATGCCGAGCGCCGAGAGCATGAGGACCACGGCGAAGAACTGCGGCATCTGGATCATCGAGGAATAGGTCGTCAGGCGGTTGCCAAGGCCGAAGCCCCCGCCCACCATCTCGGCCCCGACCGCCGTCAGCAGCCCGAAGATCGCCCCGATCATGAGGCCGACGAGGATCATCGGCAGCGCCATCGGCGCGCGCACCTTCCAGAAGATCTGGAGCGTCGACGCCCCGTAGGAGCGTGCGAGCGCGATCTTGGCGCTGTCGACCCGCCGGAAGCCGGTCGCGGCGTTGATCATCACCATCGGCCCCGCCGCCAGCGCGACCGCGATCACGCGCGGGGTGTAGCCAAAGCCGAAGCGCAGGATCAGGAGCGGCACGAGCGCGAGCATCGGCGTCGTGACAAGGACGAGGATGTAGGGCGCGATGATCTTCTCGACGAAGGGGAACTGCGTGATGACGGCGGCCAGCACCATCCCCACCACCGCCCCGATCGAGAACCCCATCCCCAGCACCGCGAGCGTGTGGCCGAGGTGCGGCAGCACGAGGCGGAAGTCGGTGTAATAGGCGAGCGCGACCTCGGACGGCTTGGGCAGGATGTAGGACTTGACCTCGAAGAGGCGCAGCAGGATCTCGAGGCCCCCCACCACGATGATGGCGACGAGCGCGATCGCGATCACCTCGTTGCGGGTGCGGGCGCCGCCGCCTTGCGCGAAGGCCGAGAGATTCGTGATCGCGACCTGTCCGGCGTCGCCCTTGCGGAATTCGGGGGTGATGTCGCCCATGTTCTACTCCGCCGCCCGCGCCGGCGCCGGCGCGCCATAGATGTCGGCCTTGATGCGGTTCATGAGGTCGAAGACCTCGCGGCTTGCCATCGTCTCGAGCGTGCGCGGATGGGCGAAGGGCACCGCGTAATCCGATTGCACCCGGCCGGGGCGCTTGCTGAGCACGACCACCCGATCCGACAGGAAGATCGCCTCCTCGATCGAATGGGTGATGAAGACGATCGTGGTGCGCGTCTCGAGCCAGATTTCCTCGACGAGGCGGTTCATGTCCTCGCGGGTGAAGGCGTCGAGCGCGCCGAAGGGTTCGTCCATGAGCAGGACCGAGGGGCGCAGCGCGAGCGCGCGCACGATCGCGGCGCGCTGCTGCATGCCGCCCGAGAGCTCGCGCGGGAAACGCCGCTCGAACCCGCGCAGGCCGACGCGCTCGAGCAGGTGGTCGATCCACGCGGTCTCAGGGCGCAGGCCCTTGATCTCGAAGGGGAAGTGGATGTTGTCGATCAGGTTGCGCCAGGGCAGGAGATTGGCCTCCTGAAAGACGAGGCCGATCTCGGGGCGCGGCCCCGTCACGGCCGTGCCATCAAGCAGGATCTGCCCCTCGGTCGGCTGGTGGAGGCCCGACATCATCCACAGCAGCGTGGTCTTGCCGCAGCCCGAGGGGCCGACGATCGAGACGATGGTGCCCGGCGCGATGTCGAAGCCGCACCCCGCAACGGCTTCGAGCGCGCCGAAGCGCTTGCCCACACCGCGGATCGAGAGCTTCGCGGGAGTTCCGATTTCTGCGCCCATCGCCTCCCCCGTGGTCGCCCGGGCAGGGCGACTCGCTGGATCAACTTTGTGAATTGGTTACAGACCTGTCAAGCAAAACCCTTTCGGTTCCAGCAAAGACCAATGGGAATGCGCGCGCTGAAGTCTGGAGAAGCAACGACTGGCATCATGTTTCGCAAGATTTCTTCAATGTAGCGTCATCTTCCTGGATCTGACGGCAGATCCGCGCCTGAAAGGCTGATTCGAAAGATCTGCCTCTGTCATGTAAGAAAATTACACACGCTTGACGCGTTGCCGAATGCTGGGGATACTTGACCTCCGACTCAGGCAGGTCTGCGCCGACAGGGGGCTCGAATGGGCGAAGAAGCACGCCAAGGCGCCGTGACGCGCGCGCAAGGTGCGGCCCTTCCCGACATCATCGGCCAGATCCATGACCGCTACGCCGATCTGCGCCCGGCCGAGCAGGCGGTTGCGGACTGCGTGCTCGCGGATGTGCAGGCGGCGGTCTATTCCGCCAACAGCGACATCGCCGCGCGCGCGGGGGTAAGTGCGCCGACCGTCACCCGCTTCTGCCACGCGATCGGCTGCCGCGGCGTGCGCGACTTCAAGCTCCAGCTCGCCCGCAGCCTCGTCGTCGGCGAGATCTACCTCGGCTCCGTCGCGGGCACTCCTGACGGCGAGGGCGCAGGCGATGCTGCGCTGCCGTCCTATTTCGTGTCCGTGCTGACCGAGGCGCGCCGCGCCATCGACGAGGTCGAACGCCAGCTCGACCGCGATGCGCTTGCCAGAGCGGCCGAGATGCTCGCATCCGCCAGCCGGATCGTCGCGGTGGGGGTCGGGGGCAGTTCGGCCGCGCTCGCCGAAGAGGCGCATCACCGGCTGTTCCGCTACGGTCTGCCGGTCTCGGCGACGGGGGATATCTACCTTGCCCGGATGATCGCGGCGAGCCTGCGCGAGGGCGATGTCCTGATCGCGATCTCTGGCACGGGACGCACGCGCGAGGTGATCGAGACGGTCGACCTCGCGCGCCGCTATCGCGCCCGCACGATCGCGATCACGGTTCCGGGCAGCGCGCTTGCCAAGGCGGTCGAGGTGCCGCTTGCGGTGCGCATCGGCGAGTATCCCGACACGCTGACGCCCTCGGCCTCGCGCGTGGCCTTCCTCACGATCCTCGATCTGCTCGCCGCCGCAACCGGTTACCGGATCGGCGCACCGGCCCGCGAGACGCTCAGGCGCATCAAGTACAACGTCGTGACCCGGGTGGCCGGGTCGGTTCTCGAACCCCTCGGAGACTGAATATGACCGCGCACGATCACGCTTCCTATGGAATCGCAACCTGGCTCGGCGCGCTCGACCGCGCGCTCGCGGCGGGCGACGCGGCGGCGGCCGCAGCCCTGTTTCCCGCCGGCGGGTTCTGGCGCGACCTGCTGGCCTTCACCTGGAACATCAAGACCTTCGAGGGGCCGGGCGAGATCGGGGCGATGCTGGCCGCGACAATTGCGGATGCGCGCCCGCGCGGCTGGCGGCTGGCCGGCCCGATCGAGGCCGAGGGCGACGGCGAGGCCGCGCCCATCGCCTTCGAGACGGCGAGCGGGATCGGCACCGGGCGGCTGGTGATGCGGGGCGGGCAGGTGTCGGTGCTGCTGACCGCGCTCGACGATCTGCGCGGCCACGAAGAGCCGCGCGGCGCCCGCCGTCCGGCCGGCATCGTCCACAAGGCCGACCGCGCCCGCCGCACCTGGTCGGAGAACCGCGCCGCCGAGACCGCGCGGCTCGGCCACGAGGAGCAGCCCTATGTCGTCATCATCGGCGGCGGGCAGGGGGGCATCGCGCTCGGGGCGCGGCTGCGCCAGCTCGGCGTGCCCGCGATCATCATCGAGAAGAACGCGCGCGCCGGCGACAGCTGGCGCAACCGCTACCGCTCGCTCGTGCTGCACGACCCGGTGTGGTACGACCACATGCCCTACCTCAACTATCCCGAGAACTGGCCGGTCTTCACCCCCAAGGACAAGATGGGCGACTGGCTCGAGGCCTATGCGAAGATCTTCGAGCTGAACATCTGGACATCGACGAGCTGCGAGCGCGCGCACTACGACGCCGCGACCGGCATCTGGACGGTCGAGGTCGTGCGCGAGGGGCGCCGGCATGTCCTCAGGCCGCGCCAGCTTGTCTTCGCGACCGGCGCCTACGGGCCGCCGCGCACCATCGACTGGCCGGGGGCGGCCGATTTCGCCGGCACGCTGATGCATTCGAGCGCCTATCAGCAGGGCGCGCCCTTTGCCGGCAAGCGCTGCGTCGTGGTGGGGGCCGCGAGCTCTGCCCATGACGTCGCGGTCGATCTGTGGGAGGCGGGCGGCGAGGTGACGATGGTCCAGCGCACGCCGACGACGGTCGTGAGGTCGGAGACGCTCATGGAACTGGGCTTTGCCATCTATTCCGAAGAGGCCGTCGCACGCGGGATCACGGTCGAGAAGGCCGACATGATCTCGGCCGCGACCCCGTTCCGGATGTTCGCCGACCAGCAGATCGCGCTCTACCGCGAGATCCGGGCGCGCGACGCCGATTTCTATGCCCGCCTCGCGGCCTCGGGCTTCGCGCTCGATTTCGGCGAGGATGACAGCGGCCTGATGATGAAGGCCCTGCGCACGGCCTCGGGCTATTACATCGATGTCGGCGCCTCGGAACTCATTGCCTCGGGCCAGATCGGCGTCGTCTCGGGCGCCGGGGTCGCGCGGGTAGAGGCGGGCGGGCTGCGGCTCGAGGATGGCCGCTTCGTGCCGGCCGACGTGATCGTGGCCTGCACGGGCTATCAGTCGATGAACGAGACGGTCGCGGGCATCGTCTCGCGGCAGGCGGCCGATGCGGTGGGCCCGTGCTGGGGCCTCGGGTCGGGGGTGCGCGGCGATCCGGGCCCGTGGCAGGGCGAATTGCGCAACATGTGGAAGCCCACCGCCGTCGAGGCGCTGTGGTTCCACGGCGGCAACCTCGCGCTCTCGCGCTTCTATTCGCGCTTCGTCGCCCTCCAGCTCAAGGCGCGGATGGAGGGGATCCCGACGCCCGTCTACGGCCGCCCCGCGCCCCTTTCAGGGGCTTGAAGGCGATGGCCTCGATCTCGACCGCGATGTCGATCATCAGCCGCGACTCGGCGGTCGAGCGCGCGGGCGGAGCGGTCGGGAAGGCCTCGGCGTACGCCGCGTTGAAGGCCGCGAAATCGTCGCGGTCGCGCAGCCAGACGGTGGTCTTGACCACATCCTCGAGCCCGCAGCCCGCAAGCGCCAGCGCCGCGCGGATGTTGTCGATCACCGCCCGCGTCTCGGCGCCGATCCCGCCCGGCACCACCCGGCCGTCGGGCCCGACCGGCACCTGGCCCGAGACGAAGACGAAATCGCCCGCCCGCACGGCGGGCGAGAGCGGCACCTTCGCGGTGCCGAAACAGATCTTTGACATGCGCGCGCTCCTGTCCTGAGGGATCGGGCGATTGAACCGGCGGCGCCGCGCCGCCGCAAGGGGGAAGCGATGGAGGGGTTCGAGGGTGCGCGCGTCGTCATCACCGGGGCGGGCGGCGGGCTCGGCCGGGTGCTCGTGGCGCGTTTCGCCCAAGCCGGCGCCCGGGTCGTGGCCTGCGATGTCGCCGAGGCCGACCTCTCGGCCGAGGGCATCGCCGAGCGCCACCGCTTCGATCTGCGCGACGCGGCCGCCACCCGCGCGGGCCTTGCCGCGATCCTCGCGGGGGGGGCGCCCGACGTCGTCGTCTCGAACGCGGGCTGGACGCGGGCCGAGACGCTCGACATGCTCGACCCCGCGCGGATCGCGGCCGAGATGGATCTGAACTTCACCGCCGCCGCCGAGATCACGCTCGGCTGCGCGCGCGCCATGCGCGGGGCGGGCGGCAACCGCGCCATCGTCGCGATCTCCTCGGTCAATGCGCTGAGCCACCACGGCAACCCGGCCTATTCGGCCGCCAAGGCCGCGCTGATGGCCTGGGTGCGCGCGCTCGCGGTCGAGGAAGGCCCGCACGGCATCCGCGCCAATTCGGTCGTGCCCGCATCGATCCGCACCGGCGCGTGGGAGGAACGGCTCGCGCGCGATCCCGCGATCCTCGACCGGCTGCGCGCGATCTATCCGCTCGGCCGCATCGTCACCCCCGACGAGGTCGCGGAGGCGGTGCTCTTCCTCGCCTCGCCGCGCGCGAGCGGGATCACCGGCGCGGCCCTTCTGGTCGATGCCGGGCTCGCCGCCGGCAACCTGCCCTTTCTGGATGCGATCCGATGAAGATCAGCGATCTCGACACCCCCGCCGTCGTCGTCGACCTCGACATCCTCGAGGCGAACCTCGCCCGCGCGCAGGCCCATGCCGATGCGCTGGGGCTGCGGCTGCGCCCGCATGTCAAGACCCACAAGCTGCCCCGCATCGCGAAGATGCAGATGGCGCTCGGCGCGGTCGGGATCACCTGCCAGAAGCTCGGCGAGGCCGAGGCGATGGCGGATGCGGGGCTGGCCGACATCTTCCTGCCCTACAACATCCTCGGCCCGGCCAAGCGCGCGCGCCTCGCCGCCCTCGCCCACCGCGTCACCCTCTCGGTCAGCGCCGACAGCGCCGAGACGGTCGCGGGCTATGCCGAGACCTTCGCCGATCCCGCGCGGCCGCTCCCGGTGCTGATCGAGTGCGACACCGGCGCGGGGCGCTGCGGCGTGCAGGACCCGGCCGAGGCCGTGGCGCTCGCGGCCCGCATCGCCGCGGCGCCGGGGCTGCGGTTCACGGGCCTCATGACCTACCCGCCGCAGGGCCGCCCGGCCGAGGTCGACCGCTGGCTTGCCGACACCGTCGCGGCGCTTGCCGCCGCCGGCCTGCCCGCGCCCCTCGTCTCGACCGGCGGCACGCCCGACCTCTATCGCCTGACGTCGCGCGGCGTCGCGACGGAATACCGCCCCGGCACCTATGCCTATGGCGACCGGATGCAGGTCGGCTGGGGCCATGGCGCGCTCGAGCACTGCGCGCTGAGCGTGCGCGCCACGGTCGTCAGCCGCCCGACACCCGACCGCGCGATCCTCGATGCGGGGTCGAAGGCGCTCGCGGCCGATGCGGTGGCGGCGGGGGGCTTCGGCCACATCCCCGGCTGGCCCGAGGCGCGCATCGTCGGGCTGAGCGAGGAGCACGCGACCGTCGACCTTTCGGCCTGCGGCCCCGACCGGCCCCGTATAGGCGAGCGGCTCGCCGTCATCCCCAACCACGCCTGCGTGGTGTCGAACCTCCATGATGTCATCCACCTCGCCCGCGGTCAGGAGGTGGTCGCCACCGATGCTGTCACCTCCCGCGGCCGGCTCGGCTAGGGCCCGTCGGGCTGGGCCCATTCCGCCGCTGCCCGGGACGGGGTTGTTCGATCGGGCTGCGGTCTGCAAGTCCGAGCGCGCCCGGCCGGTGATCGCGCAGACGCGCAATAATTGCGTGACTGCCGATGGAGGGCCTTGAAACGGCGCACCGTTTGGTGCCCTTATGTGGTATGAGCAACACGCTTCTCTCCTGGTCGAACTGTGCACCGCAACTCGTGGCGGTGGCGGCCGGCCGCATGGCCGCGGATCTGGTGATCCGGGGCGGCACCCTCGTCAACGTGCAGAGCCGCGAGATCCTGCAGGGGTGGGAGGTCGCGGTGGCCGCGGGGCGCTTTGCCTATGTCGGCCCCGATGCCGGCCACTGCATCGGGCCGCGCACCGAGGTCGTCGAGGCGGCGGGGCGCTATCTGATCCCGGGCCTCTGCGACGGGCACATGCATATCGAGTCAGGGATGCTGACGCCCGCGGAATTCGCCGCCGCCGTCATCCCGCACGGCACGACGACGATGTTCGCCGACCCGCACGAGATCGCGAACGTCCTTGGCCTGCGCGGCGTGCGGATGATGCATGACGAGGCGCTGATGCAGCCCGTCAACATCTTCACCCAGATGCCCTCTTGCGCGCCCTCGGCGCCGGGGCTCGAGACGACGGGGTTCGAGATCGGGCCCGAGGATGTCGCCGAGGCAATGCGCTGGCCGGGCATCATCGGGCTGGGCGAGATGATGAACTATCCCGGCGTCATCGGCGGCAGCCAGCAGATGCTCGAGGAGATCGCGGCGACGATGCGCGCGGGCAAGGTTGTGGGGGGGCATTACGCCTCGCCCGACCGCGGGATCCCCTTTCACGCCTATGTCGCGGGGGGCCCGTCGGACGATCACGAGGGCACGCGCGAGTCGGATGCGATCGATCGCGTCCGGCAGGGAATGCGCTCGATGCTGCGCCTCGGCTCGGCATGGTACGACATCGAGAGCCAGATCACCGCGATCACCGAAAAGGGCCTCGATCCGCGTAACTTCATCCTGTGCACCGACGATTGCCACTCCGGCACGCTGGTGCATGAAGGCCACATGAACCGCGCCCTGCGCCATGCCATCGCCTGCGGCTGCGATCCGCTGGTCGCGATCCAGATGGCCACGATCAACACCGCGACGCATTTCGGGCTGGAGCGGGAACTCGGCAGCATCGCGCCGGGGCGGCGGGCGGATCTGATCCTGACCTCGGACCTCCGCGCCCTGCCGATCGAGACGGTCTTCGCCCGTGGCGTCCGGGTTGCCGAGGGCGGGCGGCTGACGGTCGCCTGCCCGCATTACGCCTGGCCGCCCGAGGCGCGCGCGACCGTCCGCATCGCCCGCCCGCTGACGGCTGGGGATTTCGCCATCCGCGCGCCCAAGGGCCAGGACCGGGTGCGCGCGCGCGTGATCGGCATCGTCGAGAACCAGGCGCCGACGCGGGCGCTGACCGCCGATCTCGAGGTGACGGGCGGCCTTGTCGAGGCGCAGGGCGAGGTCGCGCAGATCGCGCTTGTTGAGCGGCACCGCGCGACGGGGCAGGTCGTCAACGCCTTCGTCTCCGGCTTCGGCTATCGGGGGCGTATGGCGATGGCCTCGACGGTCGCGCATGACAGCCACCACATGATCGTCGTCGGCACCGACCGCGCGCAGATGGCGCTGGCCGCGAACCGGCTGGCCGAGGTGGGCGGGGGCGTCACGCTCTGGCGCGACGGGGCCGAGGTCGCGATGGTGGAACTGCCGATCGCGGGCCTCATGTCCGACCGCCCCGCGCGCGAGGTCGCGGACAAGGCGCAGGCGCTCGGCGCCGCGATGGCCGAAAGCGGCTGCACGCTCAACAACGCCTACATGCAGCACTCGCTGCTCGCGCTCGTCGTCATCCCCGAGCTGCGGATCTCGGACAAGGGTCTGATTGACGTCACGCGCTTTGCCGTCACCGACCTCTTCCCCGACGCGACCTGACACCTGCGCGGCTCGATGGCGCCGGGCGCGAGCCCCTGTCGGGTGCTAGCGATACCCGCCCGAAATCGGGATGAGCGCACCGGTGATGTAGCTCGAAGCCGGGCCGAGCAGGAACAACACGAGGTCTGCGACTTCGGCCGCCGTTGCGGCGCGACCGAGCGGGATCTCGAGCAGCGAGGCATCGTATTGCTCGGACGTGAGCAGCGCACGACCCATCGGCCCCTCGACGAGGCCCGGGCAGATCGCGTTGATGCGAATCCGCCGCGGGCCGAGATCGAAGGCGAGGTGGCGCACCATCCCGTTCATCGCCCATTTGCAGGCGGTGTAATGCGGCCCCCCGACCGGGCTGTGGTCGAACGCCGCGGTCGATGAGACGGCGACGATCGAGGCGCCATTGCGCAGAAGCGGCAAGGCTGCGTGGATGATGGCGTAGAGGCTGTTGAGGTTCACATCCATCATGTGCCGCCAGCGTGCTGGTGGGACACGCCCGATCGGGCCGGGCTCGAGGATCCCGTGAGAAAGCACGATCCCGTCGAGCGGCCCGCCCACGGCCGTAACCGCCGCGGCGAGGGCGTCGTCATCGGTGAAGTCGGCGACCTGCGCGGCATCCGGCCCCTGCAGGTGCGAGAGCCCGATCACCTCGTCGCCCTGTGCGCGCAGCGCCGCGAGCGCCCCCATCCCGACGCTGCCGCCGATCCCGGTCAGGAGAATTCTGCGTCCGGCCATCCTGTTTCCTTTCACGCTGCCAACGGGGATCTCAGCCGAGGCCCCGGGTCGAGACGAGCACCGCGCGCGCCTCGGGGCCGAGCCGCGCGATCAGGTGGTCGAGTTCGGCACGATCCTGCGGGCCGAGCGCGG
>JBIKVM010000254.1:0-3690 GCA_044356825.1 Limisphaerales bacterium
CAGCCGCGTGCGCGACATGTTCGAGCAGGCCAAGAAGAACGCGCCCTGCATCGTCTTCATCGACGAGATTGACGCGGTCGGCCGCGCCCGCGGCGTCGGCATCGGCGGCGGCAACGACGAGCGCGAGCAGACGCTGAACCAGCTTCTGGTCGAGATGGACGGCTTCGAGGCCAACGAGGGCGTCATCATTGTCGCGGCCACGAACCGCAAGGACGTGCTCGACCCCGCGCTCCTGCGCCCCGGCCGCTTCGACCGCCAGATCCACGTCCCGAACCCCGACATCAAGGGCCGCGAGAAGATCCTCGGCGTCCACGCCCGCAAGGTGCCGCTCGGCCCCGATGTGGACCTGCGCACCATCGCGCGCGGCACGCCCGGTTTTTCGGGTGCCGATCTCGCCAACCTCGTGAACGAGGCCGCGCTGATGGCCGCGCGCGTCGGGCGGCGTTTCGTGACGATGGACGATTTCGAGAGCGCCAAGGACAAGGTCATGATGGGGCCCGAGCGGCGCAGCATGGTCCTGACCGCCGAGCAGAAGGAAATGACCGCCTATCACGAGGCCGGCCACGCGATCGTCGGCCTCTCGCTGCCCAAGTGCGACCCGGTCTACAAGGCGACGATCATCCCCCGCGGCGGCGCGCTCGGCATGGTCGTCAGCCTGCCCGAGATGGACAAGCTCAACATGCACAAGGACGAGGTCAAGCAGAAGATCGCGATGACCATGGCCGGCAAGGCCGCCGAGATCATCAAGTATGGCGAGGAGCGGGTCTCGAACGGGCCGGCGGGCGACATCATGCAGGCATCGCACTATGCGCGCGCGATGGTGATGCGCTGGGGCATGTCGGATGCGGTTGGCAACATCGACTATGCCGAGGCGCATCAGGGCTATTCGGGCAACACGGGCGGCTTCTCTGTTTCGGCCCACACGAAGGAGCTGATCGAGAACGAGGTCAAGCGCCTGATCGACGAAGGCTACGAGAATGCGCGCGCGATCATCCTCGAGCGGCAGGAGGATTTCGAGCGCCTCGCCCGCGGCCTTCTGGAATACGAGACGCTGACAGGCGACGAGATCCGCAAGGTCGTCGCGGGCGAGCCGCTCGATGGCGCCGATGATGACGGCCCGGCACCGCGCGGCGGAACACCAAGCCTGACGGCCATCCCCAAGACCAAGCCGCGCCCGGCGGGTGGCACCAAGTCGGGCGGGCTCGAGCCCGAACCGAGCGCCTGAGCCCTCAGCCGCGCCCGTCGCGCCGGCCGGGCGCGCGCCCTACCTTGCCACCCTGTGCGGCGTTCGCCTCGGCGATGCGCCGTGCCGCCTCGGCCGCGGCGCGCAACTCTTCCGCGATCTCCTCGGCTTCCTCCGGCTCGAAATCGAGCGGCAGCGCCACGCCCTCGCCCTCGACATAGATGCGCACCATCCCGAGCGTCGTCGGACCGATCTGGAGGTTCGCGGCGATGTCACTCTCGTCGTTGATGCCCATTCCGTCTCTCCATCCTGCGTCTCCGGCCTAGCGCGGGCCGGGGCGGTGCGCAACAACCCGGGCCTTGCATTCCGCGTCCGCTCTGGCTATGCCCGCCACCGTGCCGCCTTAGCTCAGTTGGTTAGAGCACCAGATTGTGGATCTGGGGGTCCCCCGTTCGAGCCGGGGAGGCGGTACCACCCCGCTGTGCGCGCGGACCTTGCCAACTTCCGGCCCGCTTGCCCCCACCCCGGCGCCCACTCGGTAAGCATCTCGGGCTCACCGATGTCACCGGGCTGGGGTATTGCCCTGCGCCGATGGCGCTGCTAGACGTTTTCTATAACGGGGATTTTTCCCGCAAGACATTTTGACGACCAAGCTATTGCGAGGGACAGCATGCGAAGTGCTCTGGTGTGCGGTGCGGGCGGTTTCATCGGCGCGCACCTCGTCGCGCGATTGAAGCGCGAGGGGTTCTGGGTCCGGGGCGTGGACCTCAAGTTTCCCGAATACGGCGAGACGGTCGCGGACGATTTCGTGATCGCGGACCTGCGCGAACCCGGCAACTGCCGCGCCGTGATCGATCGCCGCTTCGACGAGGTCTATCAGCTGGCCGCCGACATGGGCGGGGCGGGCTTCATCTTCACCGGCGAGAACGACGCCGACATCATGCACAATTCGGCGACGATCAACCTCAACATTCTCGACGCCTGCCACAAGCGCAACGTGCGGCGGATCTTCTACAGCTCCTCGGCCTGCATGTATCCCGAGCACAACCAGACCGACCCCGACGCGCCCGTGACGCGCGAGGACAGCGCCTATCCGGCCAACCCGGACAGCGAATACGGCTGGGAGAAGCTCTTTTCCGAGCGGCTCTATCTCGCCTATGCGCGCAACCACGGGATCGAGGCGCGGGTCGCGCGCTATCACAACATCTTCGGCCCCGAAGGGTCGTGGACGGGCGGGCGGGAAAAGGCCCCCGCCGCGCTCTGCCGCAAGGTCGCCGAGGCGCCCGAGGGCGGCGCGATCGAGATCTGGGGCGACGGGCGGCAGACGCGCTCCTTCCTCTATGTCGAGGACTGCCTCGACGCGACGCTGCGCCTCACCCGGTCCGAAAACTTCGCGGGCCCCGTCAACATCGGCTCCGAAGAGATGGTCACGATCAACGAGCTTGCCCGGATCGTGATGGATGTCGCGGCCAAGCCGCTTGCCATCCGGCACATCCCCGGTCCGCAGGGGGTGCGCGGTCGCAATTCGCACAACGACCTCATCTGCGAGAAGCTCGGCTGGGAGCCGCGCCTGACGCTGCGCGACGGGATCGCGCGCACCTATCCCTGGATCGCCCGGCAGGTCGACGCCGCGCGCGGCCGCAACGCCTGATCGCGCCGAACGGAGGTTCCCATGCGTCCCAGATTGTCCGTCTTCGGTCTTGGCAAGCTCGGCGCGCCGATGCTTGCGGTCTTTGCCCGCAAGGGGTTCGAGGTCATCGGCACCGACCTCAACCCCGCCTTTGTCGCCGCGATCAACGACGGCCGCGCCCCGGTCGAGGAGCCGGGCCTGGCCGAGATGATCGCCGCGAACCGCGCGCGGCTGCGCGCGACGCTCGACCCCGCCGAGGCGGTGGCGGGGTCGGACGCGAGTTTCATCATCGTCCCCACGCCCAGTGGCGCGGACGGGTTCTTCCGCAACGACTACCTCATCGCCGCGCTTGAGGCGATCGGGCGCGCGATCCGCGCCAAGGCGGGCTATCACCTCGTCGTCGTCACCTCGACGGTCATGCCCGGCGCCACGGGCGGCATCCTGCGCGAGACGCTCGAGCGCGCCTCGGGCCGCCGCGTCGGCCCGGATCTGGGGCTCTGCTACAACCCCGAGTTCATCGCGCTCGGCAGCGTGGTGCGCGACATGCTCAACCCCGACATGATCCTGATCGGCCAGTCCGACGCGAAGGCGGGCGACATGCTCGAGGCCATCTATCGTGAGAGTGTCGAGAGCGCGCCGGACTATCAGCGCATGAACCTCGTCAATGCCGAACTCTGCAAGATCGCCGTCAACACCTATGTCACGACGAAGATCAGCTATGCCAACATGATCGCGGGCATGTGCGACCGCCTGCCCGGCGCGGACGCCGATGTGGTGACGCATGCGCTGGGTGCCGACAGCCGCATCGGGCGGAAATACATCCGGGGCGCCATCGCCTATGGCGGCCCGTGTTTCCCGCGCGACAACAAGGCCTTCG
>JBIKVM010000007.1:0-39103 GCA_044356825.1 Limisphaerales bacterium
CTCATGCGGCGGGCGCGATCGATGAGGCTCGATCCCCACAGCGTGAGCGCGCGCGCGGCTTCGACGAAGCCCATCTGGTCCATGAGGCTGCGGCGGATGTCGGGGTGCACGATCAGCGGGTCGGCTGGGCCCTCGGGGTTCGCCGCGCCGGAGGCAGCGCGCCCCTGGAGGCGTTCGCGCGCCCAGGCGGTGGCGGCCTGGCGGGCGGCTTCGGCCTGGGCATAGCCCTGGAGCCCCACGCCAAGCCGGGCCTCGTTCATCATCGTGAACATCGCCCGCATGCCCTTGTGCAGCTCGCCCAGCAGGAAGCCCGTCGCGCCGTCGTAGGTCATCACGCAGGTGGCGTTGGCGTGGATGCCCATCTTGGTCTCGATCTTGCCGGGGGCGAGCGCGTTGCGCGAGCCCGGGCTCCCCCCGGCCTCGGGCAGGACCTTCGGCACGATGAAGAGCGAGAGGCCTCGAGTGCCGTCGCCGCCGCCGGGGACGCGCGCGAGCACGAGGTGGACGATGTTCTCGGCAAGGTCGTGATCGCCCGCGGAGATGAAGATCTTCTGGCCGGTGATGCGGAAGCTGCCGTCGGGGTACGGCTCGGCCCTGGTACGGATGAGGCCGAGGTCGGTCCCGCACTGCGGCTCGGTCAGGTTCATCGTGCCGGTCCAGTCGAGCGCGACCATGGGCGGCACATAGGTCGCCTTCTGCGCCTCGGTGCCGTGGGCGAGGATCGTGGAGACGGCGCCATGCGTCAGGCCCTGATACATGTTGAGGGCCATGTTGGACGCGGCGAAGAGTTCGCCCGTCGCGGTGTAGAGCAGATGCGGCAGGCCCTGCCCGCCATAGGCCTCGGGCAGGTCGAGCCCGTTCCAGCCCCCCGCACGCAGGGCATCGAAGGCGGCGCGGAAACCCGCGGGTGTCGTGACGCTGCCGTTCCCGAGCCGGCAGCCCTCGCGATCACCCGGGGCGTTGAGGGGGGCGAACACCTCGGTGGCGAGGCGACCAGCCTCGGTCAGGATGGCGCGGATATCCTCGGCGCCGAGATCCGCATAACCCGGAATGTCGGCGGTCTCTGGCCCGAGAACGCGCTCGATGATGAAGGCGATGTGGTCGATCGGAGCGGCATAGGCGGGCATGGGCACCTCTGGCGGGGTGGTCGGAGCGGTGCTCCGGGTCGGCTGTTCAGAAGGATCTAGGATGAGTGTAACAGATGTCCCGGCCCCCGGTCAGCCGCTGCAGGGCGACCAAGGTGATCGCTGTAGTGCTCGGCGATCGTTGCGCAGAGGGCGGCACGTCGGGCGCGATCCTCCATCAGCGGCTCGTGGCGGGCACCTTCGAGCCGAAGGACGCGCCCCCCAGGCCAGCGCGCCATGCGGGAAAGGATGGCCTCGGGATCGACAACCGCCTCGGCGGTGCCAAGCAGGGCGAGGGCCGGCACATCGGGCGAGGGCGTCCGGCGGAGCGCGCGCATTTCGGCGAGCGCCGCGGCGAGCCAGCCGATGGTGGGGCCTGCGAGCGCAAGGCGCGGGTCGGCCTCAAGGTCGGACTTCATGCCGGCAAGCGCGGCGGGGTCGCGCGTCAGGACATTCGTCTCGGGCAGGGCGGCCGAGACATAGACGCGCGGGCCGGTGGCAGGGGGCGGGCAGTATCGGGTGGCGAGGCCCAGGCGCGCGCTGACTGCGATGAGGGCTACAGCCGCTGCCCCGCCGGCAAGGCGCAGGCCCCACATCGGGGCACTGAAGACGGCGCATTCGAATCCACCGGCCCCGCGGATGAGGGCGCGCAGCCCGATCGCACCGCCCATCGAATGTGCGAGCATGACCCGCCGTGCGGGCAGGTCATGCGCGGCGCGGGACTCAAGCGCGCGGAGGCAGGCGTCAAGATCGGACTGATAGTCGTCGAACCGGCCGACATGGCCCTTGAGCGGGTCGGGCAGGAGACGGTCGGCAAGGCCCTGACCGCGCCAGTCGATGGCGGCAGCGGCGAAACCCGCGCGGGCCAGTTCGGCCGCGACGGGGGCATACTTGTCGGCATATTCGGTGCGCCCGGGCAGGATCAGCACGGTTGCCCGCGCCCCCGCGCGGGGCCAGGCCACGAGGCGCAGCCGCACGCCGTCGGCAGTCATGACCGGATGCGTCTCGGCCGAAGGGTCGAGGTCCGCGGCCGCAAGGGCAGGAGCGGGCGCGGTCATCCCCGGCCGAGCAGCGTGCCAAGCCGCAGTGCAAGGCCGAGGTCGCCTTCGACGCGCAATCGGCCCGACATGTAGGCCGACATGGGCGAGAGGCCCCCCTCGAAGATGGCCACGAAGGTCTCCGGGCTGGCAATCAGTGTCACGTCGGCGGGTTCATCGCCCGACCTTGCGCCCCGGGCATCGAGGACAATCGTGCCCTCGCCCTCGAGCACGAACTTCGCGCAGCCTTCGAGGCCCGGGCTGAGGCGCGCGTTCAGGGCCGCGACCGCCTCGTCGATGATGCTCATGGGCCGTCTCCTTCACACCGGTTTGCGCAAGGGGCACTCGATTTTCCGGGCCGCGACGCTATCGTGCCCAGTATGGACTTGGCGCGCGCCCTTCACAATCTGGCTTTGGCGATGGCGATCGCGCTGTTCTGCGCGTCGGGCGCGCCCGCATCGGCGCAGACCCAATCCGAAGCCGATCTTCTGGCCGAGCTTGCCGATCCTGCCAACGCAGCGTGGAAACGGACCGAGCGGGCGCTGCTCGCGCGCTGGTCTCTCTCGGGATCGGCGGCGATGGACCTGCTGCTCGAACGTGGCCGGCGCGCGATGGAGACGGGCGATCTCGAGGCAGCGATCGCCCATCTGACGGCGCTGACCGATCACGCGCCCGATTTCGCCGAGGGCTGGAACGCGCGGGCCACCGCCTATTACATGGCTGGGCAGTTCGGGCCCTCTGTTGCCGACATCGCGCGGACCCTCTCGCTCAACCCCCAGCATTTCGGCGCGCTCGCGGGGCTCGGCCACATCTTTCAGGCGCTCGAGCAGCCCGAGCGCGCGCTCGAGGCCTATCGGGCAGCCCTTGCCATCCACCCCAACAAGCCCGAACTAAGGGAAGCCATCGCAACGCTCGAAGCCGCGCTGAAGGGCCAGGACATCTGACAGGCTGGAGCCGCCATGCGGGCAGAGGCAAGGGTCACGGCCGTTCTCGGCCCGACCAACACCGGCAAGACCCATTACGCCATCGAGCGGATGCTGGCACATCGGACGGGCGTCATCGGCTTGCCGCTGCGGCTCTTGGCGCGCGAGGTCTACGACCGGATCGTGGCCGCGCGCGGGCCCTCGGTCGTGGCGCTGGTGACGGGCGAGGAGCGGATCGTGCCCGCTCGCGCGGCCTATTGGGTCTGCACGGTCGAGGCGATGCCGCTCGGGATCGGGGCGGATTTCGTCGCGATCGACGAGATCCAGCTCTGCGCCGATCCCGAACGGGGGCATGTCTTTACCGACCGGCTGATGCACGCGCGCGGCCTGCACGAGACGCTGTTCCTCGGCTCGGACACGATGCGGGGCGCCATCGGGGCGCTGGTGCCGGGCGTGCAGTTCCTGACGCGGCCGCGCCTGTCGACGCTTGCCTGGAGCGGGGTGACGAAACTCGGCCGCATCCCGCCGCGCAGCGCCATCGTCGGGTTCTCGGTCGACAGCGTCTATGCCATCGCCGAGGTGATTCGCCGCCAGAAGGGCGGCTGCGCGGTGGTGATGGGGGCGCTGAGCCCGCGCACGCGCAACGCGCAGGTCGCCCTCTATCAGGCGGGCGAGGTCGACTACCTCGTGGCCACCGACGCGATCGGGATGGGGCTCAATCTCGACATCCGGCATGTGGCCTTTGCCGCGACGTCGAAATTCGACGGCCGCCGCATGCGCCCGCTGCATGTCCACGAGCTGGCGCAGATCGCGGGACGGGCCGGGCGGCATACGACGCCCGGCACCTTCGGCGTGACGGCCGAGGCCTCGGCGCTCGAGGAGGACGAGATCGCGGCGATCGAGGCACACCGCTTCCGGCCGATCTCGCGGCTTTACTGGCGCAGCGCCGAGCTCGATTTCGGCTCGACCGAGCGGCTGATCTCGTCGCTCGAGACCCCGCCCGAACACGGCTGGCTCGCACGGGCGCAGGAGGCGGACGATCTGGCGGCGCTGAAGCGACTGTCCGAGCTGCCCGAGGTGCGCCGTCAGCTTGGCGGGCCGGCCGCGCTGCGTCGGCTCTGGGATGTCTGCCGCATCCCCGACTTCCGCGCGATCTCGGCGGTCGAACACGCGGGCCTGCTTGCGCGGATCTTCGGCTTCGTCGGATCGGGCGGGCAGGTGCCGGCCGAGTGGCTCGCGCGCAACGTCGCGCGGATCGACCGGACGGACGGCGACATCGACGCGCTATCCAAGCGGCTGGCCTATATCCGGACCTGGACTTATGTCGCGCAACGTTCGGGATGGGTTGCCGATGAAGACCATTGGCGCGCCGAGACGCGCGCGGTAGAAGACCGTTTATCAGACGCGCTGCACGCGCGGCTGACGCAACGCTTTGTCGATCGGCGCACCAGCGTGCTGCTGCGGCGGTTGAAGCAGAAGGAGGGCCTCGTGGCCGAGGTGAACGACAAGGGTGAGGTGACGGTCGAGGGCGAATTCGCCGGCCGGATCGAGGGTTTCCGCTTCCGCCAGGATGCGACGCAATCACCCGAAGAGGCACGCACCCTGCGCGCGGCCGCCTACGAGGCGCTGCGGCCCGAGTTCCACCTGCGCGCGGACCGTTTCTACAACGCGCCCGATACCGAGCTCGACTATACCGAGCAGGGCGGCCTCATGTGGGGCACGTCGGCGGTGGGCAAGCTCGTGCGCGGGCCTGATCCGCTGAAACCCGGCATCGACGCCTTCGTGGACGAGGAAGCCGGCGCAGATGTCGCCGAAAAGGTCCGCCGGCGGCTGCAGCACTTCATCGACCGCAAGGTCGCGACCCTGTTCGAGCCGCTGCACGCCATGGCGCGCGACGAGGCGCTGCAGGGCCTTGCGCGCGGGTTTGCCTTCCGTCTTGTCGAATCGATGGGGCTGATGACCCGCGAAGGTGTCGCCGAAGAGGTCAAGGCGCTCGATCAGGACGCCCGCGCGAGCCTGCGACGCCACGGCGTGCGCTTCGGGCAGTTCACGATCTTCATCCCCGCGCTGCTCAAGCCCGCGCCGACGCGGTTGCGGCTGTTGCTGTGGTCTATCGCGCAGGGGCTGGCGGATTATCCGCAAAGCCCGCCGCCGGGCCTCGTGACCATTCCCAACATCGCGGGAATTCCGGCCGAGCATTACCTGCTTGGCGGCTACCGACCGGCCGGGGCGCGCGCGATTCGCATCGACATGCTTGAACGCCTCGCCGACATGGTCCGCGCCAAGGATACGCGCGCGGGCTTCGAGGCGACGGCCGAGATGCTCTCGATCACGGGCATGACGCTCGAGCAGTTCGCGGACCTCATGCAGGGGCTCGGTTATCGCGCGACGCGGGGCGAGCGGCCTAAGGCGCGGCCGCAAGCGGCTGCCGAAACCCCGGCACCCGAGGGCGCTGGTGCCACGGAAGAGGTGGCGGGTGCCGAGGAAGCGCCGGAGTCACTCGTTTCGGACGTGGCACAGCCAGAGATCGCGCAACCCGCGGATGCCCCCGCCGAGCCCACAACCGGATCCGATCCCGCCTCAGCCGAAGTGGCAACCGCCGGAACGGCCCACGACGCGGTGGCGGATTCCGAGGTTTTTTATGTCTTCGCCTGGGCCCCGCGCGCGCGCGCGCCCGTACGCGGCCGCCCCGAGGGCGACGCGCGCTCGGCCGAGGGTCGGACCGGAGAGGGCCGGACAGGCGGCGGACGCCGCCCACCGCGCGAAGGCGCTGCGGCAGAGGCGCGCCCGCGACCCGAGGGCGGCCGTGACCGCCGCGCGCCGCGCGCCGAGGGCGAAGGCGCGGCCGCCCGTCCGGCGCGTCACGACCGGCCACACCGCGCCGAGGGCCAGCCTTCCGTACAACCGGCCACGGCGCCAGCCGAAGGTGCCGCGCCCGAAGCCGCCGACCGGCGCCCGCCCCGCGACGATTCCGCCCGCACGCGTCACGACCACAAGTACGCCGAGGGACGCCAGGGCGGGCCGCGGCAAGGAGATCGGCCGCACAAGGACCACAAGCCGGGCGATCCGCGCCGGTCCGACCAGCAAGATCGCGGCCGCGACGGACGCCCGCCCAAGGACGCCCCGCGCAGCTTCGAGGCCGGCCCCAAGCGGTCCGAACGGATCGACCCTGACAATCCCTTCGCGGTTCTTGCCGCCCTGCGCGACCGGCTCTGAGCGGCGTGTCGGCGACCGAGGATGCGCAACGGCTCGACCGCTTTCTCTGGCAGGCGCGTTTTTGCAAGTCGCGCTCTCTCGCAGCCGCTCTGGTGGCCGGGGGGCGGGTGCGGCTCAATGCGCGGCCCGTCGAGAAACCCGCCCAGAAGGTCCGCCCGGACGATGTGCTGACCCTCGTGCTGGCTGGGCGGGTGCGCGTGATCCGCATCCTCGCCCTGCCCCGCCGGCGCGGACCGAGCGCCGAGGCGGCCCTTCTGTGGGCCGATCTCGAGGCGGGGGAGGCCGAACCGGCCGCACCGCTTGAGGTCCCCATTGAACAATCTGCACCGCTGACCTAGGAAATCAGTCGAAAGTCCGCAACGGGGCCCCGTAATGACCTATGTCGTGACCGACAACTGCATCGCCTGCAAATACACCGACTGTGTCGAGGTATGCCCGGTGGATTGCTTCTACGAGGGCGAGAACATGCTCGTGATCCACCCCGACGAATGCATCGACTGCGGCGTATGCGAACCCGAGTGCCCCGCCGACGCGATCCGCCCCGATACCGAACCCGACATGGACCGCTGGGTCGATTTCAACCGCAAGTATTCCAAACTCTGGCCCGTGATCATCACCAAGAAGGATCCCTTGCCCGAGGCCGAGGCGCGCGACGGCGAGAAGGGCAAACTCGAGAAATACTTCTCGCCCGAACCCGGCGCCGGCGGCTGAGGCTGAGGCCGCCGCCACGACATCGGGCAGTTGGATTGCCCGGTGATTCGTGTTATACGAACGTCACAAACAACAAGGACGCCCGACCGATGCCCGGGTAGTGCAGACCGGGCAAGACATCAGCGACAGCCCAGACCTACCCGGCCGTGCCAAGCGGATCGTGGATGGTTTGCCAGTCCGGAATGCCGGCGTCCCTGCCCGAGGAAGCATGCCATGACCAAGACCCGCAAGCCCGAGTTCCGCCCCAATGACTTCGTCGTCTACCCCGCGCATGGCGTGGGCCGGATCATCTCGATCGAGGAGCAGGTGATCGCGGGGATGAACCTCGAGCTCTTCGTCATCTCGTTCGAGAAGGACAAGATGACGCTGCGCGTGCCGACCCATCGCGCGACCGAAATCGGGATGCGCTCGCTGTCGTCGCCCGACACGGTGACGAAGGCGCTCGAGACGCTGCGGGGCAAGGCGCGGGTCAAGCGCGCGATGTGGTCGCGCCGGGCGCAGGAGTATGAGCAGAAGATCAATTCGGGCGATCTCTTGTCGATCGCCGAGGTGGTGCGCGACCTGCACCGCGCCGACGACCAGCGCGAGCAGTCCTATTCCGAGCGCCAGCTCTACGAGGCCGCACTCGACCGCCTGACGCGCGAGGTCGCGGCGGTCAGCGGCGTCGACGAGGCGGGCGCGCAGAAGCGCGTCGATGCCGTCCTGGTCGGCCGCGCCGCCTGAGCGCGGCGCCTAGCCCCGGCGCAGGGCGGCGCGGACCTCGGACCAGCGCAGCGCACCGGTGATCTGCACCGCCACCGCATAGGCGACCATCCCGCCCCCCACCAGCGCGGCCAGCGCGCCATAGCGCAGCCCCGGCGCGCCAAGCGCGGGGCCGAGCCACTCGCGCCCCGCCCAGAGCGCAAGCCCCATCGCGGCGGCCGCGAGCGCGATGCGCGGCAGCCGCGCGCGCAGCCGCGCGTCGGGCGCGGCCGAGATCCCCATATCCAGGCTGCCGTGCCAGAGTTGCGCGACCATGAGCCAGGAGGCGATGGTCGTGCCCCAGGCGGCGGCGAGGAAGCCCAGGAACGGCGCGAGCCCGACCGCGAGGCCCGCGTTCGCCACCATCGCGACAAGGGCGAAGCGGAACGGCCGGCGCGTGTCGCCGCGCGCGAAATAGAGCGGCTGGAGCACCTTTTGCAGCACGAAGGCCGGGAGGCCGAGGCCATAAACCGCAAGCGCCTGCGCGGTCGCGGCACTGTCGGCGGCCCCGAAGCGGCCGCGCTCGAACAGCACCGAGACGAGCGGCAGCGCGATCACGACAAGCGCGACCGCCGCGGGCAGCGTCAGCGCCAGCGCGAATTCCGTCGCGCGCGAAAAGGAATGCCGCCCCCCGTCCTCATCCCCCGCGCGCAGCCGGCGCGCGAGATCGGGCAGGAGCACCACGCCCACCGCGATCCCCACCACCGCGAGCGGCAGCTGATAGAGCCGGTCGGCGTTGTAGAGCCAGGCGACCGCGCCCTCGTAATGGCTCGCGACCTGCCGGCCGACGAGGAGGTTCACCTGCACCACCCCGGCCGCGAGGAAGGCGGGTGCGGCGATGATCGCAAGCTCGCGCATCTCGGGCGTGAGCCGCGGCAGCCGCGGCCGGATCGCGAAGCCCGCCCGCGCGGCTGCCCACCACACGGCCGCGAACTGCACGACGCCCGCCACCGGCACCGCCCAGGCCAGCGTCGGGCCGATGGGCCAGCCCATCCGCTCGGCCGCGACCATCGCCCCGATCAGCACGACATTGAGCAGGACGGGCGCCGCCGCCGGCACCACGAGCCGCCCCGCGGCGTTCAGCACCCCCGCGAGCAGCGCGGCAAGCGCGATCAGCGGCAGATAGACGAAGGTGATCCGCGTGAAGCCCACCGCGAGGTCGAACCGCCCGTCCCCGGCAAAGCCCGAATACATCGCGAGCACGAGCCAGGGCATCACCAGATTGGCCAAGAGCGTCATCAAGAGCAGGATCGCGCCCAACCCCGAGAAGGCGTCGCGCGCAAATCCGTGCGGATCCTCGCCGCCCTGCAGGCGCCGCGCGAACATCGGCACGAAGGCGGTGGTGAAGGCGCCCTCGGCGAAGAAGGCGCGGAACATGTTGGGCAGGGCGAAGGCCGCGTAGAAGGCCTCGGCCACCGGCCCGGTGCCGAGGGTCGCGGCCATCATCACGTCGCGCAAGAGGCCGAAGACGCGGCTCGCGAAGGTCCAGACACCGACGGTCAGGAAGCCGCGGATCATGCGCCCGCCTCGGGCCCGCGGGCGCGCGCGGCGCCGGCCTCGATCGCCTCGCGCAGGCGTTTCTCGAGCGTCTCCTGCTTGCCCTTGCCGTGCAGCTTCAGCCCGAACATGTCCTTGACATAGAAGCTGTCGACGACCTGCGCGCCATAGGTCGCGATCACCGCGCTCGCGATGTAGATGTGGTTGGCGGCGAGCGTGCGCGTCAGGTCATAGAGCAACCCCGGCCGGTCGCGGGTGTCGACCTCGATGATCGTGTAGATGTCCGAGCCCTCGTTGTCGAAGGTGATCGAGGTCGGAAAGCGGAATTCGCGCTCGCGCTTCCTGACCTTGTCGCGGTCCTTGAGCGCCTCGCGCGCCACCACCTCGCCCTTGAGCGTGCGCTCGATCATCTTCTGCAGGCGCGGCAGGCGCGCGGTCTCGTAGGGGTGGCCGTCGGCGTCCTGGATCCAGAAGGCCGCGGTGGCGTAGCCGTCCTTCGAGGTGTAGGTGCGCGCATCGACGACGTTCGCCCCCGCGAGCGCGAGCGCGCCCGCGAGGCGCGAGAAGATGCCCGGATGATCGGCCAGCGCGAAGGCCGCGCGCGTGGCGTCATGGTCGGGGTCGGGGTGCAGGTCGATGCGGATCTCGTCGGCGCCGAGCCCCCGCAAAAGGCGCGCGAAGACCGCGTGGGTCTCGGTCGAGAAGCCCTGCCAATAGGGCCCGTAATGGCGCGCCGTCTCGGCGGCAAGCTCGGCCTCGGTCCAGCCCGGCAGGGCCGCGCGCAGCGCGGCCTGGGCCTCGTGCTCGGCCTTGTCGCGCGTGACCTCCTCGAGCCCCGTCTCGAAGGCCTCGGCGGTGCTGCGATAGAGCCGGCGCAAGAGCATCGCCTTCCAGTTGTTCCACGTCCCCGGCCCGACGCCGCGGATGTCGCACACCGTCAGCACCGTGAGCAGATCGAGCCTGCGGCGCGTGCGGACCGCGCGGGCAAAGCTGCGCACCGTGCGCGGATCGGCGATGTCGCGCTTTTGCGCCATGTCGGACATGAGCAGGTGGTGGCGCACGAGCCATTCGACCGTCTCGGATTCCTCGGCCGTCAGGCCAAGCCGCGGCGCCACCTTGCGCGCGATCTGCGCGCCCACGACCGAATGATCCTCGGGCCGGCCCTTGCCGATGTCGTGAAGGAGGAGGGCCACATAGATCACCCGCCGGTTCACCCCCTCGGTCAGGATCCGGCTCGCGATCGGGAGTTCCTCGATCAGCTCGCCCCGCTCGATCTGCGCGAGCACCGACAGGCACTGGATGATGTGCTCATCGACCGTGAAGTGGTGATAGACGTTGAACTGCATCATCGCCACGATCGGCTCGAACTCGGGGATGAAGGCCGAGAGGACGCCAAGCTCGTTCATCCGGCGCAGCGCGCGTTCGGGGTTGCCATGCGCGATGAGGAGGTCGAGGAAGATCCGCTGCGCCTCGGGGTCGGTGCGCACCCCCTCGTCGATGAGATGGAGGTTCGCGGCGACAAGGCGCATCGCGTCGGGGTGGATCAGCACCCCCGTCCGCAGCCCCTCCTCGAAGAGCCGCAGCAGGTTCAGCGGATCGGCGAGGAAGGCGCTCGCGTCCGCGACATCGAGCCGGTTGTGCACAAGCCTGTAGCCCGGCCGCAGCTTCACCCTGTTGCGCCGGAAGATTCCCGCGAGCCGCGGCACCCCCTTGACATGGCGCGCCTCGAGCGCGGTGAGGAAGATCCGCGTGAGTTCGCCGACCTTCGTCGCGTGGCGGAAATAATCCTGCATGAACTGCTCGACCGCCCGCCGCCCAGCGCGGTCCGCATAGCCCATCCGCGCCGCGACCTCGACCTGCAGATCGAAGGTGAGCTGGTCCATCGCGCGGCCTGCGATGAAGTGCAGATGGCAGCGCACCGCCCAGAGGAACGCCTCGGCGCGCGCGAAAACCTCGTGCTCCTCGGCGGTGAAGATCCCGGCCTTCACGAGGTCGGCGGGACTTTCGGCGCCGTGGAGGTATTTGCCGATCCAGTAGAGCGTCTGGAGATCGCGCAATCCCCCCTTGCCCTCCTTGACGTTGGGTTCGAGCACATAGCGCTGGCCGCCCTGCCGGCTGTGCCGTTCCGCCCGTTCGGTGAGCTTGGCCTTGATGAACTGCGCGGCGCTCCCCTCGTAGACGTCGCGGCGCAGGCTGCGCCGCAGCGCCTCGGCCAGCTCCGCATCGCCCATCAGCGTGCGGTGTTCCAGCAAGGCGGTGCGCACCGTCACATCCGCGCGCGCCTGGCGGACGCATTCGGCGACCGAGCGCGTCGCGTGCCCGACCTTCAGCCGCAGATCCCACAGGATGTAGAGCATGGCCTCGACCTGGCGGGCGAGTCCGGCCGCCGGGCGCGGGCCGGTCAGGAACAGCAGGTCGACATCCGAATGGGGTGCCATCTCGGCCCGGCCGCAGCCGCCCACGGCGATCAGGGCGACGGGGCCCGGAGCGTCGCCGGTGATCGCGCCTGCGGCATCGAAGGCCGCCATCACGATGCGGTCGGTCAGGCCGCTGATCGCGCGAATAAGCGCGGGGGCGGCGGGCGGCGTGCCGGCGAAGCCCGCCTCGAGTGCCGCCATCGCCGCCGTGCGCGCGGCGGCAAGTTGCGCCACGGCTGCGGCGCGGCGGGCCGTCGCCGGCGCATCGGGGGGCAGGCGGGCCAGATCGGCGCGGATGGCGCGGGCAAGCACGCCCACCTCGGGCAGCGCCGCATTCATCCTGTCATGGCGTTCCGGCACATCATCGGGCATCTGCGCCTCCGCTCCGCTTCGGCATCACCGATCCGGTGCCCTGCCGTGCTAGAGGCCGGGTCCAGCAAAGCTGCGTGGCGCGGTGTCGACCGGCTCGGCCCGGCCCGTCCGCACCTCGACAATCGCAAGTCCGCGCTCGGTCGTGCCGTCGGGCAAGATGCGGAAGATCCCGTTCACACCGGCAAAGCCCGTGCCTTGGCCGAGCGCGCCGCGCTGGACCGCATCCGTCCGCCCCTGTCCGATCAGCGCCCCGACCGCGGCGATGCCGTCATAGGCCAGGCCCGAGATCGGATGCGGCGCGCGGCCATGCGCCTCGGCATAGCGCGCGCCGAAGGCAGCCGTCAGATCCGGGTCCGGCAGCGCGAACCAACCGCCCTGTATTCCGGGCAGCCGCAGCGTCTCGGAGGGGACATCCCACCGCTTGAGGCCGACCATGCGCACCGATGCGGGGTCGACACCGGCTTCGAGCAGAAGCTGGCTGAGGACGGGCAGAGCGCCAGCCGAATCATCGGTCAGAAACAGCACCCGCGCCCCGGTCCGCCGGATCGTCTCGGCAATCCGGGGTACCGCCGCCGCCACGCCTTCGTGGCTGAAGGGATAGGCTTCGGTCGCGACCAGAGCGACCCGCGCCCGGTCGGCGGCAGCAACGACGGCGGCCCGCCCGGCCTCGCCGTCCTCGGTCAGCGGATGCGCGAGCACCACGGGCCCTGCGTCGGTGGCGGCAAGATGAGCGGCGAGGCGCGCGGCCGTCCCCGCAAACCCTTGCCCGAGCACCACGACATTGCCGCCCGCAACCGTCGGGTTGTTGGAAAAGCTCAGGACCGTCACGCCTTCGTCGGCAACCGCGGCACCCGCGGCCGCAGCCTCGGCGGCATAGACCGGCCCGAGGATGAGTTGCGCGCCTGCATCGACTGCCGCCTGCGCGGCGGCGGCCGCGGGTTCGGCCGCGCCCGTCGTCTGATAGACCCGCAGGTCGATCCGCGCGACATCGCCGAGATCGGCGATGGCAAGGCGGGCGGCGTTCTCGAGCGCTTCGGCAATCTGGACATCGCCCGACCTTCCCGAGGCCCCCGGCACAAGCAGCGCCACCGCGACCGTCCCCGCCGGATCGACGACCGGCCCGCCGCCGGACATGGACGCGCCCCCCCCTCCACCGGTCGAGGGCCCGCACGCGGCAAGGGCGAGCGCCGCGCAGAGCGCGAGCGGCGTGGCAAGGGCCGCCCGCCCCCCGCGGGCCGCGTTCAGCCCCGCCGCGAGCGCGGCTTGCAGTCGTGCGAGACATCCGTCAGATCGGCGTGGCATGATGCCCTCCTCCGGGGCGCCGCCGGCGGTGCCCGTCGCGCGTATCTAAGGCGCCGCCCGGCCGAAGTAAACGCACAGGCGCGAAGGACACCGGATGACACGCCCCCCCCGCTCCCCGCGCTCTCCCGCCCTCCGCCCCATCGGCGGAGCGACGCGCGCCACGCCTGCGCGGGCAACGGACGCGACGCCCCCCCATGCGGCCGGGCGCGAGCCCGGCGATGGCGCCGCGCACGAACTGGCCACGGCACCGGCGCGGACCCGCCGCGCCGCGCGGACGGCAGGCCTTGCTCCCGGGTTGCACCTTGTCGCCGTGCCGATCGGCACGGCCGACGACATCACGCTCAGGGCCATCGACATCCTCGGACGGGCCGATCTGCTGCTCGCCGAGGACACCCGCAGCCTGCGCCACCTCATGGCGATCCATGCGATCCCGCTCGATGGCCGGCGCGTGTTCGCCGCGCACGACCACGCGAGCCCCGCCACGCTCGCGCGCATCCGCGGCGCCCTTGCCGAGGGGCGATCGGTCGCCTTCTGCCCCGAGGCCGGCAGCCCCTGTATCTCAGACCCCGGCCACGCACTGGTCCAGATCGCCCTCGAGGGCGGTCACGCCATCCACGTCGCGCCGGGCCCGTCCTCGGTGCTGGCGGCCCTTGCCATCTCGGGATTGCCGAGCGAGCGCTTCCTGTTCGTGGGCTTCCCGCCCGCGCGTGCAGGCGCGCGCGCCGCCTGGATCGCGGAGATCGGGGCATGCCCGGCAACACTCGTGATCTGCGAATCACCCAGACGCGTTAGGGAATTGTTAAGGACTTTGGCGGAATCTCTGGGAGAGACGCGGGACGCGGCGGTCTGTCGCGAACTGACCAAGAAATTCGAGGAGGTGCGGCGGGGAAGCCTTGGCGATCTCGCCCGCGCCGCTGGAACTCTCCCGGAACGGGGCGAATACGTGGTGCTGATCGACCGACCAAGGGCAAGGGCAAGGGCAGGCATGGCCGCGACTGCCGCAGAGGGAACCGATCTCGATGCAGCGCTGACCGCGGCGCTCGGGCGGCTGCCCCCGACCGCCGCGGCGGCGGAGGTCGCGCGCAGCTTCGGCCTGTCGCGGAGGACGGTCTATGCGCGGGCGCTCGCGCTCCGAGCGGCTTCCGGGGGGCAAGGATGACCCCGCTTGCCCGTCACGCTTCGGGGCATGGCGCCGAGGGGGTGGTGGCCCGCCACTACGCCACGCGTGGCTACCATGTCGATCGCCGGCGGTGGCGGGGGCTTTCGGGGGAAATCGACCTGATCCTCAGGCGCGGCGCCGAGATCGTCTTTGTCGAGGTGAAGTCCGCCCCGACCCTCGCGCGTGCCGCCGAACGGATCGGGCCGCGGCAGATCGCGCGCATCCTCGCGGCTGCAGCCGAGTTTCTCGAGGGCGAACCGGCGCGCGGCCTTACCCCGGCACGGGTCGATGCCGCCCTGGTCGACCGCAGCGGCCGCGTCGAGATCCTCGAGAACGCCTGCGCCGCCTGAGCGAAGCCGATTGCACCAAGGCGGCATCTGCGCCATCTCTCGCGCGGTGACAACCTGCAGGGGGAGTGAGGCCATGCGAGTCGGGCTGCAGATGGATCCGATCGGCGCGGTCAACATCGACGCCGACAGCACCTTCCGGCTGGGGCTCGAGGCGCAGGCGCGGGGGCATTCGCTCTTTGTCTACACGCCCGACCGCCTCGTGTTCCGTGAGGGGCGTGTGGTGGCCCGCGGCACCGACGCGACCCTTCGGCGCGTGAAGGGCGCGCATGTCGTGGCCGGCCCCGAGGCCGAAGTCGATCTGGCGGACCTCGACGTCGTCTGGCTGCGGCAGGATCCGCCCTTCGACATGGGCTACATCACCACGACGCATCTGCTCGACCTCGTGCATCCGCGCACGCTTGTCGTCAACGATCCGTTCTGGGTGCGCAACTTTCCCGAAAAGCTCCTCGTGCTGCGCTTTCCCGAGCTGACGCCGCCGACCCTGATCGCGCGCGATCTGGCGACCATCCGCGACTTCCGCGCCCGCCACGGCGACGTGATCCTCAAGCCCCTCTACGGCAACGGCGGCGCGGGGATCTTCCGGCTCGACCCGGGTGACCGCAACCTCGGGGCGCTGCACGAGCTGTTCACGGGGCTGAGCCGCGAGCCGATGATCGTGCAGAAATACCTGCCCGCGGTGGTCGAGGGCGACAAGCGCATCATCCTCGTCGATGGCGAGCCGGTGGGCGCGATCAACCGCGTGCCGCAGGCGGGCGAGACGCGCTCGAACCTCCATGCCGGGGGGCGGGCGGAACCCGCCCGCCTGACCGAGCGCGACCGCGAGATCTGCGCCGCGATCGGGCCGACGCTGCGCGAGCACGGGCAGGTCTTCGTCGGCATCGACGTGATCGGCGGATGGCTCACCGAGATCAACGTGACCTCGCCGACGGGGATCCAGGAACTCGAGCGTTTCGACGGCATCAACGCCGCGGCGCGCATCTGGGAGGCGATCGAGGCGCGGCGGGCCTGAGGGGCCTGAGGGGCCCGAGCGGCCGGATCAGGCCGAGAGGGCGCCGAGGCGAAAGCTCAGCGCCTCGGCGACATGGGCGCGGCGGACGGCGTCGCTCGCATCGAGGTCAGCGATGGTGCGCGCGACCCTGAGCACGCGGTGATAGCCCCGTGCGGTGAGGCCGAAGCGCTCGGCCGCGCGCGCGATCATCTCGCGGCCCTCGGCATCGGGTTCGGCGATCTCCTCGAGGAGCGCCCCTTCGGCATCGGCGTTGACGCGCAGTCCCGTCCGCGCCTCGAAGCGGCGCGTCTGGCGGGCGCGCGCGGCGAGGACGCGCGCGGCGACCGCGGCCGACCCCTCGCCCGTCGCGGGCAGGGCGAGGTCCTGCCAATCGACGGGCGGCACCTCGATGCGCAGATCGAAGCGGTCGAGCAGCGGGCCCGAGATGCGGCCCATGTAATCCTCGCCGCAATTCGGGGCGCGGCCGCAGGCGCGCGCGGCATCGGCCAGATGGCCGCAGCGGCAGGGGTTGGCGGCGGCGACCAGCAGGAAGCGGCAGGGATAGCGCACATGGGCATTGGCGCGCGCGACCACGACCTCGCCCGTCTCGACCGGCTGGCGCAGGGTCTCGAGGACGGGGCGGGCGAATTCGGGCAGCTCGTCGAGAAAGAGCACGCCATTGTGCGCGAGCGACACCTCGCCGGGCTTGGCGCCGCGCCCGCCGCCGATGATGGCGGCCATGGAGGCGGTGTGGTGGGGCTCGCGGAAGGGGCGCGCGCGGCTGATGCCCCCTTCGGTGATGAGGCCCGCGAGCGAGTGGATCATCGAGGTCTCGAGCGCCTCGGCGGGCGAGAGGGGGGGCAGGATGCCGGGCAGCCGCGCGGCGAGCATGGATTTCCCCGACCCGGGGCTGCCCACCATCAGCAGGTGATGCCGCCCCGCCGCCGCGATCTCGAGCGCGCGGCGGGCGCGTTCCTGGCCCTTCACATCGGCCAGATCGCGCCCGGGCGGGGCGGGGGCGACCTCGCCGGCCGCGGCGGGCGCGATCACGGCGCGGCCGGTCAGATGGGCGATGACATCAGCAAGGCTTCGTGGCGCGATCACGGCGGTGGCGCCGACCCAGGCGGCCTCGGCCCCGCAGGCCCGCGGACAGATGAGGCCCATCCCCGCCTGCGCCGCCGCCATCGCCGCGGGCAGCGCCCCGAGGACCGGCACGAGCGTGCCGTCGAGCGACAGCTCTCCGAGCGCGACCGCCTCGGCCACCGCATCCATCGGCACGATCTCGATTGCGGCGAGGAGCGCGAGCGCGATCGGCAGATCGAAATGCGACCCCTCCTTGGGCAGGTCGGCGGGCGAGAGGTTGACGGTGATGCGCTTGGCCGGCAGCGCGATCGCGAGGGCATTGAGCGCCGCGCGCACCCGGTCGCGGGCCTCGGACACGGCCTTGTCGGGCAGGCCCACCACGGCGAATGCGGGCAGGCCGGGGCTGACCGCGCATTGTACCTCGACGAGGCGTGCCTCGACCCCCTCGAAGGCCACCGTCTGCGCCCGCGCCATCATCCGCCGCACCCCGCACCCACCTGATGTCTTGGCTAGGCGGCGATGGTTTACGCGAGGTTAACGCCTTGGGGCGCAGTTTGCGAAAAACGAGCCCCCTCAAGTGATCCGCATTGGCCTATGGGGCGTACTATCTCCAACACGCCGCATCGCCAAAGACGGCAGGGAGACATCGCGATGGCACTCGACGGATACGCCGGGCAATCCATGTCCAGGCAGGCCATGAAGGCCGAATTGCTCGATGCGGAAACCGAACTTCGTCTCGCCTACGCCTGGCGCGACCGGCGCGACGAGGCAGCCCTCCACCGGTTGATCACAGCCTACATGCGCCTTGCGGTGGCGATGGCCGCCAAGTTCCGCCGTTATGGCGCGCCGATGAACGATCTGATCCAGGAGGCGGGCCTTGGCCTGATGAAGGCCGCGGACAAGTTCGACCCCGACCGCGGCGTGCGATTTTCGACCTATGCGGTATGGTGGATCAAGGCGTCGATCCAGGATTATGTCATGCGCAACTGGTCGATGGTGCGTACCGGCTCGACCTCGAGCCAGAAGGCGCTCTTTTTCAACCTGCGCCGCGTGCAGGCCCAGCTTGAACGCGAAGCCCGCCAGCGTGGCGAGGTGCTCGATCCCGCCCGTCTACGGATTGCCGTCGCCGAGGAGATCGGCGTCTCGATCGCGGATGTGGAGATGATGGAGGGCAGGCTTGGCGGGTCAGACTTCTCGCTCAACGCCACGCAATCCTCAGAGGACGAGGGGCGCGAATGGATCGACGCGCTCGAGGACGATCGCGCGCAGGCGGCCGATCTGGTCGAGCACGACCACGACGCCGAGCGGTTGCGCGGCTGGCTCATCGCCGCGATGCGCGCGCTGAACGCGCGCGAGCGCTACATCGTGACCGAGCGCAAACTGCGCGAAGAGCCCCGCACGCTTGAGAGCCTCGGGCAGGAACTCGGCCTCTCGAAGGAACGCGTGCGCCAGCTTGAGGCGGCGGCATTCGCCAAGATGCGCCGGACGCTGCAGGATCGTGCCCCCGAGGTGCGCCACTTCCTGGGATGATCCGCGTCATGGTGGTGGCGGTGATGCTCGCGGGCGAGGCAGCGGCAGGCCAGATCGGGGCCGAGGCGCTCGACTCCCTACCAGCGGCGGATGTCGTGATTCTGGGCGAGGTGCACGACAACCCGATCCACCATGCCAATCAGGCGCGCGCGGTGGCGGCGATCGGCCCTGCCGCGATCGTCTTCGAGATGTTCGGCCCGGCCGCGGCCGACCGCGCGCGTGCCGTTCCGCGCACCGATGCAACCGCCCTTGCCGCGGCGCTCGAATGGGACGGTTCGGGCTGGCCCGATTTCGCGCTCTACCATCCGATCTTCACGGCCGCCCCATCGGCGCATCTGGCAGGCGGGGCGCTGCCGCGCGAAACGGTGCGCCGCGCGATCAGCGAGGGGGCGGCGGCCCCCTTCGGCCCGGATGCCGCGCGCTTCGGGCTCGACCGGCCGCTCGACCCCGCCGATCAGGCCGCGCGCGAGGCGCTGCAGGCCGAGGCGCATTGCCACGCGCTGCCGGCGGAGCTGCTGCCCGGCATGGTCGCGGCGCAGCGGCTGCGCGATGCCGCCCTGGCGCGCGCGACGCTCGAGGCGCTGGAGCGGACGGGCGGGCCGGTCGTCGTCATCACCGGCACGGGGCATGCCGACCGCGCGCGCGGCATTCCGGCGGCACTCGCCCATGCCGCGCCGGGGGTGCGCGTGCTCTCGATCGGCCAGACCGAATCCGATCCGGGGGGTGATGCGCCCTTCGACCTGTGGATCGTGACCGATCCGCAGCAGCGCCCCGACCCCTGCGCGGGCCTGAAGGGGGGCTGAGCGATGCGGCACTGGCTTGCGGGCCTGCTCTGCGCGCTCTGCCTGACCCCGGCAGCGGGCGCCGAGACCCGCCCCCCCAGCCATTGCCACGCCATCGCCGAGGCCGCGCGCATCATCCCGGCCGCGGCGCGCACCCCGCCGGCCGAGGGGCGGGTGCGCATCTCGTTCGTCGGCCATGCGATGCTCCTGATCGAGACGCCCGACGGCCTCTCGGCGGTGACGGACTACGCGGGCTATCTGGGGTCGGGCGATCATGTCCCCGACGTCGCGACGATGAACAACGCCCACCGCACGCACTGGACCGACACGCCCGACCCTCGCATCCCCCATGTTCTGCGCGGCTGGGCGACGGGCGGGCAAGCGGCCGCGCATGATCTCGATCTGGGCGGAATGCGGGTGCGCAACGTGCCGACCGACGTGCGCTCGGGCGGCGGGGTGCGGCCGGACGGGAATTCGATCTTCGTCTTCGAGGCCGCGGGCCTCTGCATCGGCCATCTCGGCCATTTGCATCACGAACCCGACGATGCCCAGTATGCCGCGATCGGGCGGCTCGATGTGGTGATGGTGCCGGTCGACGGGGGCTATACGCTCGATCTGCCGACGATGATGCGGATCGTCTCGCGCCTGCGCTCGTCGGTGGTGATCCCGATGCACTGGTTCTCGGACGAGGCCCTCGGCATCTTCCTTGCCGGCATGGCGGATGATTTCGATGTGGTCGAGACGGGTTTGCCGTCGATCGAGATCGGGTTGAACGACCTGCCGGGCCGGCCGACCATCCTCGTGCTCACGCCAGCTCTGCTTGACTGACGGCCGAGGATGACCCGGGCCGCCGCGCCCGTCGGGGCGGCGGACGGCCCGGGATGGGCTCAGGCGTTGACGCTGTCCTTCAGCGCCTTCGCGATCGTGAACTTCACCTGCTTGTCGGCAGGCTTCGTCATGGTGGCGCCGGTCGCGGGGTTGCGCACGGTCCGCTCGGGGCGGGCGCGGCAGGCGACCTTGCCGATGCCGGGCAGTGTCACGGCACCGCCAGCGGCTACCTCAGCCGTCACGACGGAAACGACCGCATCGAGCGCCGCGGCCGCGGTCTTCCTGTCGCCGCCCATCGCCTCGGCAATCGCGGCCACCAGTTGCGTCTTGGTCATCGGTTTCGACATCTGTCCTTCCTCCTGCTTGCCCCGCCGGGGTCTGTCATGCCCCGTAAACGGGCGTCACGGGGGGCTACACGGGATTGCCCCTCCAGATCAAGGGCGCATTGCCTCGAAACGCGCAATCGATCCGGTCACACGCGGCCGGCTCAGAGAAACGCCGTCTCGTCGAAGCTGCGCAGCTTGCGCGAATGGATCCGCTCGAGCGGCATCTCGCGCAGCCGTTCCATCGCGCGGATCCCGATCTCGAGGTGGCGCGCGACCTGCGCGCGATAGAAATCGCTCGCCATGCCGGGCAATTTCAGCTCACCGTGCAGCGGCTTGTCCGAGACGCAGAGCAGCGTCCCGTAGGGCACGCGGAAGCGGAACCCGTTGGCCGCGACGGTGGCGCTTTCCATGTCGAGCGCGATGGCGCGCGACTGGCTCAGCCGCGCGACGGGGCCCGACTGGTCGCGCAGTTCCCAGTTGCGGTTGTCGATCGTCGCGACCGTGCCCGTGCGCATGATCCGCTTGAGATCGTAGCCCTGAAGCTGCGTCACCTCGGCCACCGCCTGTTCGAGCGCGATCTGGATCTCGGCCAGCGCCGGGATCGGCACCCAGACGGGCAGATCCTCATCGAGGACGTGATCCTCGCGCAGATAGGCGTGCGCGAGGACATAATCGCCGAGGCTCTGGGAATTGCGCAGCCCCGCGCAATGCCCGACCATCAGCCACGCATGCGGGCGCAGCACCGCGATGTGGTCGGTCGCTGTCTTGGCGTTCGAGGGCCCGACCCCGATGTTGACGAGGCTGACGCCCGCGTGGCCGGGGCGCAGCAGGTGATAGGCGGGCATCTGCGGCATCCGCGCGGGCAGGGGCAAGGGCGCCGCCGGATCGGTCAGCACCCCGCTGCCCGGCCCGACGAAGCCCCGATAGCCCGAGGCCGGATCCGCGAGCGCGCGGCGGGCATAGGCCTCGAAGGCATCGACATAGAACTGGTAGTTGGTGAAGAGCACGAAGTTCTGGAAATGCTCGGGCCGCGTCGCGGTGTAATGCTCCAGCCGGGCGAGCGAATAGTCGATCCGCTGGGCCGAGAAGGGCGCGAGGGGGCGCGTCTGGCCCGGGGCGATCGGGCGCATCCCGTTCACGATGTCATCATGCGTGGTCGAGAGGTCGGGGACATCGAAGACGTCGCGCAGCGCGAAATCGAGCCGGCCGTGATCGGGCACGGCAAGGGGGGTGGCGCCGCCCGCGAAATGCAGCGGAATGGGCGTGGCCGAGGTGCGCACCCGCACCGGCACGCCGTGGTTGCGGATCACGAGGTCGATCTGCGCCGTCAGATAGTCGGCAAAGAGGTCGGGCCGCGTGACGGTCGTGGCATAGACGCCGGGCTCGGCGACGTAGCCGAACGACAGCCGGCTGTCGATCTTGTCGAAGCGCGCGATCTGGGTCTCGATCTCGGGATAGAAGGCGCGCACCCGCCCGGGCGGGCGCCCCTCGGTCAGGGCACGCGCGAAGGCCGCGCGCAGAAAGGCGGTCGCGCCATCGTAGCGCCGCGCAAGCTCGGCCACCGCCTCGGCGCCCGAGGCAAAGCTCTGCTCGGGCTCAAACGGGGGGGTCGCGGGGGGCGTCTCGGGGTGCATTCCGGGCGGCTGGCTGGCGGCAGTCATGCGTCTCGCATCCCCCTTCGGTCAATGGCCAACCGTCGCAGCTTGGCGCGCGCGGCACAAGCGACGCGTTGACACGCGGCGGCGGCGGGGGTGGAATGGGCGCCATGGACAGGCTCTTCTGCTTCGGACTGGGCTACAGCGCCGAGACGCTCGGCCGCGACCTCATAGCGCGCGGCTGGCAGGTCGGGGGCACGACGCGCGACCGCGCCCGGGCGGCCGCATTGGCCGCGCAGGGCTTCGCGCCGATCCTGTGGCCCGGCGACGGCGCGGGGCAGGTCGCGGCCGCGATCAGGGGTGCGGCGATCCTGTCGTCGGTGCCGCCCGATGCGGCGGGCGATCCGGTGCTCGCGGCCTTCGGCCCGGCCATCGCGGCCGCGGGCGCGACCTGGATCGGCTATTTCTCGACGACCGGGGTCTATGGCGACCATGGCGGCGCCTGGGTGAACGAGGAAACGCCCTGCAGCCCGGCCAACCCGCGCGCCCGCGCGCGCCTCGCGGCCGAAGCGCACTGGCAGGCGCTCGGCGCGCATGTCTTCCGGCTCGCGGGCATCTACGGGCCGGGGCGCAGCACGATCGGCGCGCTGCGGGCCGGCACGCAGCGGCGCATCGTCAAGCCCGGGCAGATCTTTTCGCGCATCCACGTCGCGGACATCGCCGCTGCGGTGGCGGCATCGCTTGCCGCACCCCGGCCGGGGCGGATCTACAACCTCGCCGACGATCTGCCCTGCCCGCCCGAGGATGTGGTGGATGAGGGGGCGCGCCTGCTGGGCGTCCCGCCTCCCCCGACCGAGCCCTTCGAGGGGGCCCCCCTCTCGGCCATGGCGCGCGAGTTCTATGCCGATTCGAAGCGCGTCTCGAACGCGCGGCTGCGGCATGAGCTCGGCGTCGCGCTGACCTACCCCACCTATCGCGAGGGCCTCGCGGCGCTCGTGCGCGATCAGGCGCGCACGAGTTTCTCGTAGGCCGCGGCCACGTCGCGCGTCATCTGCCCGACCTGGAAGTGCCAGTCGCCGATCTGGCCGACGGGCGTGATCTCGGCCGCCGTGCCCGTCAGCCAGCACTGCTGGAAGCCCTCGAGTTCCTCTGGCATGATGTGGCGTTCGTGGACAGTGACGCCCATGCCCCGCAGCATCCCGATGACGGTCTGGCGCGTCAGGCCGTTCAGGATGCAGTCGGGCAGCGGGGTGTGCACCTCGCCGTCCTTGACGAAGAAGATGTTGGCCCCGGTCGCCTCGGCGACATAGCCGCGATAGTCGAACATCATCGCGTCCGAGCAGCCCTTGGCCTCGGCGGCATGCTTCGACATGGTGCAGATCATGTAGAGGCCCGCGGCCTTCGCGGCCGAGGGGATGGTGTCGGGCGAGGGGCGCTTCCACTTCGAGATGTCGAGCTTCGCGCCCTGCATCTTGGCCGCCCCGTAATAGGCGCCCCATTCCCAGACCGCGATCGCCAGGCGCACCGGGTTGCGCCGCGCGGCCACGCCCATGTCCTCGCCCGACCCGCGCCAGGCGAGCGCGCGCACATAGGCGTCCTTGAGGTTGTTGGCCGCGAGCACCTCGGCCTTGGCGGCCTCGATCTGGTCGACCGTCCAGGGGATCTGCATGTCGAGAAGCTCGCCCGAGCGCAGCAGGCGTTCGGAATGCTCGCGGCTCTTGAAGATGCGCCCGCCATAGGCGCGCTCGCCCTCGAACACCGACGAGGCGTAATGCAGCGCATGGGTCAGCACATGCACCTTGGCGTCGCGCCAGTCGACGAGCGTGCCGTCCATCCAGATCTTCCCGTCGCGATCGTCATAGGCGCCAGCCATGGCTTCCCCCGTCCTCTTTGCGAATGTTGCGCCGAATAGGTCCGGAGCGGACGGATTCTTGCGCCGATAGGTTCCCGGGGTAGCAATCAGGCCTTGGAAAGTCAATAAGGCTGACATAAATTCGCCCCCTGACGATGGGTCCCGGAGGGGTGGCGATGGCGAAGGCGGGGCAGGCAGCGACGGGGGGAGAGGGGCTTCTCTTCCTCACCGACGACCAGCTCCGCCGGGGGATCGAGGCGATGTTCTTCGCCTATCGCGGCTTCACCGCCGACCCCGACCGCATCCTCGGGGCGCGCGGCTACGGGCGCGCGCACCACCGCGCCATCCACTTCATCGGCCGCAGCCCCGGCACCACGGTCACGAATCTGATCGACATCCTCGGCGTCACCAAGCAGTCGCTGAACCGGGTGCTGCGCACGCTCGTGGCCGATGGCCTCGTCGAGGCGCGCGTCGGCCGCGAGGACCGGCGCGAGCGGCACCTGCACCTGACTGCGGCGGGGTCTGCGCTCGAACGCGAGTTGTCGGACGCCCAGCGTGCGCGGATGCGCGCGGCTTATCGCGCAGCGGGGCCTGCGGCGGTGGCGGGCTTTCGGCAGGTGCTCGAGGCGATGATGGATCCCGAACAGCGCGCCCAGTTCGAGGGGCGGCGGCGCGATGGTGCGCCATGACTGCACCGGGGCCGCACCTGCTCATCGTCGATGACGATGCGCGGATCCGGGCGCTCTTGCAGAAATATTTGATCCGACAGGGCTTTCTTGTCAGCGTAGCGGCCGATGCGGCGCGCGCGCGCGCCCTTCTCGGGGGCCTCGTATTCGACCTCGTGATCCTCGATGTGATGATGCCGGGCGAGGACGGCCTGAGCCTTGCGCGCGCCATCCGGCAGATGCGCGCGACCCCGGTGATCTTGCTGACGGCGCGCGGCGAGGCGGGCCAGCGCATCGAAGGGTTCGAGGCCGGCGCAGACGATTACGTCGTAAAGCCCTTCGACCCGCGCGAGCTTGTGTTGCGGATCGGGGCGGTGCTGCGGCGGGGGGCGCCCGAGCCCGCGCCTCCCCCGGCGCTGCTGCCTCTCGGCGGCCTCGTGTGGGATGTCGCGCGGGCGGAATTGCGCCGCGGCACGGAGAGCGTCCGGTTGACCCAGACCGAAGCGGCGCTGATGCGTGCCTTTGCCGCCGCGCCCGGACGCTGCGTGCCGCGCGCCGAACTGGTGGCGCTGCTCGGGTCGGCGGGCGGTGCAGGGGCGTCCGAGCGCGCGGTCGATGTCCAGATCACGCGCCTGCGCCGCAAGCTCGGTGACGATCCGCGCGCACCGCGCCTGTTGCACACCGTCCGGGGCGAGGGCTATCGCCTCGACCCGGCCTGAGGGCCGATCAGGCGGGCGTCACCGGCGCGACCGTGTCCGCGAGCACCGCGCCCGCCTCGAGCAGGAGATCCTCGCGGAAACGGTCGGCGACAAGCTGGACCCCGACGGGCACCCTGCCCCCGCCCGCCTCGGCAACAGTCCCCGTCGTCACCGACAGCCCCGGCAGCCCCATGAAGGGGAGCGCCACCATCGGCAACTGTGCGGCCAGCACCGTATCGAAATCGGCCTCCGAGGCGACATCGCGGTGGTCGGCGAAGGGCGGCAGCCCCGAGACGGGGCAGAGCAGGATCGGCCAGCGGTCGAAAAAGACCCGCCACGCCCGCACGAGCCCCGCGCGCGCCTGCAGCGTGTCCATGAAGCCCGCGAGGTCGGTCTCGGGGCAATGGCGCGCAAGGCCCGCATAGACGAAGGCCGCATCCGGGTCGCCCTCGGCCGCGACCGCGGCGCCCCCGGTCCGGCGCATCTCGGCCAGCCACAGGCGCAGCTGCAACTCGGCCGCCGCGCGCAGGGGCGGCACCGCCACCTCCTCGACCGCATAGCCCGCATCGGCCAGGCGCTGGGCCGCGGCCATCACGCCCGCCCGGACCTCGGGCGCGACCGCCATCCCGTCGGGTGCGGCGCAGAGCGCGACGCGGCGCGGCACCGCCGGGCCCGCGAGCGGCACGGGCTCCCACCACGGGTCGCGCGGGTCGCGCAGCGCCATGACCTCGAGCGCGAGGCGCAGATCGGGGATCGAGCGCGCGATCGGCCCGCCCACGGCCATCAGTTGCGCCCCGATCAGCCGGTCGGGCCCCGAGGGGTTGTAGCCCGCCACCCGGCCGAGCGAGGGCCGCAGCCCGTGGATGCCGCAGGCATGGGCCGGATAGCGGATCGAGCCCGCGATGTCGGTGCCATGCGCGACCGGCCCGATCCCCGCCGCGCAGGCCGCCGCCGCCCCGCCCGAAGAGCCGCCGGGCGTCAGCCGGGGATTGAGCGGGTTGCGCGTCGCGCCGTGCAGGCTGTTGCGGGTGAACCAGCGCAGGCTGAAGGCGGGCGTGTTCGTCCGCCCCACGATCACCGCCCCCGCCCGGCGCAGGTTCGCCGCCACCGGGCTGTCCTCTGCCGCGACCAGATCGCGCTGCAGCCGCAGCCCGTTCGTGGTCGCATACCCCTTCTGGTCGATGTTGACCTTGACCGTCACGGGCACCCCCGCCATCGGCCCCGGATCCTCGCCCCGGGCGCGCGCGGCATCGACCGCATCGGCCGCAGCCAGCGCCTCGGCGTCGCAGCGCGCGACGACGGCGTTGATCGCGCCGTTGACCGCATCCATCCGCGCGAGCGTCGCCCGCGTGACCTCGCGCGCGGAAAACCGCCCCGCCGCGATCCCCGCCCGAACCTCGGTCGCCGTCAGCGACCAGAGCGCCCCATCCGCCATGCCTGCCCCCTATCCCAGCCTCAGATCCTCGAGCACCGCCTCGATGTCGCTCGCGGTATCATCGCCATCGGCCGACACCGCAAGGCCCACCGGAACGCCCGGCGCCGCGCCGAAGGCGCGTTGGTGGTCGGCGGCCAGATCGACCGTCTCGGCATGATCGCCGGTGCCGGCCTCGCGCAGGGCCAGATTGGCGCCCCGGCCGCGAAACCACGGGTTGGCCGACACCGTCCCGCGCGGCGCATCCCCGCCCCAGACATGGATCACGATGCGCGCGCCGCGCCGGCCGAGCAGATCCGCGATGTCGGCATCCGCGCCCACCCGTTCGGCCGCGCGCGGATCGAGAAAGACCCAGTAGAGCGCGAGGTTGCGATCATCCCCGCCGCGGCGCGCCAGATCCGTCGCCGGCACCGAGCGCGCCACCGACCAGCGCCACGATGCCGTCAGCAATCCCCGCTCGCCCTCGGCCAGCACGCGCCAGAAGACCGACGCGCCCCGCTCGGACCGGACGATGAGCCGCGTGCCCTCGGGGCGGAACCCGGTCGGGGGGATGCGGCGAAAGGTCAGGTGCTGCCAGCGCGCATCGAAGACCTCGGGCGTCGCGGCAGTCGCCGCGACGGGCCCGAAACCGAGCGTTGCCGCAAGACCGGCCGTGACGGCGCGCCTGCTGATCGGACCCTCACCCATGGGGCGACCCTAGCAGAGGGGCCCCCGCCGCACCAGTCGCGGACGCGGGGCGCTCAGAATCGCCGGCTCAACCCGATGCGGAGCGCGGTCGCCTCGATCGTGCTGTCGATCTCGGTATCGGGATAGCGCAGGCCATAGCTGTAAATGCCGCCCTCGGCCGCAAGATGGGCCGGGCCGGAGCGGCTGACGCTCAGTTCCGTGCCAAGCACCCAGCCCTGCCCCAGATCGCGCTTGAAGCCGACGCCCAGAACCAGGCGCTGGGTCCAATCCTCCGTGCTGCCCGTCGCGGGAACATCGTAGCCGGGCTGGTCCTGTGAGAAGCTGATCGAAACCCGTTCGACCCCCGCACCGACCGAGACGTAGGGCAGCAGATCACCATTCGGGATGCCGTAGACGAAGCGCAGGTCGAGCGATCCGCGCGATGAGACGGAAAAATCGAGCCTGTCGCCCCAGGTTGTCGAGATGACCTGAGAAATGGCCAAGCCCGGATCCTCGGCACTCTCGAGGTTCGCCTGCCAGCCCATTACGCGCCCGCCCGACTCGTACAGGCGCTCGATACTCAGCCCGATCGTGCGGGCAGCGGACGTGCCGCCCTGCGATGTTGCGTAATCCTGATTGCCCTCGCACCCCTCGCCCGGCCATTCGGCGCCGAAATTGAGGTTGATGCAGTCTCCGATGTGAACATGCTCATAGTCGGTCGCGTAGGTCGCACTCACCCGGCCGAGGTTGAGGCCGGCATAGATGCCGTCCCACCCCGCATGAAGCTGAACTGGCAGCGCCAGTGCAAGAGAGGTCAGACACGCGCGGATCAGCATCTTCATCATGGCCGGCTTCCTTCCGAGGATGCTCAGGCATGGGATATCATAACGAGAGTTGCAAGAGCTGAAAAAACCTGAACCCGGAGGCCGCTCCGGTGTCTTTGGGGCGTCTCTGCCCAATTCGACCCTGTCACTGTGGTGCCCGAGGCGAGACTCGAACTCGCATGCCTTGCGGCGGAGGATTTTGAGTCCCCTGCGTCTACCATTCCACCACTCGGGCCTGCATTGATCGATAGCCCAGTCGGTGCGCGAGGTAAAGCGCAGTCGGGTTATCTGGAACGCGGGGAGACAGGGAGATGGCTGGGGCGCCAGGATTCGAACCTGGGAATGGCGGTACCAAAAACCGCTGCCTTACCGCTTGGCGACGCCCCAACGGCGCGCTGTGTAGCCAAGGCCGCAGCGCCTCGCAAGCCCCAATTCCCCGGCTTCAGCCGAGCCAAGTGACCACGGGCAGGCCCGCGAGGCGGGCGAGGTCGGCGTCGTAGCGCGTGCCGAGGCCATCGACCAGCGCCTGCGTCCATCCCGCAAGCGTGATCTCGACCTCGGCGAGCGCGGGGTCGGCGTGATCGCGCAGGTGGTCGGCGACGAGGGCGGCCCAGCTTCGGGCGTCGGGCGGATCGAATTGCGCAAGGCGCAGCGCCAGCGCGCGCCCCGCCTCCTCGGACAGCAGGCTGCGCGCGATGGCGTCGGTCTCGGCCAGCGGAACGTCCCAGCCGACTCCGGCAAGGGCGCGCAGGATCGCGGGCCAGCCGAGCGGGGCGCCTTCGTCCGACCAGACGATCATCCCGCCGGTTGGGCGCAGGTCGGCAAGGCGGGTGACCAGATGCGACCAGCGCAGCGCGTGCAGATCGACCCTGGCGAAGAACTCGGCCTCGGTCTTGGCGTTCTGGCGCGCGAAGATGTCAGGCAGCCATGTCACGGGGCTGCGCAGGCCGAGGGCGAGCGTCACCTCATGCCCCTCGAAGAGCCGCAGCAGCGCCCCGATCCGACGGGTGGCCGAGGGATAGAGCATGTCGCGCCCGACCGCGCCAACCGGAAAGCCCATCGCGTGCGGATAGGACAGGATCACGCGGTCCGTCTCGGGGGCGACCCCGACCTCATCGAGGATCAGATCGCCGCTGCCCTCGGCAGCCTCCGCCCCCTCGAGCCGCGCGATGACGTCGCGCAAGAGGTCGCGATAGCGCGCGGGCCCCGGCACCGCGACGCCGCAGCCATGCAGCCGGTCATGATTGGCCAGCAGCCCCCGCAGGAGCGCCTCTTCGTTCGTGGCGTGGGCGCCGATGTGCAGGACGATCTGCATGCCGCCCCCGAGCCCCGCTGCCTCAGCCCGGATCGGCCGCAAGCGCGCGGGTGCGGGCGCGCAGTTCGAACTTCTGCACCTTGCCGGTCGAGGTCTTGGGCAACTCGCCGAACACCACGCGCTTGGGCGTCTTGAAGCCCGCGATGCGCGCGCGCGCAAAGGCGATGAGGTCGGCCTCCGTCACCTCGGCGCCGGGCTTCGTCTCGACGAAGGCGCAGGGCACCTCGCCCCATTTCTCGTCGGCCATGGCGACGACGGCGACAAGCGCCACCGCCGGATGATGCGCGAGCACACCCTCGACCTCGACCGAGCTGATGTTCTCGCCGCCCGAGATGATGATGTCCTTGGCGCGGTCGGCGATCTTGATGTAGCCGTCGGGGTGGCGAAAGGCGATGTCGCCCGAATGGAACCAGCCGCCGGCAAAGGCGGCCTCGGTCGCGGCCGGGTCGCGGTAATAGCCCTTCATCACCGCGTTGCCGCGATGCACGATCTCTCCCAGCGACGCGCCGTCGCGCGGCACGGGGGCGCCGGCCGGGTCGACGACCGTGACCTCCTCCATGATCGGGATCGCGACGCCGGTACGCGCCTTGATCGCGGCGCGCGCGTCGGGTTCGAGGTCGTCCCACTTCTCGGCCCGCCAGAGGCATTCGGTGACATGGCCGAAGGTCTCGGTCAGCCCGTAGACCTGCGTGACGTTGAAGCCGAGCGGCTCGATCGCGCCGAGGATCGCGGCCGGCGGCGGGGCGCCGGCGGTGAAGACCTCGACCGTGTGCGAAAACTCCCGCCGGTCCTCGGCGCGGGCATTGACGATGAGGCCGAGCACGATCGGCGCGCCGCCGAAATGGGTGACGCGCTCATCCGCGATGGCGGCATAGATCGCGCGCGCGGTGATGTCCCGGCAGCACACGAGCGTTCCGCCCAGCATCGGCAGCATCCAGGTGTGGCACCAGCCGTTGCAGTGAAAGAGCGGCACGATCGCGAGATAGCGGGGAAAGAGCGTGAGCCGCCAGCTGACGACCGTGCCCATCGCGATCAGATAGGCGCCGCGGTGATGATAGACGACGCCCTTGGGCCGCCCTGTCGTGCCCGAGGTATAGTTGAGCGCGAGGCTCTCCCACTCATCCCCGGGCATGATCCAGGGGTGGTCCGGCGCGCCGGTGGCGATGAAATCCTCATAGACCATGTGCCGGCCCGAGGGCGCGAGCCCCGCGACCGGGTCGGGCACCTCGATGATGCGTGGCGCAAGCGCGGGGTCGAGGGCGAGCGCCTGGTCGAGCACGGGCAGGAAGGCCGTGTCGCACAGCACGATCTTCGCCCCGCCGTGGCCGAGGATATAGGCGATCGTGCCCGCATCGAGCCGGGTGTTGACGGTGTTGAGGATCGCGCCCGCCGCCGGCACGCCGAAATGCGCCTCGGCCTGCGCGGGGATGTTGGGCAGGATCGTCGCCACCACATCGCCCGGCACGATCCCCGCGGCGGAAAGGGCGCCGGCAAGGCGGCTCACCCGGGCGTGATAGTCGGCATAGCTGCGCCGGACATCGCCATAGACCACCGCCTCGCGGTCGGGGAACACGTCCGCCGCACGCTGAAGGAACGACAGGGGCGTGAGCGGCACGAAATTCGCCGCCCGCTTGCCGAGCCCCGATTCATCCGCGAGCCATCCCATCCGCGCCCCCTCTGCCCTCGGTTCACATCCGTTCGATCGTTACCCTGTCGGGATAGAAGGCGAGATGCCCCGCGATCGCATCAAGCCCTGCCTTGGGCGTCTCGTAGCTCCAGACCGCGTCGGGCAGGGTCGCGCTTTTGGTCACGATCGAGAAATAGCTCGCCTCGCCCTTGTGGCGGCAGGTCGTGCGCGTGGCGCTCGGTTCGAGCATCGCCATCGCGACATCGGCGCGGGGGAAATAGATCACGGGCGGGCGGGTGCCTTCATGCAGTTCGATCGCCGCGCGCGTCTCGGCGATGACGGCGCCGCCCACCCGCACGACCCAGGTGCCGGGGTTGCGATAGGTGCGGATAGGGTCGTCCATGATCTCCTCCCTCGGGTGTCGGCTCAGATCGGGGTGCAGGCGCGCGCGAGCCAGGCGCGCGCGGGCGCCGAGAGGCGCGGCCCGATCCGGGCCTCGACCTCGGCATGATAGGCATCGAGCCAGGCGCGCTCGCCGGGTGAGAGCATCGCGGGCAGGATCAGCCGCCGCTCGATGGGCGCCCAGGTCAGCGTCTCGAAGGCGAGCATCGGGCGCGCGTCACCGCCCGCGACTTCCGGGGCGCGGATGACCGCGACGAGGTTCTCGATCCGAATGCCAAAGGCGCCCTCGCGGTAGTAGCCCGGCTCGTTCGACAGCATCATCCCCGGGCGCAGCGGCACCTCGGAGACGCGCGACAGGCGCTGCGGCCCCTCGTGCACCGACAGGAACACCCCCACCCCGTGCCCGGTGCCGTGGTCGTAGTCCTGCCCGGCGAGCCAGAGCGGATAGCGCGCGATCGCATCGAGATCGCGCCCCGCGAGCCCCTTGTCGGGCCAGCGCAGGCGCGAGATCGCGATCATCCCCTGCAGGACGCGGGTAAAGGCCGCCACCGCCTCGGGCGCGGGCGTGCCCACGACGAGGGTGCGGGTGATGTCGGTCGTGCCGTCGCGATACTGCCCGCCCGAATCGACCACGATCAGATCGCCGGGCAGGATGCGGCGGTTGGTGGCCTCGGTCACGCGATAGTGCATGATGGCCCCGTTCGGGCCCGCCCCGCAGATCGTCTCGAAGCTCAGGTCATGCAGGGCGCCCGTCGCGACGCGAAAGCCCTCGAGGCCCCGCACCACGTCGATCTCGGTCAGGACGGCGCCGCCCAGCACCTCGGCCGCGCGCCCCTCCATCCAGGCGAGGAACGCGCACACCGCCGCGCCGTCACGCAGATGCGCCGCGCGCGTGCCCGCGATCTCGGCCTCGGTCTTGCAGGCCTTGGGCAGGCGGCAGGGATCATCCCCCCAGGCGACCGTCGCCGCCCCGAGTGCTTGGACGACCGCGACCGGCGCCGTCGCGCGATCGACCCGCACCGCCCCGCCGAGCGCGCCGAGGGCGCCGATGAAGCCCGCGGGCGGGTGCAGCGCGACCCCGTTGCCGAGATGGGCGCGCAAGGCGGCGTCGAACTTCGCGGGCTCGGCGAAAAGATCCACCCGCCCATCGTCGTGCAGGATCGCGAAGCCGTGCAGCACGGGGTTGCGCGGCACATCCGCGCCCCGGATGTTCAGAAGCCAGCACAGGCTGTCGGGCAGCGTGATGACGGCCGCCCGCTGCCCCGCCGCGCGCAGCCCCTCGGCCAGACGCGCGCGCTTGGCCGCGGCCGTCTCGCCCGCAAGTGCCAGATCGTGGATCATCGCGGCACCCTGCGGCGGCGCCGGGCGGTCGGTCCAGACCCGGTCGACGAGGTTCGCGACGGGCCGCAGGCTTGCCCCCTTGCCGGCGAGTGCGGCCTCGATCGCCGCGATCTCCTCGGGGGTGTGCAGCCAGGGGTCATAGCCCACCACCCCCTCGGCCAGATTGGCCGCGATCCAGGGGCCGGCCTTGGTCTCGGGGTAGTCGAGCGGGGTGAAGGCGCGCAGGTCCACCTGCGCGCGCACCTGCACGCGATAGCGCCCGTCGACGAACACCCCGGCCGCGCCCGGCAGCACGACGCAGAACCCCGCCGAGCCGGTGAACCCGGTGAGCCAGCCGAGCCGCTCGTCCGCGGCCGCGACATACTCGCCCTGATGGGCATCCGCGCGCGGCACGATGAAGCCCTGCAGCCCCTCGGCCGCCATCGCCGCCCGCAGCGCGGCGAGCCTCGGCGGCCCCTGTTCGGGCGTGGCGGTGACATCGAAGGACTGGAGCACGGGCGGCACCTCGCGGACATTCATCCCCGCATACCACCCCCCCGCCCGCCGTCGCAATCGGGCGCGTGCGTCAGTTGTCGTTGATGTCGCGTTCCCAGATCTTCACCTGCCCGCGGCGGGCGGCGAAGGCGCGCCGCAGCACGATCCACGCGAGCCCCGAGGCCGCCGCGAAGATCACGAGCAGCACGGGCAGGCCCGGCACCGCCTCGGGCCCGGCCACGAACACGACCGCCGCCGTCGCAAGCGCGCCGATCCCGAAGCCGAGCAGGATCTGCCCGGGCAGCGCAACCTCGAGGAGGCCGAGCACGAGCCCCGCCACCGCCCAGACCCACCATTGCGCCCAGAGCATCACGGCCGCGCCTTGAGGAGGGAGAAGGCATTGGTGAAGGCGTCGAGTGCGGCCGCCGGGAGGAGGATCATCTGCTTGCCCGCCCCCTGCCCCACGGCCGTCAGCGCCTCGACCTGCTTCAGCGCGACCTGATACTGCGCCGCCTCGAGCCCGTTCTCCTTGATCGCCTCGGCGATGGCCGAGGTCGCATAGGCCTCGGCCTCGGCCAGAACGCGCTTGGCCTTGGCCTGCTGCTCGGCGGCGTAGAGCTCACCGTCGGCGGCAAGTTCGACCGCGCGGCGCTTGCCCTCGGCCTCGGTCACGAGCGCCCGCCGCGCCCGTTCGGCGTTGAGCTGCTGGAGCATCGCGGCGCGCGTCGCCTCGTCGAGGTTGACATCGAGCACTTCGGCGCGCGTCACCTCGATCCCCCAGTCATCCACCATCGCCGCGACCTGCTCGCGCACCTTGGCGATGAGGTCGGCGCGGTTGGACTGCACCTGGTCGAGCTCCATCTTGCCGATCTCGCTGCGCACGATGCCCGCGACCGTGGTCGCGATGGCACCGTCGACATCGCGGATGCGATAGACGGTCTTCTCGGGCTCGATGATGCGGTAGAAGACCGAGGTCTCGACCTTCACGAGCACGTTGTCGGCCGTGATGGCATCCTGCAGCGCATTGGGCAGTTGCCGCTCGAGGATCGAGATCTCATGCGCGATCCGGTCGAGGAAGGGCACGATGATGTTGATCCCGGGGCCGAGCACCGCGTGCAGCCGCCCGAAACGCTCCACCACATGCTTCTGGCTCTGCGGCACGATCCGCACGGCGAGCCAGACGACGAAGAGGATCAGTGCCGCAAGCACCAGCCAGACCGCGTTCATCCCGATGATATCCCCCGGACCCATGTCGCCCTCCTTCACGCTACTGCCACATTCGCAACGCCCACCCGCGGCGCAGAGATCGCGCGACGAGGCATCCTCGCATGGTTGCCCAGCGGATGCGGCCGCGGCACTCAGAAGTCAAGGCGAAGTCCGGCCACGGCGCCCAGACTCGACCTGCGCTCCCCTCCGGCATGGACCAGCCCCGCCGAAACGCGCCCGCGCACCCCGGCAAAGGGGCGGGCATATTCGACACCGACATCGAGGGCACGGTCCGGATCGGCAAGCGGAGCATCAATCCGCGCGGAGATCGCACCCCGCTCGGGGGATGCAAGCGGCAGCGCGATTTCGGCCGTGCCCGAGGTTGCGGCAAGGGGGCGGCGCACGAACAGGCCAAGCCGATCGCCCGCGACGAGGCTGTCGGGCCGTGCGAGGCCAAGGCGTATCCTGTCAAAGCCAAGGCCGGGCACGCGCGCGATCAGCCCCGCGCCGCCGCCCGAGGCAACGCCAGCCTCGCCCTCGGCCTCGAGCGTCCAGCCCCCAAGCGGAAGCACGGCAGCGAGGCGCGCCGCGACAAGGCCGCCCTGCACACGCTCGGCATCCGCGCGGCCGAGGCCCAGAACCGCGCCCGGACCCGCGAGCAGATCGATCCCCGCGGACACGCCCCTGCCCGCGCCGCCAGGGCCAAGCCCAAGGGCAAGGCCAGCAGGCCCCTGCCCGCGCCCGTCGGGCACGAGCAGCGCAACCTGAACCCCGTCGCCCGCCGAGAGCGGGAGGGCGCGGACGCCTGCCAGATCACGTGCCCCGGCCTCGGGCAGCGCGGCACCACCCGCGGCGAGGCGGCGCGCGGCCAACCCGGTCGCGCCGGCGGTCGGAGCGGCAAGGACGAGCCGCGCGGCATCGACGCGGAAGCTGCCGCCCAGGCCGTCGGAAGCGACCGCCGGTGCCGCGGCGAGCGCAGCCGCAATCCCCGGCGCGAGGACACCGGCATCGATCGCCGCGGCGGCCAGCGGCACGCGCTGGCCCGAGGCGAGCGGGATCGTCGTCGCCCCGATGGGCAGTAGTGCCGCGCGCAGATCTATGAATCCGTGGCCAAACTCGACCGAATAGTCGTGCTCGACCCCGGCGGCGAAGACACGCGTGCCAGTGATCTGGCCAGGAGTGAGAAAGCCGTTGTCCGCGGTGGCCAGAAGCCGGTCGCGCAACTGGTGCGGCGTCAGGTCTGGAAAGGCTTCGGCCAGCAGAGCCAGCGCCCCTGCCACCTGCGGTGCCGCCATCGATGCCCCGGAGGTGAGTGCATAGATCCCCGGACCGGAATCGGTCGCCGCCATGATCTGCCCGTCCGCCGCCACGCAATAGGCGGCGGTTTCGAGGCAGGGGGCGGAAATGCGGGTTGCGGCGGTGATGGCACCCTCCTCGATGGTGGGCACGGCGTTGAGGACCGCTAGCCACCCGGGTTCGAGGTCCGGAAAGGCAGAGGGCAGCGCGGCCATCAGGCTCGCGCTCGTCGCCCCGTAGTCATTCTGGAGGGCAAAGACCACGACGCCATCCGCCAGATAGGCGCGCGTGTCCGACAGATAGGTCGCGCCCGACGTGCCGGGACCGAACCGGGCGGCCGGATCGGTCCCCGCGAGGGTGATCGTCCAGGTGCGGAAGAATGTGCCCGAGACAAGTGTCCAGCTGTTGTTGACCGCGACCGCGCCATGCACCGCGGCTTCGCGCATGTTGCGGCCGAGTTGGAGCCAGTCGGTCGCTTCCGAATAGCGCATGACTCCCGTGTGCAGCCGCGCCCGTGGCGCATAGCCACCCGTCACAGCGATGCCGTTGCCCACAAGGATCGAGGCCACCGCCGTCCCGTGCGACCCGGTGGACTGCGAGCCGTCAGAAAGGATCACCGCGCCGTCGAACTGCTGGTGCCCGAGGAACGGCCCGTCATCGACCATGCTGAGCGTCTGCCCATCACCCGAGAGGCCAACGGAATGGGCATAATCGAGGCCGCTTGCGAGCAGCGGCGTGCTGTTGAGCGTGCCACCCAACGAAAGCGCGGGATGGCCGGGAACCCTCAGGTCATATTCGAGGTGATTGCCCCGAAAGGCAGGCCGGGCGCGCACGATGGCCAGCATCGCCGGATCATAGGTTGTGACGAAGTGGCGATTCCACGGATGTGGCAGCGTGCCCGAGGTGGCGACGAAACTGCCTGTCGGCGGGCCGGGCAGTTCGGGGGGGGCGTAGGCGATCGGACCGGTGCCGCCTCCGCCGCAAGCGCACAGCGCGATGAGCAGCCCGCAAGCCGGGACAATCCGCAACATCCAATGCTCCGCCGTTCAAAAGCCTTGGAATGATCCTAGGCCCAAGGCGGGATCATGCAAGAAGATTGTCGCGGCCCCGTTAAGACGATCGCGCCGGGTACGGACATGCACCATTGGGAATTCTGGAGCGGGCGAAGGGATTCGAACCCTCGACCCCAACCTTGGCAAGGTTGTGCTCTACCCCTGAGCTACGCCCGCCCGCTCCGTAGCTTCGGTTAGCCCAAGCCGACGGCCGCTGCAAGGGGGTGGCGAAGGATCGCGCTAGGTTGCCGGGCGGGGCCGCAGCGCCAGCCAGATGAGCGCGCCCCCCGCCAGCACGAGAAAGGGCAGCATCGCGACATTGACCGCCTGCCAGCCCGCGACGACGCTGCTTCCCGAACAGTTCATGAGGCCGCCGGACGACAGCGAGGCCGTCGTGACACCCGCAAACACGACGAAATCGTTCAACCCCTGCATCCGGCCCCGCTCAGCCGGGCTGTGCAGGCCTGCAAGCATCGTCGTCGCCCCGATGAACCCGAAATTCCAACCGATGCCGAGCAGCACGAGGGCCACGAAGAAATGCCCGAGTTCCACACCCATCAGCGCGACCACACCGGCGGCCGCGAGAATCACGAGGCCAGCCCCGATGACCCTGGGGGCGCCGAATCGCGCGATGATGTGGCCGGTGAAGAACGAGGGCGCATACATGGCAAGGACATGCCCCGTCACGACATCCGCGGCATCCGCCGTCGCGAACCCGCACCCCACCACGGCCAGGGGCGAAGATGTCATCACGAGGTTCATGAGCGCGTAGGAGACGGTCGCGCAGATCACGGCCACCGCGATCTCGGGCGTGCGGATCAGCTCAAGCCGCGATCGCCCCGCATCGGCGCCAGCCCGGGGCCGCGCGGGGCGGGGGATGTCCAGCGCGCCAAAGAGCACCGACCCCGCAAGGTTCAGCGCGACGACCGCAAGATAGGTGCCCAGAAACGGCACGACCATCGCTTCGGCCGTAACCTTGACGAGTTGCGGCCCGACCACCGCCGACAAGAGCCCCCCCGCCATGACCCACGAAATCGCCTTGGGGCGGAACCCCTCCGAGGCAGTATCGGCGGCGGCGAAGCGATAGAACCCCTGCGCCGACATGTAGATGCCCGAGATGAGCGCACCGAGGACGAACAGCGGGAATGAGCCGGTCGCAAGGCCCGCGGCCGACGTCAGCGCGCCTGCCATGCCGCCCATCGCCCCCGCCACGAACCCCGCGCGCCGGCCGAAGCGCTGCATGAGCGCCGACAGCGGATTCGCTGCAAGCATCGAGCCGATGACCATCGCCGAAATCGGCAGTGTCGCCCAGCAGGGATTCGTCGCAAGGCTCTGGCCGGCAAGACCCGCGGTCGTGAAGATCATCGGCATCTGCGCGCCGAGGACCGCCTGCGCTGCCACGAGAACGGCGACGTTGCGGCGCGCGGGACTGTCCGTATCGGGGGCCTGTGCAACGCGCGACATCACGCGCGGCCTCAGCCGGCCGCTCCGGCCGCTTCCTTCTTCTTGGCTTTCTGTTCGCCGTAGATCAGCAGCGGCTTGGCGACTCCGCCGACGGCCTCTTCGTTGACGACGACTTCCTCGACCCCGTCCAGGCCCGGAAGTTCGAACATCGTCTCGAGCAGGATGTCCTCCATGATCGAGCGCAATCCGCGTGCCCCGGTCTTGCGCTTGATCGCGCGCCGGGCGACCGCCACGAGGGCATCCTCGGTGAAGGTGAGCTTCACGCCCTCGATGTCGAAGAGCTTCTGATACTGCCGCACGAGCGCGTTCTTGGGCTCGGTCAGGATCTTCACGAGGGCGGGCTCGTCGAGGTCGGTCAGCGTCGCGATCACGGGCAGGCGGCCGACGAACTCGGGGATGAGGCCGAACTTGAGCAGATCTTCGGGCTCGAGTTCCTTGAACAGGTCGCCCGCTCCGCGCGCGTCGGGTTCCTTGACATCGGCGCCAAAACCCATCGCGCTGCCCTTGTTGCGCTGCGCGATGATGCGGTCGAGCCCCGAGAAGGCGCCCCCGCAGATGAAGAGGATATTCGTCGTGTCGACTTGTAGGAATTCCTGTTGGGGATGCTTGCGCCCGCCCTGCGGCGGCACCGAGGCGACGGTGCCCTCCATGATCTTGAGCAGCGCCTGCTGTACCCCTTCGCCCGAGACGTCGCGGGTGATCGAGGGGTTGTCCGACTTGCGCGTGATCTTGTCGACCTCGTCGATGTAGACGATGCCGCGCTGGGCGCGCTCGACGTTGTATTCGCTGGCCTGCAGAAGCTTGAGGA
>JBIKVM010000255.1:0-3619 GCA_044356825.1 Limisphaerales bacterium
TCGCCGGTATCTTCCAGGTCAACACCTGGGTCGCGGCGGTCGCGACGAGCGGGGTGATCCTCTCGGCGGCCTATGCGCTCTGGCTCTATCGGCGGGTCGTCTTCGGCGATCTGGTGCGCGAGAGCCTGCGCGCCATCACCGACATGGACCGGCGCGAGCGGGCGATCTTCGCCCCCCTCGTCGCGATGACGCTCCTCCTTGGCGTCTATCCGAGCCTGCTCACCGATCTGATCGGCCCCTCGGTCGAGGCGCTGATCGCCGATTACCGCGCCGCCCTGCCCGATGCGGGCAGCGTCGCCTCCGCCTCGCATTGAAGGTGCCGCGATGACTGCGCTCGATCTCTCCCTGATCCTCCCCGAACTGATCCTGGCCGTCGCCGCGATGGCGGGGCTGATGGCGGGGGCCTTCGGCGGGGGCGACCGGCTCGCGCCCACGCTCAACGTCGCGGCGGCGGGGCTCTATCTGGTGCTGGCGCTCTGGATCGGGCTGTCGGGCGACGGTGCGGCGGCGGCCTTTGGCGGCATGTTCGTCGATGACGGCTTCGCCCGCTTTGCCAAGATCGCGATCCTGACCTCGGCTGCGGCGGTGCTGCTGATGGGGCAGGATTACGTCGCGCGGCGCGACATGGGGCGGTTCGAATACCCGGTGCTCGTGACGCTCGCGGTGCTCGGCATGATGATGATGGTCTCGGCGGGCGACCTCATCGCGCTCTATGTCGGGCTCGAGCTGCAATCGCTCGCGCTCTATGTCCTCGCGGCGCTGAGGCGCGACTCGCTGCGCGCGACCGAGGCGGGGCTCAAGTATTTCGTGCTCGGCGCGCTCTCCTCGGGGCTGTTGCTCTATGGCGCCTCGCTCGTCTACGGCTTCGCCGGCAGCACGTCCTTCGCGGGAATCCTTGGCGCCGTGGGCGCGGGGGCGCCGGTCGGGCTCATGTTCGGGCTCGTCTTCATGCTCGCGGGGCTTGCCTTCAAGGTCTCGGCTGCGCCCTTCCACATGTGGACGCCCGACGTCTACGAAGGCGCGCCGACGGCGGTGACGGCCTTCCTCGCGACCGCGCCCAAGATGGCGGCGATGGCGCTGATGGCGCGGCTCGCGCATGACGCCTTCGGCACCATGCCGGACGCCTGGGGGCAGGTCATCGCGGCCCTTGCGGTCGCCTCGATGTTCGTGGGCGCGATCGCGGCCATCGGACAGCGCAACATCAAGCGGCTGATGGCCTATTCCTCGATCGCGCACATGGGCTTTGCGCTCGTGGGCCTCTCGGCGGGCGGGGCGGCGGGCGTGCAGGCGATGCTGCTCTACATGGCGATCTATGTCGCGATGAACGTCGGCACCTTCGCCTTCATCCTGTCGATGGAGCGCGACGGCCGCCCGGTTGCGGACATCGATGCGCTGCACCAGTTCTCGCGCGCCGAGCCGACCAAGGCGCTCGCCCTCATGGTGCTGCTCGTGAGCCTTGCGGGCGTGCCGCCGGCGCTCGGCTTCTGGGGCAAGTTCGCGGTGCTCAAGGCCGCGGTCGAGGCCGGGATGGTCTGGGTCGCGGTCGCGGGCGTCATCGCCTCGGTGATCGGGCTCTTCTACTATCTCCGCCTCGTCTACTTCATGTATTTCGGGCGCGAGGGCGAGGTGCTCGAAAGCAGGATGTCGGCGGTGCAATGGGCGGTGATGATGGGGGCCGCGATCGCGATGGTCGCGGGGGTCTACAACCTCTTCGGCCTCGAGCCGCTCGCGGCCGCCGCGGCGCAGGCGCTTGTTGACTGATCCGGCGCCCTGGCCCGCGGGCGTCGGGCTGCGGCGCTGCGGGGTGATCGACAGCACCAACGCCGAGGCCGCGCGCCTTGCTGCCGCGGGTGCCCCCGCCCCCGTCTGGATCCTTGCCGAGGCCCAGAGCGCCGGGCGCGGCCGGCGCGGCCGCGGCTGGCAGAGCCCGCCCGGCAATTTCGCGGCCACGCTTCTCCTGCGCCCCGACATGCCCCCCGCGCAGGCCGCGCTGATGAGCTTCGTTGCCGCCACCTCGCTGCGCGCGGCGCTTGCCGGGGCGGGGGTGGCGGGCCTCTCGCTCAAATGGCCCAATGACGTACTGCTCGGGGGCCGCAAGCTCTGCGGCATCCTGCTCGAGAGTGCCGGGAGCGGGGCAGGGGTGCACCACCTCGCGGTCGGGATCGGCGTCAACCTCATCGCCGCCCCCCCGCCCGAGGCGCTCGATGCGGGCGCCCTGCCCGCGACGAGCCTGATCGCCGAGACGGGGATCGCGCTTGCGCCCGATGCGCTGCTCGCGCGCCTCGCCCCCGAGATGGCGGCGCGGGCCGAGACGCTTGGCCGTGAGGGCTTCGCGCCCATCCGCGCCGAATGGCTCGCCCATGCCGCGGGGCTCGGCGCCCCGATCCGTGCCCGCACCGCCCGCACGACCGAGACGGGCCGCTTCGAGACGATCGACGCGACCGGCGCCCTCATCCTCGACACCGCGCGCGGCCCCATTGCGCTTTCGGCCGCCGAGGTGTTCCCCTTGGCCGACTGATCCAACCCGGGGTGCGCCCATGCTTCTGGCCATCGACTGCGGCAACACCAACACCGTCTTCTCGATCTGGGACGGCACGGCCTTTCGCGCCACCTGGCGGATCGCGACCGACCACCGGCGCACGGCGGACGAATATTTCGTCTGGCTCCAGACGCTCATGACGCTCAACCGCACCGAGGCGCGCATCACCGATGCGATCATCTCCTCGACGGTGCCGCGGGTGGTGTTCAACCTGCGCGTGCTCTGCAACCGCTATTTCGATTGCCGCCCCCGCGTGGTGGGCAAGCCGGGCTGCGCGCTGCCCGTGGCGCCCCGCGTCGATCAGGGCACGACGGTCGGCCCCGACCGGCTCGTGAACACCGCCGGCGCCCATGCCCGCCATGGCGGCAACCTGATCGTGGTCGATTTCGGCACCGCCACCACCTTCGATGTCGTCGATGACGACGGCGCCTATGTCGGCGGCGTCATCGCGCCCGGCGTCAACCTCAGCCTGGAAGCGCTGCACATGGCGGCGGCGGCGCTGCCGCATGTCGATATCACCCGCCCCGATCAGGTCGTGGGCAAGAATACGGTGGCCTGCATGCAGTCGGGTGTGTATTGGGGCTACATCGGTCTGGTCGAGGGCATTGTGGCGCGCATCCGCGCCGAACGCGGCCGCCCGATGAAGGTCGTTGCCACGGGGGGGCTCGCCCCCCTCTTCCGGAACGACACCGATGTCTTCGATGCCGTCGAGGACGACCTCACGATGCACGGGCTGGTGCTGATCCACCGCCACAACAGAGAGACCGAACCCGCATGAGACCGAATCGCCTGATCTACCTTCCCCTCGGCGGCGCAGGCGAGATCGGGATGAACTGCTATGTCTACGGCTACGGCCCCGAGGGGCGCGAGCGGCTGATCGTCGTCGATCTGGGCGTGACCTTCCCCGAGATGGAGACATCGCCGGGCGTTGACCTCATCATGCCCGACGTCTCTTGGCTGGCCGAGCGCGCCGACCGGATCGAGGGCATCTTCATCACGCATGGCCACGAGGATCATGTGGGTGCGGTGGGGCATCTCTGGCCGCGCCTGTCGGCGCCCGTCCATGCCCGCCCCTTCACC
>JBIKVM010000256.1:0-3609 GCA_044356825.1 Limisphaerales bacterium
TTCTGCGCGACGCGCGGCCCGATCTGCGCGAGTTCGAAATCCTGCCGCAGCCGTTCGGCGGCGGCCACGAGGTCGGGCGAGAGGAAGGGGCGGCCGTCCTTTTCGCGCCGCCGCCCGAGGACGGCCACCGGGCTTTCAGCCAGATTGCAGCGGATCTTGCGGATGGTGCCGTCGTCGGGATCGTCGATCAGGCGACTGCCCCATTCGCGGTGTTGGGCCGCGAAGGCTGAGGGCGCCTCGGCCATGCCCGCGGCTGTGCCCGCCTCGGTTTCAACCAGCCGGCGCAGGGCGGCCCGCCCGGCGGCGGTGATGGCATAGCGCGCAACCCGACCCGTGCCGCGGCACACAATCCAGTCCTTGAGGGCGAAGGCCTGCGCCACCGCCCGATCGAGCGCACCCGTCCGGATCGCCGCGCCGCCCGGCCCCTCGCGCAAGACCACGGCGCGGTCGAAATCTGCCCCGAGCACCAGCACCGCGCCCGGTTCGATCAGTCGTCGCAGGATGCGCCGGGCCTCGCGTGCCAGTGTCGCCTCGTCGATGCGCGGCGGGGTTTCGGCGGTGGTCGTGGGGGTGTCGGTGCGGAAGGGTGCGGTCATGGCGGTGGCTCCTCGTGCGGGGGTGTCCGGGGGACGGCTCAGGGCATCGAGGGCGGCGTCGATCAGCGGATCGTCGCGGCGGATCTCGAACCGCCGGACATGGCGCAGCACGGTTGAGGGATGGCAGCCGGCCCGCCGCGCGATCACGCGCAGTGATACCCCGGCGGCGGTATGTTCGAGATAGAACCGCGCCGGTTTGGGCAGCCAGTCGGGCAGCGCCAGTTCCCCGCTTGCCTTTGTCATCATCCTTCGTCCCAGACCGCACCCGTGATCGCCGGGCCCCCGGTCCGAGCGGCGCCATGACGCCCGGCGGCGGCCGGTGAAGACATGGTTAACCCCTCGGATTTGGGGAAAATCGTTTACAAAGGATAAACTTCGGCAAAACCTGCGCGCGCTTGAACGCCGCAGTGTGCAACGCAGGGTTGTGTCATGGTGAACTCCGCGCCCGAACCCAGCGCAAGGAGAACCCCATGTCCGACCATGTCCCGCCGCTCAGCAGCATCCGCCGGCCCGCCCTTCTGGTCCGGGCCGCGCGCTTTGCCCTCAGGGGGTATTCCCGCCAGCGCGACTTGCAGCGCCTGGTCCCGGGTGACGTGCCGCATACACCTTCGGCGGTGCTGCCGCGCATCCTCGCGGCCGAGGCCGAGGTCGAGACGGCCCGCCGCGCGGGTGCGGGCCACTACGACCCGGCCCGCCACATTGCGCTGCTCGTCGCCATCATGGGCGAGGCGCGGCTCGTTGCCGCGCCCTGAACGGATCAGACGAAGGCGTCGGGCATCTCGGCCTTGCGCCGGGTGACGAACGCCTCGAGCGCCTCGGCGATGCCGGGATCGAGCGCGGGCTGCTGATAGTCGCCCAGAAGCCGCGTGACGCGCTGGGCCGCGAGCGCCTCGGTGTCGCGCGCGCCTTCCTCGTCCCAGGTCTCGAAAGGCTTGTAGTCGAAGAGGTCCGTCCGCCAGAAGGCCGACTTGAAATTGGCCTGGGTGTGGCCGCAGCCGAGATAGTGCCCGCCCGGGCCCACCTCGCGGATCGCCTCCATCGCCTGCCCGTTCTCGGACACGTCGATGCCGCGCGCGAGGTGGTGGAGGATCCCGAGCTGGTCGGCATCCATCACGAACTTCTCGTAGGAGGAGACGAGCCCCCCCTCGAGCCAGCCGCAGGCGTGCAGCATGAAGTTGACGCCCGACAGAAGCCCCATGTTGAGGCTGTTGGCGGATTCATACGCCGCCTGCGCGTCCGGAAGCTTCGAGCCACAGAAGGCGCCCGCCGAGCGATAGGGCAGCCCGAGCCGCCGCGCGAGCTGGCCCGCGCCATAGGTGATGAGGCTCGCCTCGGGTGTCCCGAATGTGGGCGCTCCCGAGTTCATGTCGATCGAGGCGACGAAGGCGCCGAAGATGACCGGCGCGCCGGCCCGCACGAGCTGGGCATAGGCGACGCCCGCGAGCACCTCGGCCAGCACCTGCGTCAGCGTTCCCGCCACCGTCACCGGCGCCATCGCGCCGCCCACGATGAAGGGCGACACGATCGTGGCCTGCCCGGCCGCCGCATAGACCTCGAGCGCGCCCATCATCACCGAATCGAAGGTCAGCGGCGAGTTGATGTTGATGAGCGAGGTCATCACCGGATGGGCCGCGACCGTCTCCTCGCCAAAGAGGATGCGCGCCATCGCGACCGAATCGACCGCGCGCGAGGGTTCGGTGACCGAGCCCATGAAGGGCTTGTCGCTGAGCGTCATGTGGGCGAGCAGCATGTCGAGGTGGCGCTTGTTCACCGGCACGTCGGTCGGCTCGCACACCGTCCCGCCCGAATGGTGCAGCCACTTCGACATGTAGCCGAGCTTCACGAAATTGCGGAAATCCGCGATGGTGGCATAGCGCCGCCCGCCGTCGCGGTCGCGCACGAAGGGGGGGCCGTAGACGGGCGCCAGCACGAGGTTGCGCCCGCCGATGTCGACGTTGCGCTCGGGGTTGCGGGCAAGCTGGGTGAAGCTTGAGGGCGCGCGGGCGCAGAGACTGCGGGCCAGGCCGCGCGGGATGTGCACCCGCTCGCCCCGGACATCGGCGCCGGCTTCGCGCCAGCGGGCGAGTGCGGCGGGGTTTTCGGGAAAGTTGACGCCGATCTCCTCGAGGATCGTCTCGGCGTTCCACTCGATGATCTCGATCGCCTCGGGGCCCAGCACCTCGAAGTTGGGGATGTTGCGCGCGATGAAGCGCGCGGTCTCGAGGCTGACGGCGGTGCGTTCCGCCCGCCGTGCCGCCCCGCCGCCGCCGCGCGCCTTGCGTCCGCTCAGATCGTTCATCGCCCGCCCCCCTTGATAGGATGGGCCGCTTTTAGCGCCTCGCGCGCCGGGGCGGGGCGGAATTGCGTCATCTCGCGCGCGAAAGCGACATTGGCCGGCTTGCATGGGGGGGCGCGCGGGCCTATTGCGCGGCCATGGCCCAGACGCACGACCGCCTTCTCATCATCGACTTCGGCAGCCAGGTCACGCAGCTGATCGCGCGCCGCCTGCGCGAGTTGCGCGTCTATTGCGAGATCCACCCCTTCCAGAAGGTCACCGACGCCTTCCTGCGCGACTTCGCGCCGAAGGCCGTGATCCTGTCGGGCGGGCCGGCCTCGGTGTTCGAACCGGGCGCGCCGATGCCGCCGCCTTCGGTCTTCACGCTCGGGGTGCCGGTGCTTGGCATCTGCTATGGCCAGCAGGTGATGATGCACTGCCTCGGCGGCAAGGTCGAACGCGGGCACGGCACGGCCGAGTTCGGCCGGGCGATGGTGACGCCCGCGGGCGGGCCGCTCGATCTGCTCGAGGGCTGGTTCGCGGCGGGGCCCGAGCAGGTGTGGATGAGCCATGGCGACCATGTCTCGGCCATCGCGCCGGGCTTTGCGGTGCATGGCACCTCGCCCAACGCGCCCTTCGCCATCACCGCCGACAGGGCGCGGCGCTTCTACGCCGTGCAGTTCCACCCCGAGGTCCACCACACGCCGAAGGGGGCGGAGCTTTACCGCAACTTCGTGC
>JBIKVM010000257.1:0-3541 GCA_044356825.1 Limisphaerales bacterium
GCGGCCGCCACGGGCATCGACATGTACATGGGGCAGGGCGGGGCACCCGAGGGGGTGCTCGCGGCGGCGGCGCTCAAGTGCATGGGCGGGCAGATCTTCGGCCGCCTCGTCTTTCGCACCGGGGATGAGCGCGCGCGCGCCGCGCGCGCCGGCATCGCGGATCTCGACCGCGTCTATGGCCGCGACGACATGGTGCGGGGCGACGTGATCTTTGCCGCGACCGGGGTCACCGACGGCTCGCTCCTGCGCGGGATCCGGCGCGAGGTGGGCTGGGTCACGACCGAGACGCTGCTCATGCGCTCCAAGACCGGATCGGTCCGGCGGATGAGCTATCGCGCCCCGGTCAAGTGACGGCCGATCCCGCCTTTCTGGGCGTCGCGCAGTCGCTGACGGGCCGGTGCTGGCGGGGGCCCACGGCGTCCGAGGCGCGTCTGGCCGAGGCCATCGCGGGGCGCGCGCGCCTGCCAACGCCGGTGGCGCAGGTGCTGGCCGCCCGCGGGATCGCGCCCGAGGACGCGGCCGCCCATCTAGCGCCCGCGCTGCGCGACCTTCTGCCCGATCCGCGCGGCCTGCGCGACATGGAGGCCGCCGCCGCGCGCCTTGTCGCGGCACTCGACCGCGCCGAGCCGATCGCGATCTTCGCCGACTACGACGTGGATGGCGGGGCGTCGGCGGCGCTCATCCTCCACTGGCTGCGCGCGCTTGGGCGGGGCGCGACCCTCTATGTCCCCGACCGGATCGATGAGGGGTATGGCCCGAACGTGCCGGCGATGGCGGCGCTCGCGCGCGATCACCGCCTGATCGTCTGCGTCGATTGCGGCGCCCTCTCGCACGCGCCGCTCGCTGCGGCGGCGGCGGGGGGGGCGGATGTGGTCGTGCTTGACCACCATCTCGGCGTGGCGGAACTCCCGCCCGCGCATGCGGTGGTGAACCCCAACCGCGCCGACGAGTCGGGCGCGCTCGGGCATCTGTGCGCGGCGGGCGTGGTGTTCCTCGCCCTCGTCGAGGCCAACCGCCAGCTGCGCGCGCAGGGGCGCGCGGTGCCCGATCTGCTCGGCCTGCTCGATCTGGTCGCACTCGCGACCGTGGCCGATGTCGCGCTGCTCGTCGGCGTCAACCGCGCCTTCGTGCGGCAGGGGCTTGCGATCATGGCTCGGCGCGCGCGGCCGGGCCTTGTCGCGCTTGCGGATGGGGCGGGGTTGACCGAGGCGCCCGGCACTCATGCGCTGGGCTTCGTGCTCGGGCCGCGCATCAACGCGGGCGGGCGCGTCGGGCGGGCCGATCTGGGCGCGCGCCTTCTGGCCACGACCGATGGGGCAGAGGCGGCGGCCCTCGCGCGCGACCTCGAAGCCCTGAACGCTGCCCGGCGCGAGATCGAGGCCGCAGTGCGCATCGAGGCCCTCGCGCAAGTTGCCGCCCGCGGCACTGGCGCGATTGCCTGGGCCGCGGGCGAGGGCTGGCATCCGGGCGTGCTCGGCATTGTCGCGGCGCGCCTCAAGGAGGCGACGGGCCTGCCCTCGGTGGTGCTCGGGATAGATCGTGGCACGGCCAAGGGGTCGGCGCGCTCGGTCGCGGGCATCGACATCGGCGGGGCGGTGCAGCGCCTTGCGGCCGAGGGGTTGATCGAGCGCGGCGGCGGACACCGGATGGCCGCCGGACTGACGCTCACGGCGGGGTCGATCGGGCCCGCCATGGCGCGGCTGGCCGAGATCGTGGCAGTCGCCGGCCCCGTAGCCCCCGCTGGCCGCCTGCGGATCGAGGGTGTCATCGAACCCGCCGCCGTCACGGCCGACCTGATTGCCGCGCTCGAGGCGGCGGGACCCTATGGCGCCGGCGCACCCGCGCCGGTCTTCGCGCTGCCCGACCAGATCGTCACGGGCACGCAGCGCGTCGGAACGTCCCATCTGCGGCTCAGCCTCGGCAAGGCCGCGGGCGGGCTCGGCGTGATTGCCTTCGGCGCCTTCGACGGCCCGCTCGGCCCCGCGCTGTCGGCGGGCGCGGCGGGGCGGTGGCATCTGGCCGGGCGGATCGAGGCATCGACGTGGAACGGCCGCACGCGGCTGCAACTGCGCCTCGAGGATGCGGCGCCCGCCCCCTGATGCCCGCCGCCGCCCCTGAAAAATCGCCCTTGCAAGGGGCTGGCGCATCTTCTAGACAGCGCCCGTTCCCCACCGGGGCCCGTTCGTCTATCGGTTAGGACACCAGGTTTTCAACCTGGGAAGAGGGGTTCGACTCCCCTACGGGCTGCCAGTGTTTCCAACCAGATCAGTGTGGATGACGCGCGTTTCGCACGCGCGGTCCGCTTACCCCTTCGGGGTCGGCTCGGCGGCGGCGCGGCCGAAGTCGGGGGCGGCGGTGTCCTGACCTGCATCGATGATGCCCCGCCGGATGGCGCGGGTGCGGGTGAAATAGGCGTGCAGGTGCTCGCCGTCGCCCAGCCGGATCGCGCGCTGGAGCGCGAAGAGTTCTTCGGTGAAGCGGCCGAGGATCTCGAGCGTCGCCTCGCGGTTCGTCAGGAACACGTCGCGCCACATCGTCGGGTCCGAGGCGGCGATGCGGGTGAAGTCGCGGAAACCGGCGGCGGAATAGTTGATGACCTCGCTGTCGGTCACCCGGCCGAGGTCGTCGGCCACCCCCACCATCGTATAGGCGATGAGGTGGGGCGCATGGCTTGTGACCGCAAGCACGCGGTCGTGATGCGCGGCCTCCATGGTGTCGACCTTCGCGCCCATCGCCTCGCAAAGCGCGCGCAGGCGGGCGACGCGGGCGGGGTCGGTGCCGGGCTCGGGCGTCAGCAGCCACCAGCGGTTGCGAAAGAGCGAGGCAAAGCCCGCGCGCGGCCCCGAATGTTCGGTCCCCGCGATGGGGTGGCCGGGCACGAAGGCCACGCCCGGCGGCACATGGGGCGCGACCGCATCGATCACCGCTTGCTTGACCGAGCCGACATCGGTGAGCGTCGCGCCCCGCGCGAGATAGGGGCCGATCTCGGCCGCGATCGTCCCCATCTGGCCGACGGGGGTCGCGAGCACGACAAGATCGGCGCCCATCACGGCCGCGGCGGCGGTCTCGTGGATCGAATCGCAAAGCCCGATCTCGGCCGCGATGGCGCGCGTCTCGGCGCTGCGGGCGTGGCACGCGATGTGGCGCGCGAGGCCCCCCTCGCGCATCGCATGCGCCATGGACGAGGCGATGAGGCCAAGCCCGATCAGCGCCACCCGGTCATAGATCGGCGCCTTGCCCGTCGTGGTCATCTCCGCCCCCGCATGAAGTCCGCGACCGCCGCGGCGACGCGCGCGCAATCCTCCTCGCGCCCGATCGTGATCCTGAGCGCCTCGGGAAAGCCGTAGCCCGCGACGCGGCGCACGATGATGCCCGATGCGCGCAGATGGGCGTCCGCCCCCCCGGCCTCGGCCGCGTCGGCAAAGCGGGCGAGCACGAAATTGGCCTGCGAGGGGTCGCTGGCCACCCCGCATTCCGCCAGCCGCGCCGCGAGCCAACCGCGCAGCCGCGCCGTCTCGGCCTTGCAGAAGGCGCGGTGGGC
>JBIKVM010000258.1:0-3528 GCA_044356825.1 Limisphaerales bacterium
TAGGCGGCCTCGTTGAAGGATTTGTCGAACTTGCCGCCCAGATCGAAGATCAGGGCCGGTTCGGCGAGCGCCGCGCCCGCCGTCAGGGCAAGTGCCGCGGCGGTGGAGGCGAGTTTGTGCAGGAATGTCATGATTTTCTCCGGTTCTGGGCTGACGAGGATCGGGTCGCGTCCAAGGGCGCACCCCTCGAGGGGCGATGGACCAGAATAGGCCGTAGCCCGTGATGGCGGTCAACCCCTTTCAGAGCGGATCGCGCTGCATCACGACCGCATCCTCGGTCGCACCCCCGTCAATCGCGTAATAGCTCCGCCGCAGCCCGCTCTCGCGCCAGCCCGCCGCGGCATAGAGCGCGCGCGCCGCCCCGTTGCCGGCCGCGACCTCGAGGAACCCCGCCGTCGCGCCGCCCGCGCGCGCCGTGGCGGCGAAGCGCGCGAGCAGGTCGCGCGCGATCCCCCGCCGCCGCGCCTCGGGCGCCACGACGAGCGTCAGAAGCTCGGCCTCGGGCCCCGCGACGCGGCCCAGCGCAAAGCCGCGGCCCTCGGCATCCGCGATCAGGAACACGCCGCGCGATGTCAGCAGCCCCGCGAACTCCGCCGCCGCCCAGGGTCGCGGCACGCGGATCGCGCGGGCATGGAGCGCGGCCAGCGCCTCGGGCGTCACGGCGCGGATGCGCGCGGTTGCGCGTCGGGCGCGCGCAGATAGAGCGGCGCGGGGCGGGGCTGCGGCGCCCCGAGGCGCTGGGCCGCGATGCGCGCGATCGCGACCGCGAGCGGCAGGGCAGGGGCGAGCACCGCCGCCCCCGTCAGCGCCGCCACCGCCGCCGCCGCCCCGCCCGCCAGCGGCAGATCGCCCAAGGCCGGCGCGATGTCGGACGGGTCGAGCAGAAGCGGCCCCTCATCCGCCCCGAGCCCGAAGCTCTGGAGATAGACCTCGCCGCGCCGCGCGTCCTCGACGACGGCGAGCGGCCGCGCGAGCCCCTCGGCCCGCGCCTCAAGGAGACCCACCCCGATCGCTTGCACCCCGAGGCCCGTCGCGATCCCCCGCGCCGCCGCGACCGCGATGCGCACGCCGGTGAAGTTGCCGGGCCCCGTGCCGACCCCGACCGCGGCGAGGTCGCGCCAGCCCGCCCCGCCCGCGGCCAGCACGGCCCCGAGCATCGGCATCAGCCGTTCGGCCTGTCCGGTCGCGATCTCCTCCTGCGCCTCGGCCAGAACGCGCCCGCCCGCGACCAGCGCCGCGCAGCACCAGGGGCCCGCGGTGTCGAAGCCGAGGATCAGCGGGCCGCCGGGGGCCATCAGACGGTGACGGGCCGGACCTCGGTCACTTCGGGGATGTAGTGGCGCAGCAGGTTCTCGATCCCCATCTTGAGGGTGAGCGTCGAGGACGGGCAGCCCGCGCAGGCGCCCTTCATGTGCAGATAGACGACCCCCCGGTCAAAGCCGTGAAAGGTGATGTCGCCCCCGTCCTGCGCCACCGCCGGGCGGACGCGGGTATCGAGCAGTTCGGTGATCTGGCGCACGATCGCCCCGTCCTCGGCCGCGTGGGCCTTGTGGCCCGATTGCGCGGCACCCTCGATCACCGGGGCGCCGGACTGGTAGTGGTCCATCACCGCCCCGAGGATCGCGGGCTTCAGATGCTCCCACCCGGCATCGGCGGCCTTGGTGACGGTCACGAAGTCGGACCCGAGGAAGACCCCCGTGACGCCGCCGACCGCGAAGATGCGGGTGGCGAGCGGGCTTGCCACCGCCGCCTCGGCCGAGGTGAAATCGGCGGTGCCCGCGGGCATCACCGCCTCGCCGGGAATGAACTTGAGCGTCGCGGGATTGGGTGTCGATTCGGTCTGGATGAACATCGGATGGCCCCCTCTTTGGCTCGATATGCGAATCGCGGCCCGTCAAGTCAAGCCGGGCGCCCTTGCGCCGCGCCCCGGCCCGAGGTCGATCCGCAGCCCGTCGCGCCCGATGCTGAGCGGGCCCCGCCAATGGGGCGCGACCGCGGCCTGCCAGTCCGCCGGCCCGAAGGCCGGATCGTCCGACGGGATGAGGTGATGGAGCGCGAGGTGCCCCACCCCCGCCGCGGCGGCGATGCGCGCGGCCTCGGCCGCGGGCGTGTGGCTGCGCGTCAGATGCGCCATCAGGCGCGGCCCCGCATTGCCCACCCGCGCCACGAGGGCCGGCAGCGCCGCCTCGAGCATCGCCTCGTGCACCAGCAGATCGGCGCCCTTCGCGAAATCCGCGAGCCGCGGCAGCGGCGCGGTGTCGCCCGACAGCACGACATGATGCGACGGCGTGCGGAACGACAGCGCGAAGGCATCGTCGATCGGCGGGTGCGGCACGCGCAGCGCGGAGACCTCGAGCCCGTCCTCGCGCAGGAACGCGCCCGGCCGGATCTCGTGGATTCGCAGCAGGGGCCCGAGGTCTGGGCGCCCCTCATCGGCGATGCGCACGGCGATGTCGGCCGCCATCGCCTGCAGGAAGGCCGCCCAATAGGCCCCGAGGCCCGGCGGCCCCCACAGATCGACCGGATGCTTCAGCCCCGCCGTCCATGCCGTGTGCAGGAGCGGCCCGAGTTCGAGGTAATGATCCGAATGCAGATGCGTGACGAAGATCCGCCCGATCCGCTCGAGCGCCACGCCCTGATCGACGAGCGCGCGCGTCACCCCCAGCCCGCAATCGACGATCATCTCCTGCCCGCCGAGCCGCAGGAGCGTCGCGGTCGGGTTGGTCGACCCGGGGCGGATCGCGGGGCCGCCCTTGGTGCCGAGCAGGACGACGCAATTCTCGGGCAGGGGCGGGGCAGGGGGCATCGGCTCTCTCGCGTGTGTGCTGAGCAGGCTCGCAGGTCGGGAGCGGCGGGGCAAGACCTCGCGCGGGGCGTGTCTGCGGCATGGCGCGCGGGCCCGACCCGTGCTAGGGCGCGGCCATGACACCCCTTCCCGACAAGGCCGCCCTCAGCGCCTATCTGGCCGAGAACCCCCGCGCGACGCGGCGCGACATCGCGCGCGCCTTCGGCATCCGCGGCGCGCTCAAGTCCGAACTCCGCGCCCTGCTGGCCGAGGTGGCCGAAGAAGACGGCGCGGGCCCCGCCGCGCGCGGCCGGCGCCGCGGTGCCCCGTCCGAAGGGGCGGGGCAGGCCGGCGATCTGCCCCCCGTCGGCGTCTTCGAGGTGCTGGCCCCCGACCGTTCGGGAGACATCTTCGCCCGCCCCGTGCCCTGGCGGGGCGAGGGCGAGGCGCCCGCGATCCTGATCGTGCCGCGCGCGGGCGACCCCGCGCTCGGGACGGGCGACCGGGTGCTCTTGCGCGTCATGCCGGCCGAAGGGGGCGCGCCGGGGCCGGTCGCGCGGCTGATCCGCCGGCTGCAGGCCTCGCCCCGCCGTGTCCTCGGCATCTATCGCACGAGCGGCGAGGGCGGGCGCATCCAGCCCATCGACAAGGGCGCCGACCTCGAATGGCTGGTCGCGCGGGGTGCCAGCATGGGCGCGCGCGACGGCGAGCTGGTCGAGGCCGAGGCGATCGGCTCGCGCGCG
>JBIKVM010000065.1:0-12439 GCA_044356825.1 Limisphaerales bacterium
CGCATCGCCCGTGGCGTAATGCAGCACGATCGGCACGATCGCCGCCTTGATGGCCGCGCCGCCCTCGATGGGCAGATCGACCGGCTCCGGTGCCTCCGCCTCGACCCAGTCGCAGCGGCCACGCAGGGTGCGATCAGCCGAGATGGCTGCCCCGATCCGCCCGATCAGCCGGTCAAAGCGCGCGTCGCGGTCCTCGCCGGTCTGCACGATCACCTCTAGCTCGGCCCGGTGCTGGTAGTGATAGAGGCGCGGCGAGAGCGTGACGCCGGGCTCGCCGGGGTTCCCGTCGCGCAGGATCATGAGGCCCGAGGGCGGGATGCGTTCTGGCAGAACCTCGCCGCGCAGGAGCGGCACGTGCGGGACCGTGCCGAGCAAATCCGCCAGAGCGGTGAGGATGGTTTCTCGCTGGGTTGGCATGGGAAGGGTTCCAATGCTGACTGGAAGCTGCAGCGCCTTTGTGCCAGGAGGGTATTACTTGATGATACCTTGTAGAAGGAATCACGCATGAGCGCGGTCCGACCTGTAGCGGTCAAATTGGACGAAGCTACGCGCAACCGGCTTCAGAAGCTGGCTGAAGCCCGTGATCGCACGCCACACTGGATCCTGCGCGAAGCGGTCGCCGAATTCCTGGATCGCGAAGAAAAGCGCGAGGCCTTTCGCCAATCTGCGCTTGAAGCATGGCACGAATACGAGCTCACCGGCTTGCACGTGACGCACAGCGAGGCGGATGCCTGGCTGGCCCGTCTGGAGGGCGGCGAATTCTGCGAGCCGCCTGAATGCCACCCCTGATCTGGTCACCAGCCGCGCTACGCGACATTGAGCGTCTGCATCTGTTTCTGGCCGAGAAGAACGCGACGGCAGCGTTCGAAGCCGTGAAGGCCAACCGAACGCATGTCAAAACCCTCGCAGACCAGCCGGCAGCTGGCCGCCCCGCTGAACATATGGCGCCGGAATTCTGGGAATGGATCATCCCCTTCGGAGGCAGCGGCTACATCGCGCTTTACCGATTTGATGGCGAGAAGGCCGTAATCTTGGCCGTCCGCCACCAGCGAGAAGCGGGTTACTGATCTACAGAGCGTGATTTTTCTATCCTGCCATGCGCGCTATTGGCCACAACGATGTCGAACGGCACGACCTCGCCGCGCGGCAGCGGCATATTGCAGGACCGTGCGCAGGAGGTCCGCCAACGCGGTCAGGATGGTCTCGCGGGGTGTCATGATCGTCCCGGTTCGCCGGAGCCCGCCCGGACCTATGGATCGTTTCTCGCCTTGTCCGCTCGAAGCCTGCCGAGGCGGCTCGGTAGATCGCTACGGCTATGGAGGAGGTCGATGACGATGATCTGGTCTGGGTCTTCGACGAAGACCACGAAGTGCTGGCCTGCGCGCGTGAAGCGCAGGTCCTCCGGCAGATCAGGATCGATCAGAAGTCGGCAATCCTGGGTGATGGCGGTCCCGGCCGCGATCTCCGCGCATCGCGCGATCAGGTCCTCTAGATAGGCCGCCGCCTGCCGAGGTCCGAAGGTCTCCGTGGTCCAGCGCGCGATTTCTTCAATGGCCAAGCTTGCCTGTCGCGTCAGGCGCCAAGGCTTCGGCATCAGATTTCGACGCGGGCAGTTGCGAATGCGCGACGGATCGCCTCTTCACCGCTGCCCTCAGCCAGATCGCCCCGTCGCGCTTGCGCGAGGCCCGCGGAGAGCCGATCACGGATCGCTGCAAGTTCTGTTTCCTCACGCTCGAGGAGGCGCAGACCTGCGCGCAGTGCCTCCGAGGCATTCTGATACCGGCCTGACGCAACCAGTCGATCGACCAGTGCCGACTGACTTTCGGTCAGGACGACATTTCGGGTTCCCATCTGAACCTCCTAAAGCTTCATTGGCAATGTATGCCACAAGCGGCGAAGTGTCGATACAGGTCAGCCCCGTGGCTGGACCCAATTGGCTACGATCGCGCCGGGGATCCGCTCCTGAACGGCCCTGGCATCGCGCTCGAGATCGAGCCGCTTGCGCAGCTTGACCTGCGGCACGAGCAGGAAGATCGGCACGCTGGCCGCACCGCGCCCGGTCTTCGAGCGCGACGCCACACCAAGGCCCCGGCTGTTCACGCGACCCTCGGCGACGAGGAGGCTCGGGCCGCGGGGTCGATAGACGAAGCGCAGCCGCAGCCCGCGTCGGCGTTCCCATTCGGCGGGGCTGAGGCGTTTGCCGCCGCTGCCCCTGCCGGCCGCCGGGGTCGGGATCGCGAGCCAGAAGCCCGACCGCGACCGGATCAGCGCGCCCGCATCATGCGCGCCGATGATCGCCGGCGCCTTCGACCAGACGAGGGCCGCGGCGTTGAGGCTGGGCCTCGCCTTGGGATAGCTCTCCGAACGGATGGTGCGGGCGAGGCGGGCCCCGAGCCCCGCGCCCATGATCTGCGCGCGCCAGGCCGCCTTGAGCCCGGCCCCGGCCGAGCGGATCGCGGCCGTGACCGCGCGCTCGCCTGCCGCGGCCTCGGCCGCCATCAGCCGCGCAATGTCGCCCGCGATCTCCATGCGGATCATCCCGGCGCCCTCGCGCTATGAAGCCGGATCTGCATGCGGGTCGGGCCACCAGGGCAAGAGCTCCACCGTCCAGACGAGGCGCTCCCGATCCCGTTGCGGCGCGCCCTGCACGACGAAGATCTCGCCCGCGATCTCGAAGCGGTCACCCGCGGCAAGCTCGGGGCAGTCGGAAACCCGCACATCGAGCACCACGCTGTCGCTCACAAGCCGCGCCGCCCCGAACTCGACCATGCGGTCCGGATTGCGGCGCATCACCTGAACGCTGCGGTCCACCCCGACGCCCGCCTGATGGTAGAGCGCCGGGGTGGAAAGGTTCGGATCCGCGAAGAGGGCCTCAACCGCGTCGGCGAAGGCCGCCATCACGTCCGCCGCGCCGAACGCAGCACTTGCGGGCGGGTGCAGATCGGGAGCGGGTTCGACTCGATCTCGAGGCGCACCCATTCGTCGCGGTCGCGGTCGGGGATCATGCGCGCGTAGAGCGGCAGGCCGAGCGTGTTCACCGTCTCAAAGGTGTCGGCCGGGGCGAAGTATATCTCGAAGAGGCCCTCGATGCCCTGAGGGTAGAAATACGCCTTGTCGGTCGGCACGCCCACGGTCGTGTTCCCGCCATAGCGGCGGAAGGTGATGCCCGCGAAGGTGAACTCGTCCACGACCCGGCCGCGCAACTCGTTCGCCGCTGCCGTGTTGAGGTAGGTCTCGCGGATCTCCTTGTGGGCGACGAGATCGGCGAAGAAGGCCGAACCGCATTCGGCGCGCAACTGCACCGGCCCGATGGCAAGCCCGCCGAGGCTGTCCTCGACGCTCTCGATCAGCGCCTGGCAGCGTTTGCGCAGTGCGCCCGAGGCGGGCGTCGCATTGTCGAGGTCGAAGTCGATCTCGGCCGCGGGCGTGATCGCGAACTCGCTCGCGTAATCGATGACCGTCGCCCCGTCGCGGGGATCCTTCACCAGCCCCTGGATCGCATTGAGGAGGTGGTATTCGAAGGTGAACTCGGCGTCCGAGCGCAGGCGCTGCATGCGCCGCGCCACTTCGGCCTGCGCCTGCTGGGCCGAGCTTTCGGACCCGAACTCGCGCAGGGCCTGGATCTCGGAGGCCCAGAGCACATCCTGCTTCTTGAACTGCCGGCAGACGAAGGCGCGGACTTGCCGCCGCTCGGGGCTCTGGTTGTCGTAGCCCGCGCCGCGTTCCGAGAAGGGGATGAGGGCGAGCGTGCCGTCGCGGCTTTCGATGATGACGCTGCGCGTGCGCACGCCCCTGCTGCCGAAGATTCCCGAGCCCGAAAGGGTCGCGGGGCGGAAGGGGATGTTCTCGAGCGCGCGCGTCAGTTCGACGAGCGAGAAGGCATCGCTCTCGAAGATGTCCATGGTTGCCATGGGGATGTCCTTTCGATGGAGGGATCAGCGCAGCACGATGCCGAGCGCGGCAAGGGCAGCGGTTGCGGCGGCGATCTGGGGTTCGGTCGCGCCGGTCGGAAAGGCAATCTCGTGGCGGTTCACGATCACGGGGCCGCGAAGCACGACGACGCCCGGGGCATCGGCGGCAGTCGCATCGACCCCGTCCCAGAGGATCGCGGCCGCGTTCTGGCTGCCGTTGGAGGCTCCGGGGGAGAGCACGGTGAACTTGCCGCCCGTGGTGATCTTGCCCAGCACCGTGCCGGGTTCGAGCTTGCCTGCGCCCGAGGCGATGGTGACGGTTTCACGGGTGTAGTCGCGCAGCACTTCCCAGACGAGGAAGCCGCCTGCGTGTCTGCCTTCGGTCAATGTGGGCATGGGGGATCATCCTTTCTGTCGGAAGGTGCGGGCGATCACGTCGCCCCAAGGGTTGACGGGGGCCGCCCGGCCGGGCTGGGCATGGGCGGCGCTGATCTCGGGCGCGGTCTCGGCCCTGAGGGCGAGGAGGCGGTTGCGCACCGCATCGAGGTCCGCGCCCTCCTCGAGGAAGCGCCCGGCCATCTGCGGCTGCCCCGCGAGGCGGCAGAGGTCGATCACCGCGCGCGCATGCGCCATGGCCTCGGCGCGGATGCCATTTGCATCGAGCCCGGTGTTTACGGCGGCAACACGGCGCTCGGACGGGATCGATGGGTGGGTGTGACCGACGGAAACACCCTCGCCTTGCCCAGTCGGTGCCGATGGATCCTCTGATGCCTTGGTGGTGTCGCCCGGAGTGATGTTGTCGTTCGCAACATCACTTTCGGGCGCGGTCGGCGGGGGTTCCTCCGCCGTCTGGTCCGGATCGCCTTCAAGACCGTCGGCGGCGGCGACGGTTGCCGCGACATCCTCGAGCAGCGCAGGCGGCGCGTTGCGGAAGCGCGCGATGTCGAAGCTCGCCGCAATCCGCACCGGCTCGATCATGCGCGTGGCAAGCCCCGCCTCGAGGGCCGCCTGCGCATCGAACCAGGTCTCGGCCGCCATGAGCGCCGCGATTTCTTCCTCGGCGCGTCCGGACCGGGCGGCATAGCCGCGGACCATGCCGCCCGCGATCTTGTCCATGGTGTCTGCCATCTCGCGCATGTCGGTGGCGGTGCCCATCACGAGCCCCGAGGGGTCGTGGATCATGAGGAAGGCATTCTCGGGCATGACGATCTCATCGCCCGCCATGGCCACATAGGAGGCGGCCGAGGCTGCTACGCCGTCGATCCAGACGGTGATCGTTCCGTCATGCCGCTGGAGGGCATTGTAGATTGCCACCGCGTCGAAGACCGAGCCGCCTGGACTGTTTAGGCGCAGATCGATGGGCACCCCGTCGGGCAGTGCGCCGAGTTCCGCGAGGAACCCCTTGGCGCTGACGCCATAGGCGCCGATCTCGTCATAGATCAGCACTTCCGCGCTCGTGCCGCGGGCGCGGATCGTGTACCAGTTCTTCATCCTTTCACTCCTGTTCGGATTGCGCGCCCGCGTCGGATCCATCGGTTTCCGGGTCGGGCAGCCGTGTGGGCGTGGCCCGCGCGCCTTGCGTCTCGCCGGGCTTGGCGCGGTAGCTCAGCCCCAGATCAGCCGCGCGCTTGGCGTCGGCGGCGTTCTCGCGGTCGACCTCCTCGACGTCGTAGCCGGTGGCCTCGACCACCTTGCGGCGCGAGGTGATCCCCGCCTCCATGGCAAGGACCTGTGCCTGGATATCCTTCAAGGGATCGACCCAGTCCCAGCGCGGCGGGATCCATTGTGCTGCGCGGAATCGGCCGGGTGCGGCAGCGAACCCGGGCAGATCGAGCGCGCCCGACAGCGCCGCGGTTTCCATCCAGCGCGCCCAGACGGGGCGGCAGAACTGGTGGACAATCACGCCATGCTGCAATTGGCCGATGCGGCGGCGGAACTCCACGAGTTCGGCCCGTAGGCTCGAGTAGTTCGCCTGCCGCACATCGCCGGTGACGAGGTGATAGGGCAGACCAAGCGAGGCTGAGACGGCGAGCAACGTGCGGTACTGGAACGCCTCGTAGCCCCCGCCCACATCGGCGGGGCTCGAGAACTTCACATCCTCCCCCGGCAACAGCACCTGCATGGTGCCGGGCTCGAGGCTGGCGATCGCGGCACCTTCGGTATCGGCCGCGCCTTCACCCATCATCGGCTCTTCCGGCGCGGTCTTGGTGATGAAGCCCGCGAACATCGCCGCGGTCTTCTTCCGGTCGAGTTCGGCGTCGTCATACTGATCGAGCAGGAAGAGCCGCACCATGGCGGGTGCTACATGCGGCAGGCCCCGGATCTGGCCCGCATCGATGGGGCGGTAGATGTGCAGAACGTCCTCGGCCGGGACGCGGACAGTATCCGGCACCGCCACCCGCTGGTCCGTGCTGTCGCCCGGGTGGCGGCGGCGGAAGTGATAGGCGACGCGCCGCCCGATCGCATCGAACTCGATGCCGCAGCGGATGCGGTTGCCGGAGGGCAGCACTTCCGTCTTCTCGAAGGGCAGCATCTCGGACTGTAGGAGCTGCAATTGCATGGGCACCAGCAGACCGTCTTCGGCGCGCCGGGGCCGCAGCCGGACAAAACACTCGCCCGCGACGAACATCTCGCGCGCGACCATGGCCTGCAGCCCGTAGAAGTCGGTCAGCCCGTCCGCGTCGGCCTCGTCGGTCCAGGCGAGCCAAAGACGCTGGACCCGATCGCGCAGGCCCGCATCCTCGATGAGAGAGGAGGGCTTGATCCCGTCGCCGACGAGGTTTGCCGAAAAAGCCTCGCAGCCATTCGCCGCATAGCCGTTGGTGACCACGAGTTCCCGAGATCGGGCCAGCAGTCTCGGACCGCCCGCGGCGACCAGCGCGTTGATGTTCTCGAGCGGCGGGTTCCAGCCCTTGAGCCGGCGCTTCGCCATCGCCCCTTCGAGCCGCGCGCGCAGTCCGGAGGGACCGTGGCTCCGGGGGAGCCGCGTAAGCCCGGAGGACGCAGGGCCGCCAGCGCTGCGGGGGCGGAAGAGATCAATGATCCGCATCGCGTCAGAGCCCCTTGGCCGTCGTCACCCGAACCTGCCGCACGATCCGCCGCCCCTCGGCCGCCGCGATGTCGCGATCCAACGCCTCGATGCCCCGGTCGATCTCGGCGACCGAGCGATACTCCACCGTCTTGCCGTCATAACTCACCCGCGCCACGCCCGAGGCACGCTGCGCAGAGAGCGCCTCGCGGCGAGCGCGGAGGTCGGTGATCGTCAGCATGGTGATGTCCTGTCCATCCGCAGCCCGGTGGCGAAGCCCCGGCGCCTTCTATAGATGTCGTGGGCGAGACACCGAGCCGGGGGCCATGCCATGACGCCAGAGGAGATCTTTACCGCCCTCGCCGTACCTCAAGGCCTTCCGCGCGACGCAATGGTCGTTGCGGGTGAGCGCCGGGAAGAGATGATCCCCGTATTCCTGGACCTGATCCACCGACTGCGGCGCGCAAACGCCTCGACAGTCGCCGACGACGATCTGGCCGTCTTCCTCATCGCCTATTTCCTGCTCGGAGAGTGGGGCGATCCTCGTGCCTATCGACCGCTCGCCGCCCTGCTGCGGCACGATCCCGAGTTCCTCGACCAACTCCTCGGGGATGCCATCACCGAGGGCACGGCGCGTGTCATGGCGGGGGTCTGCGACGGCGACCTCAAGCCGATCATCGACATCATCGCAGACCCCGACGCGGAGCAGTTCATACGCGGGCAGATGATCGACACACTCGTGCTGATCGCCCGGGAGCGCCCCGAGAAGGCACCCGAGGTCGTCTCCTTCCTCGAAGGTTTCTTTGCGGCCGATTTCGGGAAAGAGGAGATAGTCTGGGAGTCCTGGGCCTTTGCGGTTGCCGAGCTTGGGCTCGGCCATCTCGAGCCGCAGGTCGTGCAGGTCTACGAGAACGAGTGGATCTCGTCCGAACTCTCCGAGATCGCGGATTTTCGCCGGGCGCTGGAGGAAAAGGCGGAGCCTGGCACCTCCAGCTGGTTCCAGCGGAGCCGCAACACCGGCCCCATCGAGAGCGCGATCGAGGAACTATCTCGCTGGCACGGCTTCTCCGAACAATACACTCAGGGCAGGGCCCGTGGAATGGGCCTGTGGCAATCGAACGGCGACACCTTCGAGCGGGACGCCCCGAAGATCGGCCGCAACGATCCATGCCCCTGCGGCAGCGGCAAGAAGTACAAGAAGTGCTGCCTGCAGTAACCGGGCCTCGCTCTGCTTCACCCCATATAACTCGACCGCACCGTCCGCCGCCGAGCGGATGGGCGCGTGGAAGCCGCCCCACCCTTGGCTGGGGCAGGCGCCAAGGCGCCGGTTTCCACCACGAGGGACCGCTCCATCTCCTGCCAGCGCGCCTCAGACCAGCGGTCTGCCCCGAGGATCCAGGCGGCAGCGCGCGCATAGACGCGGGCGTCGAGCGCCTCGTTCCTCTCGCGCAGCTTTTGCCATTCGAGTTTCGCGAAGCCGCGCTTGTTCTTGACCGTGACGAGCTGCTCGGCCGTCAGCTGCTTCAACCATTCAGCGTCGACCCAGCCCGGCAGATGGAGAAAGCCGGGAGGGAAACTCTCCCCACCCGCCGGGCTGGCTTCCGGCGGCTCGAGCCGCAGGAAACGATAGGTCTCGGCTTTGAACGTCGAGGTCGCCACCGACCACAGACGCGCGCCGCGACGCAAACGCTTGCCCCCCACCGTGGCATCGACAAATGTCGGCCCCGTGACAGGGCTTGCGCGGTTGAAGCCTTCGAGCCCCTTGATCGGGGCCACCTGCCCAAATCCGACCTGCCGCGCCCAGGCGTAGACGGCGGCCGTCTCGTAGCCCGTGTCGATTGCGAGCCGCGCAATCGTCATCGGCGTGCCACTGGCGTGGGCCCAGGTCCGGCCCAGGAGGTCGGTCAGTTTCTGCCAGCACGCCTGCTCGCCCGGACCACCGTCGATGACAATGTGATCAATGAGCCAGCTTTGCAGGCCCTTGCCCCAGGCCCAGACATCGACCTCGATCCGATCCTTCTGCACGTCGGCCCCAGCGGTCAGGAACAACCCGCCCGCCGGCACCGTGCCCGCGCGCCAATCCTCCTTGAGGCCCTGTAGCCGCTGCCAGTCCGGGGCCTCGCCGCTTTCCATCCAGGTCTCGCCCAGCGAGGTGTTGACGAAGGTCTTCATCGTCTCGTCCCCGCCAGCGCGCGCCGACAGAAACGCCTTGGCCATGGCCTCGAGCCGTACCCACGGCGAATAGATCTCGTTCAGATGGAAGCCCGCGGTCCCATTGAACGGCGCGTCCGCGATCCAGCGTCCCTTCGAGACTGTAGCCCAGCGGGTCTCATCCTTCCAGGCGGCGTCGCAGTCCGCGCAGTGGTAGCGCGCGGTTTCTGGGCGATGGCCGCCAGCTTCATCCTTGTCCCATTTGACCTGCCCCCAGATCAGCACCTGTTCCGAGCCACATGCGGGGCACGGCACCCAGAAACGGCGCTGGTCGCTCTCCTCGAATGCCGCCTCGATCCGGCTGGCGCCCTTGTTCGTCGGCGTCGAGACCAGCACGATCTTGCGGTTCCAGAATGTCACCGTCCGCTTCTTGGCGAGGTTGACCGGGTCGCCCTCGGCCCCCGCGCTGAACGGATAGCGGTCGACCTCGTCGCAGAGGAGCAAGCGGATCGGTCGGCTCGCAAGCCCCGAGGGCGCGTTGGCGCCCACGATCGTCAGATGCCCGCCCGGAAACCGCTTGTGCAGGATCTTGTTGTTGCCGTCCCGCGACCTGGGATCGGCGATCTTGCCCTGCAGGCAGGGCGTGTCCCGCGCCATCGGCGAGAAGCGGTCCTTCGACCAGGTTTCCGCGTCGCGCTCGGTCGGCATCACCACCATGATCGGCGCCGGATCGTGGTCGATGTGATAGCCGACCATATTGAGGATCGACTCCGACTTGCCGATTTGACTGCTCGACATGATCACGACGGTTTCGGCCGCCGGATCCGAGATCGCATCCATGATCCCGCGCTGGTATTCCGCGCGGCTCGTGCGCCATTGGCCAGGCTCGGCGCTGGCCTCAGAGCTCAGCCGACGGTTCTGATCGGCCCAGTCGCTGATTGTCAGGTCCGGCGGCGGCTTCAGCACCGCCAGCGCTTTCGCCACCGTCCGCTTCAGGATCGCTGACCCCTGCAAGGTCAATATCGGCTTCGAGTTCAATGTCTGGCTGCGCGAGATCATCGAGCACCTCGCGGATGGCGGCGCGGATCAGGTTCCGGGTGTCTCCGACGGTTGATTGTTCAAAGGCCTGCGGGGCCAGCCGGTCAGGCAGGGCCAGCAGACGGGTGCGCAAGAGCGCCAACACCGCGATCCAAGCCGCCTCGATCTGGTCGGCCGCGATCAGGGAACGGCGCCTTTCCTCGGCCTCCATTTCGGCGAGGTCGGCCCGCGCCCGGATGAAGCGCGCGCGTTCCGCGGCATAGTCTGGCGCACCCGCCTGGGCCTTCAGCGCCTGATCGCGCAGGTAGCGGACATAGCCGCGCACGGAGCCGACCAGGTCATATTGGCCGCGTTCGGCCTTCGGGATCACGCCCTCGCGGCTCAGTTGTTGGACCCGCCGTTCCGAGAGGTCCAGAAGCCGCGCGATGACACCGATGGGCTGGGTCGCTGCCGACATGCGCGATCCTCTCGCATTCGAATATCCGTATGGAATCGCGTCTTATTTGCTGGATAAGCCGGGGAACCAGAGCGAAGCTGTTCGCGTAAAGCCGACACAGGTGAGGACGCATCCCGATGAGCCCCCGCGCGACAGCCCAAGACGCCTTCATCGCAAGGAAGGTGGCGATCGACGCCATGCTCGCTCGGCTGCGAGCGCTCAGCGACGCAAACTTCAACACCGACCCTGACGCCCTGCACTGGGGCCATGTCGGCAACCTCGACCATTACGCCGAGCTTCTGAAGCGTATCACTGACAGCGCCTTCAACGAAGGCGAGCACGCGGAGTAAACCCCATGGAAAGCACCAGCATCCGCCTGCCCATCCGCAACCTCCCCGAACAGTTCGACCGCAGCCGCATCCCCGTCGTCCTCGACGAGATCGCAATGGCCTTGATCGACGATGGCGGCGTCTACGCCAAAACATCTGCGGACAGCTTCATCATCAAGATCGAAGTGCCAACGCATCAGCTGATGGATACCGCCAGTTGCCTGAAGAGCCTCGGCCTGATCTAGCTGTGCTGCCCCTCAACCGGGGCATGCGCGCTACGCTGAGCGTAGGCACCTCTCGACGCGCATCGATATTCGCGCTATATTAGCACTGAATTCGATGCGATCTGGGAGGTCTGCCATGAACATCACCAAGGACATCAGCCCGCTGACCGAGTTCAAGCGCGACACCGCGCGCATGATTGCCCAGATCAAGGAAACCGGGCGGCCGCAGATCCTGACCGTGAACGGCAAGCCCTCCGTCGTCGTGATGGATGCGGCCGCGTGGCAGGAGATGCAGGACCAGCTCGACCATGCCGAAACCGTCGCGGGGATCCGCAAGGGGCTGACGCAGGCCCGCGCAGGTGAGGGCACCGATGCGAACACGTTCTTCGACGGCCTCGCCTAGTCGAATTGACCGCCGAGATGAACGACGCGCTGCCCGTGATCATCACGCCGAACGCGGCGGATGATCTGACTGCATCATGGACCTGGCTGCGGAATCGCAACCCAAGGGCGGCCGAGGATTGGCTTGCGGGTATCCGCGAGACCATTCTTGCTCTTGGCGAAATGCCCGAGGCCCATCCCATCGCGCCCGAGGCGCGCGAGTTCGATCAGCCGATCCGACGGGCGCTTTACGGCAAGGCAACGCGCTGGCGGATTTACTATGCTGTCAACGATGGGGCGGTGCAGGTCCTCCATGTCCGCCACGGCCGCCGAAGTGACTGGCAACCCTGACGGCCTCAAACACCCGCCGCAGCAGGAACGAGCGAGCCAAGCTCACGATCGTGAAGATCCCGCCCATGGCGAGGTTTTGTCCCAGCGACGTGTGCAGCCCGAAGATCGGAAAGATCAGGATCTGCGTGACGACCGCGACCCCGTAGCCGACGGCGACATTCGTGATCGCTTCGGCAAGCGACATGAGGCGGGATTGTTTCATGTGCCCCCGCGTTCCGCCTTCAATGCGTCGAAGGTCTGCTCGCCACCTTCAAGAATGGCCTGCTTGCCGGTGAATTTCTGCCAGCGCTGGACGGCGACGTCGACGTAAGCCGGGTTCAATTCAATGCCGAGGCAAACGCGGCCCGTGGTCTCGGCGGCGATCAGAGTGGTACCCGACCCCATGAAAGGCTCGTAGACCGCCTGACCCGGACTCGAGTTGTTCAGGATCGGCCGGCGCATGCATTCCACCGGCTTCTGCGTCCCGTGGACGGTCTTTTCGTCCTGATCCTTGTTGGCAATCTGCCAAAGCGTGGTCTGCTTGCGATCCCCGGCCCAGTGGCCCTTGCCGGATTTGCGCACAGCATACCAAGCGGGCTCGTGCTGCCAGT
>JBIKVM010000066.1:0-12425 GCA_044356825.1 Limisphaerales bacterium
GATTCCGCGATCCGCGCCTCGGTCGAGGCGGTGGCGCGCGTGCTCGAAGGGATGGGCCACCGGGTCGAGCCGCATGACATGGCGCTCGACGCGGGCGCGTTCTGGCGGCTTTACACCGACATGACCTGTGTCGAGACGGCCGCCGCCTACGACTATTTCGAGACCCTCGTCGGCCGCCCGCTGGCCGAGGGCGATGTCGAGCCCGTCACCCGCGCGATCATCGAGCGCGGCCGCGCGACACCCGCCACCGCCCATGCCGGTCGGATCGAGGCGGTGCGCCGCGCCGGGCGCGCGGTGGCGCAGGACCTGTGGGCCTATGATGCCTATCTGACCCCCGTCCTGACGCAGCCACCGCGCCCCGTCGGGTTTTACGACATGTCGATGCGCGACCTCGACGCCTACAACGCGCTCTGGACGGATGCGGTGTTCATGGCGCCTTTCAACGCCTCGGGCCAACCCGCGATCGCGCTGCCGCTCGGGCAGACCGCGACCGGGCTGCCCGCGGGCGTGCAGATCGTCGGCCGGCTGGGCGCAGAAGCGACGCTGCTCGCGCTCGCGACCGCGCTCGAAGAGGCGATGCCCTGGGCCGCGCGCCGTCCACCGCTGAGTTGGCAGGAGGCCACCGATGCCGCATGATCTGATCCTCGCGGGCGGGCGCGTCATCGACCCCGCCACCGGCACCGACCGGGTGGCCGATGTGGCCTTCGCCGGCGGGCGCGTCGCGGCGGTGGGCGCGAACCTCGCGACCGGCGGGGCGGCCGAGGTGGTCGATGTCGCGGGTGCGATCGTGACGCCGGGCCTCATCGACCTGCACACCCATGTCTACTGGGGCGGCACCTCGCTCGGCGTCGATCCCGACAGCTATGCCGCCGGCTCGGCCATCACGACGCTGATCGATACGGGCAGCGCGGGGCCGGGCAATTTCGCGGGCTTCCGCGCCCATGTGATCGCTGCGGCCGAGACGCGGATCCTCGCCTATCTGCATGTCTCCTTCGCCGGCATCTTCGGCTTTTCGCGCACGATCATGGTGGGCGAGAGCCACGACATGCGCCTGATGGCCGCGCGCGAGGCGGCCGAGGTCGCGCGCGCCAATCCCGACACGATCATCGGCATCAAGGTGCGCATCGGCGCCCATGCAAGCGGGCCGTCGGGCATCGCGCCGCTCGATGTCGCGCTCGATGTTGCCGATGCGACGGGGCTGCCGATCATGTGCCACATCGACGAGCCGCCGCCGAGCTACGAGGCGGTCGTCGCCCGCCTGCGCCCGGGCGATGTGCTGACGCATTGCTTCCGCCCCTTTCCCAACGCCCCCATGCGCGGCGACGGGCAGGTCAAGCCCGAGGTGCTCGCGGCACGCGCGCGCGGCGTCTTTTTCGACGTCGGCCACGGCATGGGGTCGTTTTCGTGGGCGACGGCCGGGGCGATGGTGCGGGCGGGGTTCTGGCCCGACACGATCTCGTCCGATGTCCACAGCCTCTGCCTGCACGGGCCCGCCTGGGATCTCTTGCGGACGATGACGAAGTTCCTGGCCCTCGGCCAGCCGATGGCGGATGTGGTGGCGGCCACGACCCATGCGCCCGCGCGCGCGCTGCGCCGCCCCGACCTCGGCACGCTCGCCCCCGGTGGCACCGCCGAGGCGAGCGTCATCCGCCTCGCCCCGATCCCGACCGTGCTCGAGGATGTCGAGGGGGTGACGCGCGACCATCCCGAGCGCCTCGTCCCCGTCGGGCGCGTCCTCGCCGGGCGGTGGCGCCCCGCCCCGGCATGACTGCGGGCCACCGCGCCATCTGGTCCTATGCGTGGGACCTGCACGACATCGGGCTCGATGCCGCGCTCGGGCGCATCGCCGAGGCCGGGCTCGATACCGTCTCGCTCGCGACCTCCTATCACGCGGGGCGCTTCCTCCAGCCCGGCAATCCGCGCAGGCGGGTGTGGTTCCCGCAGGATGGCACCGTCTATTACCGCGCCGATCCCGCGCGCTGGCGGGGGGCTGAGATCGCGCCGCTCGTGGCCGACACCGTCGCGACCGAGGGCGACATGCTCGGGGCGCTCATCGACCGGCGGGCGCGGGGCGGGCCCGCGGTGTCGTGCTGGACGGTCTGCCTGCACAACACCCGCCTCGGCATGGCCCATCCGGACCATGTCGTGCGCACCGCGCATGGCGACCCGGGCTATTATGGCCTCTGCCCCGCAAGCCCCGCCGCACGCGCCTATGCCGCGGGCCTCGTGGCCGAGATCTCCGAGGTCTACGCCCCCGACCGGATCGAGATCGAGACGCTCGACTTCATGGGCTTCGACCACGGCTTCCACCACGAAAAGGACGGGCTCGGCCTCTTGCCCGAGGATCGTTTCCTGCTCGGCCTTTGCTTCTGCCGCCATTGCCTTGCCGCCGCCGCCGCCGACGGCATCGACGCCGGGGCGGCACGGGCCGAGGTCGCGCGGCTTCTGGATGCCGCGTTCGCGCGCGAGTTGCCCGCCCCCGCCTTTCCCGATTTCCCCGCCCGCGGGATCGCGGCGTTCGAGGGGCACCCCGCCCTTCACGCCTTCCTCGGCTGGCGGCCGCGCGTGCTCGGGCGGCTCGCGGCCGAGTTGCGCGCCGCCTGCCGGGCGCCGACGCGGCTTGCCCTCATCGACTTCGCCGGAAGCTGGTGGGGCGGGGTCGATCTGGGCACGCTCGCGCCGCATTTCGATGGCGTCATCTGGTGCGCCTACACCGCCCCGCCCCCGCAGGTCGCGGCCGAACTCGCGGGGCTGCGCGCGCTGATCGGTCCCGACCGCGCGCTGTCGCTCGGGCTCCAGCTCTTCCATCCCGTGGTTGCGGATGCGGCAGATTTCGCGGCCCGGGTGGCAGCGGCCGAAGGGGCGGCCGACGGCCTCAACGTCTACAACCTCGGCCTCGTGCCCCCTGCGCGCCTCGGCTGGGTGCGGCACGCCCTTGGCGCTTCGTCGCGACTGCTCGGATGATCGGATCGGTGCAGGCAGGTGTGTCCGGCTTGCCAATCGCACGGGAGAAATCGGTTGGCTGGCCGCTGGTCCCGGTGTCCGCGCCTGCGATTGGCATCGGCCTCCACCTCAGGGCCACGAGCAGCGCGCCCTCCGCGGGCAACCATGCAGCGATAGCGTCGAACGGCCTTCAGACGCAGCCCGTGTGCGATACCTGCCCTCCGCCGGACGAGCGTCACTGCCACCCGCGGGATGGCCAGCCCGAGGGGATGATGTGCCCGCGCTTGGCGATCTCGGCCGAGCAGGATCCGAAGCGGCGCAACGCGTCGCTTTATCAGATGCTCGGGCTTGCGACGCTGCGGCGGCTTCCGCGCAGGGCGGGTACGTCGTGAAGGCGCTCGGGCTGCGCCATCCGTTCTTTCTGCCATTATGGCGCCGTGTAGTGACGGTTGTGCTGGTTCTGGGCTGGGCGATCGTGGAGTTTGTGAGCGCCGCGCCACTCTGGGGTGTCCTGTTCGGGGCGATCGGGCTTGTCGCGGCGTGGGAGTTCTTCGTGGCCTTCGATCCGGTGAACTACAGGGGAGACGAAAGATGACGACGCTCCTGCGCAAGCCGAGGGGCACCGCCGGCAAGGTGCATGACCTGACGCCCGAGACCGCGGGCTGGTCCTACGTCGGCTTTGGCCTCTACCGCCTTGCGCCGGGCGAGGCCGCGCAGGAGGCGACGGGCGGGCGCGAGGTCATACTCGTGCTGATCGAGGGGCGCGCGGGCATCGAGGCGGCCCGGCGCGACTTCGGAGAGCTGGGCGAGCGGGCAACGGTGTGGGAGCGCACGCCCCCCCATGCGGTCTATGTCCCTCCGGGTGTTCACTGGTGCGCGGTCGCGACGACGCCCTGCGCCCTTGCGGTCTGCACAGCCCCGGCCCGGGGCGGGCGGCCGGCCGAGGTGATCGGGCCTGCCGGAATATCGCTCATGCCGCGCGGGGTGGGCGCGAATAAGCGCTACATCAATGCCATCGCGATGGAGGATCGCGATGCGGCGGACAGCCTTCTCGTGACCGAGGTCTTCACCCCGCAGGGGCATTGGTCGTCCTATCCACCGCACCGGCACGACGAGGATGACTTTCCCCGCATGACCTATCTGGAAGAGACCTATTATCACCGCCTGAACCCGGCGCAGGGCTTCGGGATCCAGCGCGTGTTCACCGAAGACGGCGCGCTGGATGAGACGATGGCCGTCTCGGACCACGACCTTGTCATTGTCCCCCGGGGGCATCACCCTTGTGCGGCGCCCTATGGTTACGAGATGTATCATCTCAACGTCATGGCTGGCCCGCTGCGCAAGTGGCGCGTTCGCAACCACCCCGACCACGACTGGATCGCGCAGCGCGACGCGGCGGCCTTGGCCGTTGCCACTTGAGGCGCGACGCGCGCGGCGACGATCGGCATCGCCCGCATGCGACAGGGTGTCGTGGCTGCGTCAGGCGGTCCCACTCTTCCACCTCGCCCTGCAAGGCCATGTCGGCTATTCTTCCACCATCCGAGAGGGGCTGGACATGAGTGGACGCGATTATTCGATGCACGGGTCGGACGCGCAGCGCGCAGTCGAGACCGGGCTTGCGGCGGCGGATTGGTATCATACCGAGGTGCCGCGCAAGGTCATGAAGGATCTGATGCAGCGCAGCGACGGCCCGGCGATTCGCGACACGCTGGTCCTCCTCGGGGCGATGGCGGTTCTCGCGGGCCTGGGCATCGCGCTCTGGCCGTCGTGGTGGTCGGCGCCCTTCTGGCTGGCCTATGGGGTCCTCTACGGCTCGGCCTCGGATTCGCGCTGGCACGAATGTGGCCACGGCACGGCCTTCCGCACGCGCTGGATGAACGACGCGATGTATCACTTCGCGAGCTTCTGCATCGTGCGCAACCCCGTCGCCTGGCGCTGGAGCCACGCCCGCCACCACACCGACACCATCATCGTCGGCCGCGACCCCGAGATCGCGATCATGCGCCCGCCCGAGTTCCTGCGGCTGATCGCGAATTTCTTCGGGCTCATCGATGCGTGGAACGGCTGGGGGCGGATGCTCTATAACGCTGCGGGCCGCATCCACCCCGAGGAGGCGACGTGGATCCCTGCTGCCGAGCAGCCCAAGGTCGTGCTCGTGGCGCGCGTCTGGGTCGCGATCTATGCCGCGACGATTGGGCTGGCGCTCTGGATGGGGTCGATCCTGCCGCTCATGGTCATCGGGCTGCCGCGGCTCTATGGCGCGTGGCACCATGTGATGACGGGGCTCCTCCAGCACGGGGGGCTTGCCGACAACGTGCTCGACCACCGGCTGAACACGCGCACCGTCTACATGAACCCCGTCTCGCGCTTCATCTACTGGAACATGAACTATCACGTCGAACACCACATGTTCCCGATGGTGCCCTATCACCGCCTGCCCGAACTGCACGCCGCGATCCGCCACGACCTGCCCCCGCCCTCACCCTCGATCGCGGCGGGCTTTGCCGAGATGTGGCCCGCGCTGAAGCGGCAACTGCGCAACGAGGATTACTTCCTGCGCCGCGATCTGCCGCCGACCGCGCGCCCCTATCGAGAGGATTTGCACGCCGCGGCCCTCGGCCAACCCGCCGAATGAGTGCGGCCATGCCCCGGATCGACGCCTGCGCCACCGACGACATCGACCCCGAGGATCTGATCCGCTTCGACTACGGCGGCGGGAACTGTGCGATCCATCGCAGCCCCTAGGGGGATTTCTTCTGAACCGACGGGCTGTGCACCCACGAGCAGGTCCATCTCTGCGACGGTCTTGTGATGGGTCATGAGATCGAATGGCCCAAGCACTACGCAACCTTCGACTATCGTACCGGCGAGGCGAGGCGCCCCCCGACGATCGCCGCCGACCCGTGCGCCCCCGCCACGGACGGCATGGCATGACCGCTCCCCGGCGCGCGGACAGATCCGGGTGCCGCACGCGCGCCCCGGACCCTTTGCGCGTCATTCAATCCGCTGCGAGAAGCTCTCTGACGGGCGGGTCGGTTCGCCCTCCTCCGCAGCCGCGGCGTCACGCGCGCCGTCTCCGGATCCAAGGCAACGTCGTCGATCACGACAGTGCTTGCGCGCGGCACTCCCCTATTGCCCGATGTGCATGCTGCGGTCTAATCCGCGCAGAAGCGCGTGGAGAAGGCCATGGATCGTTCTGCAATCGTGCACGAGAATTTCCTGCGCCGCGTCGCGGTGCGCGACTTGCCGACGGGCCGCGCGCCGTCGGGCCCCCTGCCGGCCACGCTGGCAGTTTCGCTCTTCCGCTCGGGCTGCCTCAGCCGCGCGCTTGACCGGCAGAGCCGGGCCATGCAGCAGGCAGGGCAGGGCTTCTACACGATCGGCTCCTCCGGTCATGAAGGGCTTGCCGCCGTCGCGGCTGCGCTGCGGCCGACGGACATGGCATTCCTCCACTACCGCGATGCGGCCTTTCAGATCGCTCGCGCCGAGCAGGTGCCGGGACAGACCATGGCGCGCGACATGCTGCTGTCGTTCGCGTCATCATCCGAAGATCCGATTTCGGGCGGACGGCACAAGGTGCTGGGCAGCCGCGCCCTGATGATCCCGCCCCAGACATCGACCATCGCAAGCCACCTGCCCAAGGCCGTGGGCGCTGCCTACGCCGTCGGAGCGGCCCGTCGCCACCGCCCCGAGCATGCCGTCCTGCCAGACGATGCCATCGTCTATTGCAGCTTCGGCGATGCCAGCGCGAACCACTCGACCGCGCAGGGGGCATTCAACGCCGCGCAATGGACGGCCTTCCAGTCAATTCCGATGCCGATCCTGTTTTGCTGCGAGGACAACGGGATCGGCATTTCAACGCGGACGCCGAAGGGCTGGATCGCGGCGGCATTCGAGAACCGGCCGGGGCTGGCCTATTTTGCCTGCGACGGCCTCGACATCTACGACACCTACGCAACTGCTCTGGCGGCGGTCGAACATGTCCGCACCCGGCGCAAGCCGGCCTTTCTGCATGTGCGCACTGTCCGGCTCTATGGTCATGCGGGTGCGGACATGCCCACAACCTACCTCCCGCGCGAGGAGGTGGAGGCCGAAGAAGCCAACGATCCGCTGCTCCATTCCGTCCGGCTGCTCGATCAGGCTGGCGCGCTCTCGCCCGAGCAGGCGCTGCAGATCTATACCGACACTGCCGCCCGTGTCGGCCGGGTCGCGGCCGAGGCGGTCATGCGCCCGCGCCTGAGGACCGCGGCCGAGGTCATGGCCTCGATCATCCCGCCGCCGCGCACGTGCCGCCCGACCAACGGCCCCACGCTGCAGGCGCGCGAGAGCGCGTTCGGCGCGGACCTCAAGGCGATGGAAGAGCCGCAGATCATGTCGCGGCTGATCAACTGGGCGCTGACCGACCTGATGCTCGCCCACCCCGAGATCGTGATGATGGGCGAGGATGTCGGGCGCAAGGGCGGGGTCTACGGCGTGACGCAAAAGCTGCAGGCGCGCTTTGGTGCAGACCGGATGATCGACACGCTGCTCGATGAACAGTCGATCCTCGGGCTGGCAATCGGGATGGCGCACAACGGCTTCGTACCGTTGCCGGAAATCCAGTTCCTTGCCTATGTCCACAACGCCGAGGACCAGATCCGCGGCGAGGCCGCCACCTTGCCGTTCTTCTCGCGGGGGCAATTCACCAACCCCATGGTGATCCGCATCGCGGGTCTTGGCTATCAGAAGGGGTTCGGCGGCCATTTCCACAACGACAATGCGCTTGGCGTGCTGCGCGACATCCCCGGCGTCATCCTCGCCGTGCCGTCGAACGGGGCGGATGCCGCGATGATGCTGCGCGAATGCGTGCGGCTTGCGCGCGAGGACCAGCGCGTGGTGGTCTTCGTCGAGCCTATTGCGCTCTATCCGATGCGGGATCTTCACGCTGACAAGGACGGCTGCTGGATGCGGCCCTATCCCGACCCCTCGCGCAGGATCGCTCTGGGCGAAGTCGGGGTTGATGGCGACGGGCGGGATCTGGCCATCGTGACCTTCGGCAACGGATGCTACCTCGCGCATCAGGCGCGCCCCGGCCTTGAGAAGGCGGGGATCAGGACCCGCATCATCGATGCGCGCTGGCTCTCGCCCTTGCCCAAGGAGGGTCTGACGGCCGCGGTCGCGGGCTGCCGCCGGATCTTGATCGTCGACGAGACGCGCCACACCGGCGGTGTAGCCGAAGGGTTGCTTGCGCATTTCCACGAGGCCGCGCCCGGCGTCCCCCTCGCCCGGCTGACCGCACAGGACAGCTTTATCGCGACCGGGCCCGCCTATGCGGCCACCATGCCGTCCTCGGCCGACATAACCGCCGCCGGACTGCGCCTTGCCGGGGCTGCGCCATGAGCGCCCGCAAGACCGCAGTCGTGATCTGCCCCGGGCGCGGCACCTACAACGCAGGCGAAATTGGCTATCTTGCCCGCCATTTCCCGGATCCCGCCCTCCTCGACCGCTTTGACCGGCTCCGGGCCGACGCGGGGCAGGAAAGCCTCGGTGCGCTCGATGGTGCCGATCGCTTCAGCCATGGCCGCCACGGCAGGGGCGACAACGCAAGCGCCCTGATCTTCGCGGCAAGCTTCGGCGATTTCCTATCGATCGACCGCGATGGCATCGATATCGTCGCTGTCACGGGAAATTCGATGGGCTGGTATTCGGCGCTGGCTTGCGCTGGAGCTGTCTCGCCCGAGGCCGGATTCACCATTGCCAACACGATGGGCAACCTGATGCAGGCGGCGCTGATCGGCGGTCAGCTCGTTTATCCATGGATCGATGAGGACTGGGTGCCGCGACTGGCGCGCAAGGCCGCGCTTCTTGCGCTGGTGGCCGACATCGCCGCCCGCCGCGACCATGTGCTCGCACTCTCGATCGATCTTGGCGGGCTATTGGTGCTTGCCGGGAACGAGGCCGGGCTCAGGGCGTTCGAAGCCGCGGTCGATCCCGTGCAGGGCCGCTTTCCGATGCGGCTCGCCAACCATGCCGCCTTTCACACCGCGCTTCAGGTTCCTGTCGCCGAGCGCGCGGGCGTGGCTTTGCCGGCGAACATGCTTGGCCAGCCCCGCCTGCCCCTTATCGATGGGCGCGGTGCCATCTGGTGGCCCCATGCAACCGATCCCGACCGCCTGCACGCCTACACGCTCAACCATCAGGTGACGCAACCTTATGGCTTCACGGATGCGATCCGCACGGCAGCCCATGAGTTCGCGCCCGACCTCTTCATCGTCACGGGTCCCGGAACCACGCTCGGCGGTTCCGTGGCGCAGTCGCTGATCCTCGCCAACTGGCGCGGCATGGGATCAAGGGCGGATTTCCAGCGCCTTCAGGGCGAGCGGGCGATCCTGATCGCAATGGGCATGGCCGAGCAGCGCGACCTTGCCACCGGAATGGGCTGACCGCAGGCATAGTGGGGCTGGCCACATCGACGCCCTCGCCGTTGCGCAGGTGGCGGCAGGCGCTCAGTCGCCCTTTTCGGGCGTGATCGGGGTGGCGGCCTCGCCGAAGACGATCTCGGATGCCTCGAAGCCGAAGAAGCGGCTGCCGGGCGCACCGTTCTGTGGCCCTCCAACCCGTTCCCCTTCCTCAGTCACCTCGTCGGCCAATTCCTCGGCGGGTGACATCTCTTCGGTGGGTTCTTCCGAAATCGTGCCGCCGACTTCCTCGCCTTTGGCGATCTTGCCCATAGCTGTCTCGACCTTGCGTACAAGGTCGGGGTCGTAGGGCAGCGCATAGGCGCGCGGGGTCCCGAGCGGGAAGTTCATCTCGTCGAGTTCCTCGAGCCACAGGAACACCCGCCCGGGTTCGCGCTGCAGTGGGTTGGGCTCGAGCACGCGCGCCCAGTGCAGCTTGAAAGCTTTGGGCGGGGGGGCATCCGTGGGCAGACCGCGCAGTTCGGACACGGCCTCGAACGTCAACGGGACGAGCAGCGCCGTCAGCGCTGTCGCCCCGATCTTGAGTGCAAGCGGCAACCGCGCAGTCACGAGAAGGACCGCGAGCATCACCGCGATAAGCGCGAGCGCGCCGGCAAGGGTCAGGATCGTGAGAGTCGTCGACATCACTTGCCCGCCCTATTTCTCGGCTGCGCCGCGCGTCATCGCGACAAGCCCGCGCGGCCGGTTGTTCAGATCGCCCACCTCGTCGCCGGTCAGCGTGAACCGTACGACCGTCTGCTCGTCGCCCGAACCCTTGAGGGCGACCTCGCCGTAGAAGATCACCGTGACGCGCGGGTTCAGCTTCTCGACCTTGACGGTGACGGGCAGCGGATCGGCCCCGTTTGCGATGTAGTGCACGACGTTGACGGTATATTCGCCATCCGACAGGCCGCGGAACGAGACGATCTCCTGATTGAGCGGGTTCTCGATCAGGGTGCCGTTCAGTTCAATGACATCCTTGAACATGCCGCGATCGTCACGGTCGAGGTGCATGAGCCCGGCCTCGCGGACGTTGTACCACACGATGTTGCCCGAGGGGTCGGCGATGTAGGTGTCGACGTCATCGGGATGCGCATCGGGCCAGCTTACGGTGACGAGAAGCTCTGCCTTCGGGTTGACCTTTCCCGTCTCCGCGGTCGGGTTTACCATCGCAAAGGACAGGAAGAACATGAAGGTGATGGCCTTGAGCGAGTTGAACAGGAGGGCCGAGAAGATCTCGAACTCCGGTTCCTGTTCTTCCTCAAACATGGGCAGGTGCCCCGTCGGTCATGCGGGGGACGATGCCCGTCTCGGTGATCCTGAGCGCGGTCTGGAGGATGTCGGTCGCGACAGCCTCGGTCAGGTTGTACTGCAGGCGCAGCAAGATCCCGCCGATCAGGCCCACGATTGTTGTCAAGAGTGACACCGCCATGCCCGCGATCATCTTCTGGAGGCCCTCGCGCAGGGTCTCGACGTTGAAGTCCGACAGGTCGCCCATCGAGTTCAGCATCATCACGAAGCCGACCATGGTGCCGAGCATCCCGAGTTTGTAGAGGAGGTCGGCCCCGAAGATCCCGATCCGGGTGCGGCGTCGCAGGCTGGCCCCGAGGCTCTGGAGAAGGACCGCCCGGTCACCTTCGGCGCTGCGAGTGAAGGTGGGCACGAGATCGCGCATGTAGGTCTCGACAAGGCCACCGCGGCGCAGCACACCCGCGAAAATCGCGAAACCGCCCCCTTCGACCTCGAGCTTCGGTCCGGGCCCGGACCCGATGGCATCCACCACGGCGAGCACCTGCCGGTACTCGCGCGACAATTCGAGGACGAGCCAGAGGCAATGGGCGCTGTAGCCGAGGAACAGCGCCCCGATCACGATCGAGATGCGGCTGTGGTCGGCCTCGATCACATAGGCGATAAGGCCGTAATCCCAGCAGATCACCCCGGCGAGCCCCATCAGTGCCGCCAGGAGAATCCAGCGAAAAAGGGCATCATAGGCCCCGTCACGGGACTGCTGGCCAAGCACGCGCGCCAAAGTGGTCATGTCTGCCTTCTCCTCGATTTCACCGATGCCCACCCGGAGAATGGCTGCGACGCCAGACCCAGGGTTCAACGAACTTGGCGCCCGGCTGCCAGAGACCCACCCCTTCGGTGATCGCCTCCAGTTGCTGGGCTTCGTAGTCCGACGTCTGCTCGAGGAAGGCCAGCGCAGCGCCGCTGCGGACCATCTTGGCGTTCAGATCCTCGGAGTCGTATGTGCACACGCCATGCCGGCGGCTGAAGGGGTCCGGCTCGCCGATCAGCACGCAACTGATCTCGCCGCGACCGGCCAAGGCCTCGAGCGTGCGCTTGGCCACTTCGTAGCAGCCCCAGGCCTGTCCCTCGAGGTCGCAGACCTGGTTGCGTTCAGGTGAATCGACGCCCCACAAGATCACGCGGCGGCCGGCGACGATCAGGATGTCGGCGTCGATCACACGTGCCGGCCCCGAGATGATTTCGGTCGGAGTTTCGGCGGGGGCCGGGGCGGCCAGCGTCATTGCGATTCCCAATGCACAGAAAAGTTTTGGCCAGAGGCCGCTTGCAGTATCAGAGGGGCAGGGGCGCATGGTGAACCTTTTCAAAGGCGAGGGGCAGCGGGATGGGGCGGATTCTGGCTTTGGCACTGTCGGCGGTGGTCGTGCTGCACGGGGCGGCATGGGCCGGTCCGGTCGAGGACCTGATCGCGGGCACGCGGAAGGAGTGCCGAGGCTGCGATCTGACCAATGCCAGCTTCAAGAAGGTGAACCTCGAAGGGGTTGACCTGACGGGCGCCATCCTTAACGGGGCGAGTTTTCACCGCGCGAATCTTCGCGGGGCCATCCTCGATGGGGTGGAGGCGCAGGCCACGAACTTCAACATGATCGAGGCCACGGGGGCGCAGTTCCGGGGTGCGAAACTCGCCCGCTCGATGTTCTACGGCGCACAACTGTCGGGGGCGGACCTGTCGGACGCCGACCTGACCGAAGCGCGCCTGCAGACGGCGCGGCTGACGTCTGCCAAGCTGCCCGGCGC
>JBIKVM010000068.1:0-12346 GCA_044356825.1 Limisphaerales bacterium
CGAGGCGAAGAAGATCTACGAGGGCAAGCGCATCGATGTCGCGACCCAGGCCGCGCGCGTGCGCCATTGCGTGCAGGCGGCCTTCGACGGGCGGCGGATCATCGTCTTTTCGGGCGGCGCCGCGAAGGGCGAGGACGCGGTCTATGACGATGCGCGCGCGATCCGCGACGGGGGCGGCAACGGCTCGATCATCGGGCGCAACACCTTCCAGCGGCCGCGGGCCGAGGCGATGGCGATGCTCGACCGGCTGGTCGCCATCTATCGCGGCAAGGACTGAGGCGGCTCAGCCGATCTCCTCGACGACCGACAGCTCGCGCACGGCCGCGCCGCGCGCGTGCGCGAGTGCCGCCTGATACTCGGGTGAGTGGTAGCAGGCCACCGCCGCCTCGAGCGAGGGGAAGCGCGCGACCACGTTGCGCGGCCGGTCGGCCCCTTCGAGCTGCACATGCCGCCCGCCGCGGGCGAGGAACACGCCCCCATGCGCCGCGATCGCATCGGTCGCGAAGCGGGCATAGCGGCCATAGGCCTCGGCGTCCGTCACGAGGACGTGCCCGATCCAGAGTGCGCTCGGCATGGCTCAGGCCCTCCCCACGGCGGTCTGGATCACGGAGCGCGCCGCCTGCATCGCGCCCTCCCAGTTCTCGAGGCTCGGCGCGCCGCCTTGCGCGAGGTCGGCGCGGCCGCCCCCGCCCTTGCCGCCCAAGGCACCCACCACCGCACGCAGCACGTCGATGGCCGAAACACGCCCCATGGCCGCCCCGCCGACCCCGACGGCCACCGCGGCCTTGCCCTCGCTCTCCGTCGCGAGGACGAAAACGCCATCCCACCCACCTGACGATTTCATTTGATCGATCAGCGCCGGCAGATCGCGCCCGCCGACCCCCTGAAGGGTCTGACTGGTGAACATGATTCCGCTGACTTCCTTACGTTCAGCCGCCGCCCCGCCGCCGCCCATCGCCAGATCGCGGCGCAGTTGCGCGACCTCGGCCTGCAGGCTGCGCCGCTCCTCGATCAGGGCGCGCACGCGCTCGGGCACATCCGCGACGGCCGTGCGCAGCGCGGAGGCAACCTCGGCCAGCCGCCGGTCCTGCCCGCGCAGATGGTCGATCGCGGCCTGACCCGTCAGCGCCTCGATCCGCCGCACCCCGGCGGATGACGCCTGATCGGCAAGTGCTACGAAGGCGCCGATATCGCCCGTCCGCGCCACATGGGTGCCGCCGCAGAGTTCGAGGCTGTAGGTCGCGCCATCGGCCCCCTTGCCCGAGCCGGGCAGCGCGCCCATCGCGACGACGCGCACCTCATCGCCGTATTTCTCGCCAAACAGCGCCTGCGCGCCAAGGCCCCGCGCCTCGTCGGGCGTCATGATCCGGGTGGTGACGGGCGTGTTCTGGCGGATGAAGGCGTTCACCTCGGCCTCGACCGACGCGAGATCGGCGGCCGAGAGCGCCGCGGAATGGCTGAAATCGAAGCGCAGCCGGTCGGCGGCATTGAGGCTGCCGCGCTGCGCGACATGATCGCCAAGCGCGCGCCGCAGCGCCTCGTGCAGCAGATGCGTGGCCGAGTGGTTGGCGCGGATCGCGCCCCGGCGGGCGTGATCGACCTCGAGCGTGGCGCCCTGTCCGGGCTCGATATGGCCTTCCGTCACCTCGGCGTGGTGGACAAAGACGCCCTGCGCCTTCTGCGTGTCGGTGATGCGGGCCGCGCCGGTCGCGGTGCGCAGATGCCCCGTATCGCCGACCTGCCCGCCCGATTCGCCATAGAAGGGCGTCTGGTTCAGCACGATCTGCACCGTCTCGCCCGCCGCCGCGGCAGCGCTCGCCGCCCCGCCCGAGACGAGCGCGAGGATCTGCCCCTCGGCCGTTTCGGTATCGTAGCCCAGGAATTCGGTCGGGCCGTGGTGCTCGGCGAGGTCGAACCAGATCTGCGCGTCGCGCGCCTCGCCCGAGCCCGCCCAGGCGGCACGCGCGCGCGCCTTCTGCGCGGCCATTGCGGCCTCGAAGCCCGCGACATCGACCGCGCGGCCCTGCTCGCGCAGCGCATCCTGCGTGAGGTCGAGCGGAAAGCCGTAGGTGTCATAGAGCCGAAAGGCCGCCTCGCCGGGCAGGGCCGCGCCCTCGGGCAGACGGCCAAGCTCGTCCGAGAGCAGCCGCAGCCCGCGCTCGAGCGTCTGGCGGAAGCGCGTCTCCTCGAGCCGGAGCGTCTCGGTCACCAGCGCCTGCGCGCGGATCAGCTCGGGATAGGCCGCCCCCATCTGGCGCACGAGTTCGGGCACGAGGCGGTGCATGACCGGATCGGAGGCCCCGAGCATGTGCGCGTGGCGCATGGCACGGCGCATGATGCGGCGCAGCACATAGCCGCGCCCCTCGTTCGAGGGCATCACCCCGTCCGCGATCAGGAACGAGGTCGAGCGCAGGTGGTCGGCGATGACGCGGTGGTGGATCCGCCCCGGCCCGTCGGGATCGGCCGAGGTCGCATGCGCCGACGCCTCGATCAGCGCGCGCATGAGGTCGGTGTCGTAGTTGTCGTGCTTGCCCTGCAGGAGCGCCCCGATCCGCTCGAGCCCCATGCCGGTGTCAATGGACTGCGCCTCGAGGTCGCGCCGCGTGCCGTCGGCGAACTGCTCGTATTGCATGAACACAAGGTTCCAGATCTCGATGAAGCGGTCGCCGTCCTGCTCGGGGCTGCCGGGCGGGCCGCCGGCGATGCCGGGGCCGTGATCGAAGAAGATCTCGGTGCAGGGGCCGCAGGGGCCGGTCGGGCCCATCATCCAGAAATTGTCGTTCGTCGGGATGCGGATGATCCGCTCATCCGGCAGGCCCGCGACCTTGCGCCAGATCCCCGCCGCCTCGTCGTCGGTGTGATAGACGGTGACGAGGAGGCGATCCTTCGGGATGGCGTAGTCGCGCGTCAGGAGTTCCCACGCAAAGGCGATGGCGTCGGCCTTGAAATAGTCGCCGAAGCTGAAGTTGCCCAGCATCTCGAAGAAGGTGTGGTGGCGGGCCGTGTAGCCCACATTGTCGAGGTCGTTGTGCTTGCCGCCGGCGCGGACGCATTTCTGCGCGGTGGTAGCGCGGACGTAATCGCGCCGCTCGACCCCGGTGAAGAGGTTCTTGAACTGCACCATGCCCGAATTCGCGAACATGAGCGTCGGGTCGTTGCGCGGCACGAGCGGGGATGAGGCAACGACCTCGTGCCCGTTGCGCGCGAAATAGTCGAGGAAGGTCGAGCGGATGTCGGAAAGCGACGGCATGGCGGCGGGCCCCGGGCTGGGTTTCGACCCCTCCCTTTAGCGGGGCCCGCACCTTACTGCAACACGGCTGGGGATGGCCCTCAGCCGTCGACGAGGTCCTCGCCCTCGGCCCCGCCCGGCATGTGGAAGTCGAGCCCGTTCGCGGCGCGGATGCGATCCTCGATCTCGGCCGCGATGGCGGGGTTCTGGCGCAGGAAGGTCTTGGCGTTCTCGCGCCCCTGGCCGATCCGCTCATCCCCGTAGGAGAACCACGCCCCCGATTTCTCGACAACCCCGGCCTTCACGCCGATGTCGAGCAACTCGCCCGTCTTCGAGATGCCTTCGCCGTACATGATGTCGAATTCGACCTGCTTGAAGGGCGGGGCGAGCTTGTTCTTCACGACCTTGACGCGCGTCGTGCTGCCCACAACCTCGTCGCGGTCCTTGATCGAGCCGGTGCGGCGGATGTCGAGCCTGACGCTCGCGTAGAACTTGAGCGCGTTGCCCCCCGTCGTCGTCTCGGGGCTGCCGAACATGACGCCGATCTTCATGCGGATCTGGTTGATGAAGATGACCATGCAGTTCGATCGGCCGATCGAGGCGGTGAGCTTGCGCATCGCCTGGCTCATCAGCCGGGCCTGGCTGCCCATCTGCATGTCGCCCATGTCGCCCTCGATCTCGGCCTTGGGCGTCAGCGCCGCCACCGAATCGACGACGACGAGGCTGACCGCGCCCGAGCGCACGAGGGTGTCCACGATCTCGAGCGCCTGCTCGCCCGTGTCGGGCTGGCTGATCAGCAGATCCTCGAGGTTGACGCCGAGCTTGCGCGCATAGGTCGGGTCGAGCGCGTGTTCGGCGTCGACGAAGGCGCAGACGCCGCCCTTCTTCTGCTCTTCGGCGACGACGTGGAGCGTCAGCGTCGTCTTGCCCGAGCTTTCGGGGCCGTAGATCTCGATGATGCGGCCCTTGGGCAGGCCGCCGATGCCGAGCGCGATGTCGAGCCCGAGCGAACCCGTCGAGGTCGCCTCGATCTCGGCCACCGGGTTGCCGGCGCCGAGGCGCATGATCGAGCCCTTGCCGAACTGCCGCTCGATCTGGGCGAGCGCGCTTTCGAGTGCCTTCTGCTTGTCCATCTCGCGCCTTCCGTTGAACTCAACCAGATTTGCTGTCACCATCTGACATATCCTTATTCCACAGCCGCGACAGGGCGGCAACTCGGGCCGGCGTTCGCTTCATGTTCCGCTATTAGGGGCAAACGGAGAACATTTCAATCGAATTCTCCGCATTCCTGCACGCAGACGGTTAACGAAGCGTTGACGCCGCCGCAGCTTCGGAGCGGAGGAGACGATGCTTGTCTTTCCAGAGGCCCGGCTCGCGCTGCTCGCGGTGCCCAAGACGGGGACGACGGCGCTCGCCGTGGCCTTCGGGTCCGAGGCCGGCATGGTGCTGCGCCATCCGCCGGCGCTCAAGCACCTCGGCGTTCGGGACTTCGACCGCCATCTGCGCCCCCTGCTCGAGCGCAGCGCGGGCGGGGGGCGGTTCGAGACCGTGGCCGTGATGCGCGAACCGATCGCGTGGCTCGGCAGTTGGTATCGCTACCGGCTGCGCGAGGATATCGCTGGCCTCGCGCAATCAACCCGCGGCCTCAGTTTCGATCGCTTCGTGCTCGACCATCTGTCGGATCCTTGCCCGGTTCATGCCGCAGTCGGCCGGCAGTCACGCCTCATTGCGCCCGCTGCCGATTGCCGGGTTGACCATCTTTTCCGCCACGACCGGATGGATGCGCTGCTGGCGTTCCTTGCTGACCGCACCGGGGTCAGGGCGATCTTGCCGCGGCGCAACGTCTCGCCCGACGCGCCGCTCGATCTCTCGGCTGCGACCGAAGCAAGGCTGCGGGCGGACCTCGCACCCGATTTCGCGCTCTATGCCAGCCTCGGTTGATAGCTTCCGTGCGGGGCGCCCTGCACGACGCGGATCAGGTCGCCCAGCGAGAAGGGCTTGGGCAGGAAGGCAGAGTTGGGGATGGCGGTTTGCTCGGCCTCGAAGTGCTCGTCGGTGTAGCCTGAAATGAACACGACGCGCGTGCCCGGGCGATCGACCAGCGCGCGCCGCACCCAGGCTGGACCGTCGAGGCCCGGCATGATGACATCGGTGACGATCACGTCGATGCGCAGATTGCCATCACCCAGCAACTCGAGCGCGGTTTCGGCACAATCGGCCTCCATCACCGAAAAGCCCCGCATACGCAGCGCCCGTGTCGCGAAGGCGCGCACCGGGGCCTCGTCCTCGACAAGCAGGACGACCCCCTGCCCCGGGCGCGGCCCCGCAACGCCCGTTGCCGGCTGGGCGGGTTGCGGCGCAAGGTCGACCAGCCGGTCGCGGTTGACCGGCAGATAGATCGAAAAGCGCGCCCCATTGCCGGGCGTGCTGTCGACGAAGATGAACCCGCCCGTCTGCTTGACGATCCCGTAGGCGGTCGAGAGGCCAAGGCCCGTCCCCTCGCCGGGGCGCTTGGTGGTGAAGAAGGGCTCGAAGATCTTCTCGATGCGCTCGGGCGGGATGCCGACGCCCTCGTCGGCGACGACGATCAGGGCGTATTCGCCGGCCGGGACGCTTGCCCGGTCGCGCCGCAGCGGGGCTCCGAGGCGGCAGGGCCTGACCGAGACCGAAATCTGCCCGCCCTCGGGCATCGCGTCGCGGGCGTTGACGACGAGGTTCATCAGCACCTGTTCAAGCTGGCGGCGGTCGGCCCGGATGGGTCCCACCTCCTCTGCGACCTCCAGCCTGAGGTGGACGCGGGCGCCCACGAGGCGGTTGAGCAGGTGCGTCAGGTCGGCGATGACATCACCGGGATCGAGCGTCTCGGGCTTCAGCGTCTGCTTGCGCGAGAACGCGAGGAGCTGCCCGACGAGGCTTGCCGCCCGGTTGGTGTTCTGGTGGATCTGGACGAGATCGGCGTAATCGGGATCGTTCGACTGGTGCCGCAAGAGCAGCAGATCGCAATGGCCCGAGATCGCGGTCAGCAGATTGTTGAAGTCGTGCGCGACCCCACCGGCAAGCTGCCCGATGGCCTGCATCTTCTGGCTCTGGACGAACTGCGCCTCGAGCGTCTTCATCGCGGTCGCATCGGTCAGGACGGCAATCAGCGCCCCGCCCGGGTCCGGGTGCAGCGCAATCTGGACGAAGGCCTCGCCGCCTGCACGGCGCAACCGCACGACCTCGGTGCCTCCGCCGCTCCGGCCGACGGCCACATCCATGAGCCAGCCATGCATGTTGCGTCCGAGTCCCTCGATCCGGTCGACAAGCGACGTGCCAGGCTCGGGTGCCTCGCCCAGAAGGGCGCGGGCCACCTGATTGGCGGCAAGGATCTGCCCCCCGACGCTGAGCCGCAGGAGCGCGACGGGAAGCGCGTCGAAATCTGCGCGCTCGGGCGTGAGGGCGGCAGCGGCATCGACCGCCGCGGCCGGCAGGATGCACAGACGGGTCAGTCCCTCGGGCAACTCCGCGCGCAGGACGATGACAGGCAGCGCGGCGCCATCGTGCCGCTGAAAGGTTGCGCGAGCGAACGGCCCCTCGCAGGTTGGCATCAGGACGTCGGCGACGGTGGCGGGCATCTTCCCCCCCGCGAGCGCGCAGAGCGCGGGGTTCGCGCCGAGGATCCGCCCCTTGGCATCGCAGACCAGAACGGGCGGCACGACCGATCCGGCAGGCGATCCGGGCCAGTCCGCGGCCTCGGGCGGAACCCGCATCACCCCTTCGAGCGGGGGGGCGACCCGCCAAAGGAAGATGCCGCCGCGGGCCGCGTGGACGCCAAGACGCAACCGCCCCGCGCCCGAGACGAAATCCTCCTGCGCGGCGCCTTCCTTCGCGGCGCGGGTCTGCAGGCGCAGCAGAGCCGCAGCCGGATGGGCCATAAGCCCGCCGAGATATTCGACGACCCCGCGCGCCCCGGCCTCGGCATGGGCCGAGCGCATGGCGCGGTTCTCGGCCAGGACGCAGCCGCCGGCATCTGTCAAGAAGACGGGCGATGGATCGGCCTCGAGCGCGCGGCAGAGCGCCCGGCCTCGGCTTCGGCGCCAGAACGCACCCACCCAGACCGCGATGCGCGCCACGCCCAGCAGCGCGGCAAGCGTCAGCGCAAGGGTCAGAAACGACAGGCGTACAAACCCGTCATCAACGATGAACGACGCCCCACCCGCGAGTGCGGCAAGGAACGCGAGTGCCGGCGCTGCCCGCAGGATGCGGCCCCCGACAAGATCGACAGGAAGGGAAACGGAAATCGACAATGGAACAACAACGAATCACGATTGCCCCAAACTATAACAGCGGCAATCGTTAATCACCGATTAACTGCGCCACCCTGCCGCCGAAGCAGGGCGACATAGAAGCCATCCCCACCTTCGCGCGGATCGAAGCGACGCTCGAAGGTGACATCCCAGCCAGATCGCGCGGCAAATCCGTGGACGGCAGCCTCGTTCTCGCAACTCAGGATCGAGCAGGTGGCATAGGCAAGCACGCCGCCCGGCGCGACGTGGCGCGAGGCGCCCGCGAGCACGCCCTCCTGCGCCGCAGACAGCGCCGCAAGCCCCGCGGCATCGAGGCGCCACTTGGCCTCGACCTGCCGCCGCCAGGCGCCCGAACCCGAGCAGGGCACATCGGCCAGAACGAGGTCGAAGGCCGCGGACGGCAGATCGCGGGCATCAGGGGCACGGCGCACCCGCACCCCCGCGCGCGCCGCACGCTGCGGCAGATCGCGCATCCGCCCCGCGTCGCGGTCGTGCGCCGTAAGTGCAATGCGCGCCCGCGCCGCCATAGCCAGTGTCTTTCCCCCGCCGCCCGCACAGAAGTCGAGCACGCGCATCCCGTCGCCAAGCGGCAGCGACTCGACCACGGCCTGCGATGCCGCATCCTGAAGCTCGACCATACCCTCGGCGTAGGCACGCGCCTGCCGCAATCGCGGCGCGCCCGACACAAGTTCAAGCGCCATCGGCGCAAGCGGATGGGGCCGCGCCACAATCCCGTCGGCGCCGAGCGCCGCAACCGCGCTGTCGCGATCGGCGCGCAGGGGATTGACGCGGACGAAGACCGGCGCGCGCAGCCGCAGCGCGCCCAGAACCGGCCCAAATGCCGCGCCGAGGTCGGCCAGCAGCATCGGCGCGAGCCATTCCGGACAGTCGAGCGCGACCGTCTGCGGCAACTCCTCAGGCGGCGGCGCGGCCTCGGCATCCCCGAGCGGGGCGGGGGCATGGCCCGCGCCGGTGAAGATCGCCGCCGGATCGATTCCGCCCTGCCGCAGAAGGCCGAGCATCATGGCGCGCCCGGGCGCCTCGGCGGCATCCGTAGCATCCCAGCCCGCGCCGCCCATCGCGGCCGCCGACCGGCGCCGCCGGAGCGCGTCGAACACATGATCGCGCACCGCCGCGCGGTCGCCCGATCCGGCGAAGCGGCTGCCGCGCGCCCAGTTCGTCAGCGCCTGTTCGGCCGGCACACCACCACGAACGCGCTCGAGGACCTCGATCGCGGCCTGTACCCGTGCTGCGGGCGTCACGAGGCAGTTCTTCCGATCAGGATTGTGAGGAACATACCGAGGATCGCGAAGGCGATCGCGAAGGCCGCCGCGTGATGCAACATGTCAAGCCGGCTTCCGCCGCGCCTGCGCGCCTGCATCACCCCGAGCACGGCCCCGAGGACCATTCCGGCAAGCACGATCATCCGCTAGCTCCGACTGGGCGACAGGGCGGCGATGCTGCCCGCCCGCGCGCGGACCTTGTCGTCCGCGCCGAACCCATAGCGCGCCCATCCGAGACTGTCGAGCCAGCGCGCCCGCGCGTCTCGCGCATCACCAGACGCATCGGCCGCCACCGCATCGATCATGAGCATGGTTGACAGCAACGCCGCATTCTCGGCTGCCGCGGCTGCGGGCAGCGCACGCGCGATCATCCCGCGCGCCGCCTCGGGTCTGCCTGCGCGCAGCGCGATCACGGCCGTGTCCATGTCAAGCTGGGCCAGATGCGGCGCCGTCCCCGGTAGGCGGGCCCAGATGGCGCGCGCGGCCGCGTAATGGTCGAGCGCGGCCGCCGGATCGGCAAGGCTGATGCTGCGCGCGACAAGGAAATGGCTGAGCGCGCGCTCGGCGGGTTCGGCACCCTCGCGCTCGGCAAGGATGAGCGCACCGCGTGCCGCCGCCGCGCGCGTGGCGCGACCGGCACCGGGGGTGATCGCGGCCTCGATGCGGGCGGCCCACGCCCGCGACGGCGGTGCCGTGCCCGGGGTGGGTGCCACGCGCCCCCCTGCCGGGTTGATCCGCTCGAGGATCCGCGGCAGCCGTTCAGCGACTTCGGCGCGCGACATCCCGCTCTGCAGCGCAGGATCATGGACCACGCGCAGCACGAGCATGTCGAAGCCCGTCAGGACGGTGTGGAAATTGTCGTCGTTGAAGACCGAATCGGTCAGGCGCCACAGATCGTTCAGCGGCCCGAGACCCTGCGCGATCTCTTCGTGGAGACAGTCGCGCACCTCTTGCGGCGCGGCCGTGTCGGGGATAAATACCGCGACGGTCGCGCGCGTCTCGAGCCGTGCCCAGTCCAGCGCTGGGCTGCGGCGGTCGGCATCGAAGGCGGCCCAGTCCGAAACGCCCGGAACGACGAAGCACGCGGCCTCGGGGACCGTTGCGCGCATCACCCGGGCGGGAACGAACTCCACCACGATTCCGGGCACCGTCCCGGGCGCAGCGGCGACGATGTCGATTCCGGCCTCGGCGCGCAGCCGCGCGATCAGGCGCGCGAGGTCCATCCGGGCGGTGGGCGGAACGGCACCGCGAAGACCGACCCGGACCGTCCCCTCGAACCGCGTGAAACGCTCGAGTTCGCGCCCGCTCTCGAGGACGAAGAGCAGGTCGAGGACATCACGCCCGAGACGGGCGTTGTCGGTGCGGCCATGAGCGGGCGGGGTGGTTGGCGCAAAGGTCCGCATCTCCGGCAGGGGGGCGGCAACCTCGACCGGGGGTGCGGGCAAGGGAACGGCCGGCGCGCAGGCCGCAAGCAGCCCGAGCAGCAGTGCGCCGGCGCATGAGCGTGACCTGTCCTTCATCCCCGGGCCCTCCGCCGCCCGCCATCGTCCAATTCCCTGCCATGACCTGACACGATTGTCTTTACCCTTGCCAAACCGGCCCGCCGACGCTAACCCCTCGGGCCGTCGGAGTGTAGCGCAGTCTGGTAGCGCACCTGCTTCGGGAGCAGGGGGTCGGAGGTTCGAATCCTCTCACTCCGACCATCCCCGGGACAAGTCGCCATGCACGCTGTGAGCCGACCCTATTGGCGGACATGCCGTGCGCTTCCCTTGCATCCCGGGCGCGCCAGACAGATCGCGAACCGCCGCCGCCGCTGCAGGCGCAAGGTCAGGCGCCGGTGCATGCGCCAGCGCCCGACAGACCATCGCTGCAAAGTTCCGCAGAATGTGGTTGGCATTTCCGCGCGAACCGCTAGCCTTTGCGTGCGGCCGGTGTGCCGCTGGTGCAGAGGGTTCGGGGTGCGCTTACTTCGGCTGCGGCTGAACGGGTTCAAGAGTTTCGTCGACCCGACCGATCTGCCCATCCGCGACGGGCTGACGGGCGTCGTCGGCCCGAACGGCTGCGGCAAGTCGAACCTGCTCGAGGCGATGCGCTGGGTCATGGGCGAGACGCGCCCGACCGCCATGCGCGGCGAGGGGATGGAGGATGTGATCTTCGCGGGCTCGGCCAGCCGCCCCGCGCGCCATTTCGCCGAGGTGGCTCTCCTCATCGACAATTCCGAGCGCCTCGCACCGCAGGGTTTCAACGATGCCGACCAGATCGAGATCACGCGCCGCATCACCCGCGAGGCCGGTTCGGCATTTCGCCTGAACGGCCGCGAGTTGCGCGCCCGCGACGTGCAGATCCTCTTCGCCGATGCCGCGACGGGGGCGCAATCGCCTGCCCTCGTCCGGCAGGGGCAGATCGGCGAACTCATCAACGCCCGCCCCCGCAACCGGCGCCGCGTGCTCGAGGATGCCGCCGGGATCGCGGGCCTCTATCAGCGCCGGCACGAGGCCGAATTGCGCCTGACGGCCGCCGAGGGCAACCTCGCCCGCGTCGAGGATGTGCTCGAACAGCTTGCCCAGCAGCTTGCGGCACTGGCCCGGCAGGCCCGCGCCGCCGCGCGCTATCGCGAGATCGGGGCCGCGCTGCGGCGGGCCGAGGCGCTGGCCGCTTGGCGCCGCTGGGCCGAGGCCGATGCCGCGCGCGCGCGCGCCGCGGCGGCGCTGGCCGAGGCGACGCGCGCGGTGGGCGCCGCCGCGGGCCGGGCGCTCGGGGCAGGGCGCACGCGCGAGACCTGCGAGGCCGCCCTGCCCGCCGCCCGCGACGAGGCCGCGATCGCCGGGGCGCTGCGCCAGCGGCTCGAGCAGGAGCACGCGACCCTTGCCGACCGTCAGGCGGCGGCGCAGGCCGCGATTGCCGCGCTCGACGCCCGCGCGGGGCAAATCGAGCGCGACGCCGCGCGCGAGGCCGAGCTTCTGCGCGATGCCGCCGAGACGGCGGCGGCACTTGCGGCAGAGGAGGCGACGCTCGCGGCCGAGGGTGAGGGGCATGACGCGCGGCTGGCCGAGCTCGCTGCGGCCGCGCACCTCGCGGGGGCAACGCTCGGTGGCGCCGAAGAGGCGCTCTCGCGCGCGACCGGGGATGCCGCGCGCATCGCCGCCCGCCACCAGTCCGCAAGCCGCCTCGTGGCCGAGATCTCCGCCACCATGGCACGCGCCGAGGCCGAGGCCGGACGCGCCGCCGAGGCCGCGCGCGCGGCCGATGCCGCACTCGCGCGCGCCGAGGCGATTCGCGCCGAGGCCGACGCCGAGGCCCTGCGCGCCGCAACCGCCGCCGCGGCCGCCGAGGCGCGCCTGATCGAGGCCGAGGCCGCGAGGGCCGAGTTGCAGACGCGCGAGGGCACGGCCCGCGCCGCCCGTGCCGCGACCGAGGGCGAAGCGCGCGCGCTCGGCGCCGAGGCGCAGGCGCTCGCGGCGCTGATCGCGCGCGAATCGCGGGCCGGCGCGCAGGTCCTCGACCAACTGGCCGTCGCGCCGGGCTATGAACGCGCGCTCGGCGCGGCG